>SLIA01000292.1 GCA_007135935.1 Wenzhouxiangella sp.
CATCTCCCGGGTATCCATAAGGTCATCCTCCGTTTGGTTCGTCCTGTACATCGGGATCGGGCTCATCCGCAGGGGGGATGCTCCGCAGCTCCCTCAGCATGAAATCACCCCAGGGCCAGACGTCCAACTCGCCTGTGGGGATCTCGGGCATGGCGTCCATGGGTCGTACGAAGTGCGGGGTCACAAGGACCAGAAGCTCCGTCCGGTTCTCACGGGCCTCCGACGACCGGAAGAAGCGACCCAGGATCGGGATGTCCCCCAGATAGGGCACCTTGTTCACCGATTCCGTCATCTCGCTGTCCATGAGACCGGCGATGGCGAAGGTCTGGCCGTCATTCAGTTCCACGGTGGTCTCGGCCCTGCGCGACAGTAGGGCCGGCACCTGCGTTCCGGCGATGAGGACCCCGGACGCGAAGTCCAGGGTGGATACCTCCGGCTCGACCCAGAGCCGAATGGCCCCCGAGTTGGTGATGGTGGGCATGAAGTTCAGACGGATTCCGAACTCCCTGAAGTCGGCCGTAACAGTTCCGGTCTGGGGCTGAACCATGGGGAAGGGGAATTCCCCACCCGCCAGGAAAGAGGCTGTCTCACCGGGAACTGTGATGAGGTTGGGCTCGGCCAGGCTGCGGAAGATCCCCTCATCTTCCAGCGCTTGGATGAACGCCGCCACATTGGAACTCTGGTGAAAGAGGTAGAAGTTCACCGCATCGGAGAAGGTCTGACTCGGTCCACCCTGCGGGCCCACCCGGGGGAATTCACCTCCTGGGCTGGCCAGCCCCCCACTCCGGATCATCCCTTCGTCCGTGCCGCGAGGGTTGAACGGATCAATTCGCAACAGATTGATGCCGAGCCGCTCAATGGCTGTACGGCTCACCTCTGCCACCCGTACTCGGAGCATGACCTGCCCAGGGTCGGGAGTGGAGATGTAATTCAGGATCTCTGAGCCGTTGGCTAGCGCCCGGGTCAGGGCCACAGCCCGCTCCGAAGCTCTCGGGTCCGTCACCTCTCCGGTGAGGATGATGGCGTTCCCCACGGCCGAGACTGTGACGCCGTTCCCCGGGAACATCCTCTCCATCTCACCCTGAATGGACTCGATGTCCGCCACCACGTGGACCGAATAGGCGTGACGGCGGCCCAGGTTGTCCCAGAACAGAAGGGTGGTCGTACCTGCGGCCAGGCCATTCACCACTACCTCCCGTGCCGTGACCGGAAGTGCGTCGGCAATGGCCGGGTCGGTCACCAGAACGCGCTCAAGAGTGGCGTCATGGGTCACCACGGTAGAGTTGCCAAGGGGAACCGTCACCACAGCCGATCTACCCTCGGCAGACTGGGCCCACAGGCCATTGGAAGGAATCAGGAACAGGCCAGCAAAAAACAGGAGCCAGGATAGCTTCCACATCTCAGGACGTCCTCGGGAAAGGTCGGGAGAACCCACCGGCCCTGAGGCATGGCGGGAATGGGGCATGGAAACCGCGGCGAAGGGGGTCATCGTCCACCTCCACCGCCACCGCCACCGCCACCGACCACGGACGTATCCACCGTGGACGTGCTGCGCTGGGGCCCCCTGTAGATCTCCACCTCCACTCGAGACGGGGCGGGGGGAGCAGCCGGCGCGGCCGGCGCCGCTCGGCGAACCGGAGGAGCGGCCGGCGCCAGTCCAGTCAGGACCTGATTGAGACGGACACCGGGGGTGGACACGGTGTCAACGTCCAGGGGGTTCCGCAGGGCGAGCTGGATGGTTCCGCTCCGTGCCGCCATCACAAGCCGTTCGGCTTGCTCAGGCGCCAGGTGGAAGGTGGCATTAGGCACCGTCTCCGGCTCACCCTGGGGATTTGGCTCTACGGTGGAGCCAGTTGCTGCTACCTCGATGTTCTGGAGGACCATGCGGGTCGTGGGCTGTCCACCACCACCATCGGCTCCCACCGTCACCAGGACGTCCACCTTGTGGCCGGGCCGCACGAAGCCACCCACTCCGATCACGTCATCGACTCGGAAGGTCAGGGCACGCTTCCCCTCAGGGATGCTGATGGAGAGTCCCCCCCCTGCCTCGGGACGAGCGAGCTTGCTCGCCAGCAGGGGCTCATTCTCCCGGATGGTCAGAAGCACACCGCGGCCAACCACTTCAGCGGCGCTGGAGCTAAACCCCGCAGGTAGCGCGTCTCCGGGCCAGGGGATTGTCCGGATGTCAGCCTGACCAACCACTGTACCGGTGGGAAGGTCCCGGGCCGCGAGGACCACATCTATCGTTGCCGCCTGGGCGCGCATGGGGTCAGGTTCAGCCAGTTCCGGGCGTAACACCTGGAGCGCCAGGAAGGCAGCCAACCCACCCAGAGCCAGGGCGAGGACCAGGAACAACACAGCCTTTCGTCGCATTGGAGTCCATCTCCAGAAGAATCTATTCCGTGCGCATTTCCGAGGTGCTGCGCAAAGTGGGGGGCCCGACTGTCCGGTTCAGGAGTGCACCCAGCACCGCGAAGCTGATGGGCTGGGTCACTTGCACCCGGGCGATCTGTCCGTTGGAGCACGGGGGACCGCCATTATTCGGATTGGGAGCACTTCCGGGCTGAGGAACGCACTCAAACACTAGATTGTCCGAGTCCAGAGTGAGGCCTCCGCTTTCCATGTATCGGTTTACAACGTCCTGGACCTCCGCCCGGGTTGTTCCCAATACAGCCGTGCGGGCCCCTTCCCTCGCTGCGTTTGTCACCACCTGGAAAGTTCGGAAGGCAATTCCGAACTCCAGGATCCCGACCAAGATGAGAAGTAGGATCGGGAGGACGAGGGCGAACTCCACCAGTGACTGACCCCGACGGTCCCCCAACCTGTGGCGGCGAGCGCTGGAAACGCTCGCGGACACCCCAGCTCGGTCCCCTCCTGTGACCTTCATGTCGTCCTGCTCCTAGAAGAAGGGATTGATGGCCCAGATGGCGCCGATGGCGATGGCGACTCCATAGGGCTGGGTCAGCGCCCCTGCCGAACGGATGTTCAGGCCATCCCCATTGTCCTGCTTCCAACCCGCATACGAAGAGCGTTTCGGGAGCTTCTTGGAGATCATGTAGAAGTTCCAGGCCGTCTCCTTGAAGCGTCGCCGACGGATGATCGTAAACAGAGCAAAAACGCCGCCGGCGACTGCGGTGACAAATAGCGCTCCCCATAACCGATCCATTCCGAGAAACGCTCCCACCGCAGTGAGAAGCTTGACGTCTCCGCCACCCAACCCCCCCAAGGCGAAGAACGGCAAAGTGATCAGAAAGGCGACCGCCGCTGCGGCCAATCCAGTCAGGAGAGCATCTCCCCCCATGGGCAATCGGACCAATAGAGCCACTCCCAGCGCCGATACGGTGAGCCAATTGGGAATCCGGCGGGTTCGAAGATCGAGGATAGCGGAAGCCAGCACGACGCCGATGAGGATCACGTCAAGTGCGATCAATGTGTTCGACATGGGTAAGCGTCAAATTAGAAGGAAAATGCGCCAGTGACGCGTCCCATACTCCCCCTGAGGGAGTCCGACATCCGCAGATTGTTCGTCCTGCGGATGTCAGACTCCACTCAACGGAACCACCTAATCGAGATCAGGTGCCGTCACCATCACTAGGGGGCTTCGGTAAGACCGGCCTCCAAATCCTCTGAGGCTCTCGTGAAGACATTGTTGATCTCCCCGCCAAGGGTGATCAGCACGGCCGCTCCAGCAATGGCAATCAGCACCAGCAACAGCGCGTACTCAACCAGATCCTGTCCGGACTCGTCGTTCCAAAGCTTCGTCAGAAAGTTCTGCATCTTGATCTCCCGGCCGTCTTGGGCCATTTGGGATGAACAATGGTGCGGGTCCGGACCTGGTCTTTTCCAGCGACCGAAATACTCCCGCCAGGTGAAGGCGGCCGATGTGCCGCACTTCGGTTACTCGGCGGAAGGGAAGGGCAACGGGTGTGCCAGATG
>SLIA01000324.1 GCA_007135935.1 Wenzhouxiangella sp.
CGGCAAACCCCATCCCGGCTTCTGATAGCCCATCTCCCTCACTCGTCTCTCCCGTCTTTCACCTTTCACCTTTCACCTTTCACCTTTCACCTTTCACCTTTCACCTTTCACCTTTCACCTTCCGCCCCATTACCTCCGACACATTGTGATCTTCACCCCCCGCCCATAGAATCACTATCTTGACTCTTATTGCGCACGGATCATGAACTCCCGACAGCAACCCAACATCCTCGTTCGCCTCTGGCTCGGCTTCTGGCGCGGCCTCACGGCTTTCCGCATGGCCGTATTCAACATTCTGTTTCTCCTGGTGCTGGCGCTGATCGTCGGGATGATCTTCGGCGGTGGTGATCGCCTGGTCATCAAGGACGACACGACACTCGTCCTGTCCCCCAGAGGCATGATCGTCGAGGAATACAGCGGTACCCCGCTGGAGCGCATGATCAACGAGGCGCTGGGGCAGGAAATGCCCGAGACGCGCCTGCGCGATCTCCTGGCGACGCTGGAGAAGGCTGCCGATGACGATCGCATTGCCCAGGTTCTGATCGATACCGATGACCTGTGGGGGGTCGGCACCGGCGTGATGCAGGATCTCGACCGCGCTTTTGCTTCTTTCCGTGAGTCAGGCAAGCCGGTGATCGCCTACGGGAGTTACATGGGGCAGGGACAGTATTTCCTGGCCTCGCAGGCCGACGAGATCTGGCTGAACCATGACGGCATGGTGCTGCTGGAAGGCTTCGGCCGGTATCGCAACTACTATCGCGAGGGGTTGGACAGGCTCGGCGTGGAGGTCAACCTGTTCAAGACCGGCGACTACAAGTCGGCCATGGAGCCCTGGGAGCGCAGCGACATGTCCGAGGCCGACCGCGAGGCGAGCGAATACTATCTCGGCGGACTCTGGCAGGATTACCTCGATGCCGTGGCCATGAACCGCGGACTGCCCGTGGATGTCCTGGTCGATCTGACCCAGAATCTCACCGAGCACTTCGAACGCGCCGAGGGCAATGCAGCGCGCATGGCACTGGACAATGGCCTGGTCGATCGCCTGGTCAGCCGGCCGGAGCTGCGCGCGGAACTTGCCCAGCGCGGTGCGCCCGACTACAACGGAGACTTTCGCCGTGTCGGCTACCGCCAGTTCGTCGGCACCGAAAAGCCGGTGCGCAAGCCCGGTGATCGTGTCGGTGTGATCGTGGCCGAGGGCATGATCGTCGAGGGTGACCAGCCGCCGGGCACGATCGGTGATGAGTCCACCTCGCGCCTGATCCGGCAGGCCGCGCGCGACGACAGCATCAAGGCGGTGGTCTTCCGGGTCAATTCAGGCGGCGGTAGCGCCTTTGCTTCCGAAGCAATCCGTCGGGAGTTGCAGGCCCTGCGCGATGTCGGCAAGCCGGTTGTGGTCAGCATGGGCAACGTTGCCGCCAGCGGCGGTTACTGGGTCGCCATGGGTGCCGATGAAGTCTGGGCCTACCCGACGACGATCACCGGCTCGATCGGGGTCATCGGTTTCATCCCGACGTTCGAGGAGTCGCTCTCGCGCATCGGCATCCATACCGATGGTGTCGGCACGACCCCCATGGCCGGCGCGCTGCGCATCGACCGGTCACTGAGCGACGAAGTGCGCGGTCTGCTCGATACCATGATCAATGCCACCTACCAGGAGTTTCTCAGCCTGGTGGCCGAACACCGCGAGATGGATGTGGATGCCGTGCACGAAGTGGCGCAAGGCCGTGTGTGGACCGGCAGCCAGGCGCTGGAACGTGGCCTGGTCGACCATCTCGGCAATCTCGAGGATGCCATTGCCTCGGCCGCGAGAATCGCCGGTCTCGGGGAGGACTACCGGGTCAGGTATGTTGAGCCGGAGCTCAAGCCGTGGCAGCAGTTCTTCGCCGGCATGGGCGCCAGGGCGCTGATGACCGCCGGCCTGGAGTCCGGTCACGGACTGACCGACTGGTTGCCGCCCGAGACGCGAGCCAATCTGATGCGCGATCTGCGCCTGATCACGGAAGCGACCCGATCCGGTCGGCCCGGCGTGATTGCCCACTGTCTGTGCGACGCGCCGATGTGATCTACCTACCGGCCGGGTTAATGCTCCAGGGCTTCGGGAGATGGTGACGGGGGCTTGAGCCCCTGCATGCGGGCCAGGGTTTCCAGTTCGGGAATGTCGCGCTCGAGCACACGTAGCCGGGCGCGCTCGGCCGCGTCCAGGCTGGCTTCGTCGGCCAGCAACGCTTCGCGCTCGGCATACATTTCCTCCAGCGCCGAGCCGATGCGGTGGGCCTCGAGATAGTCTTCGCCGGTGCAGGCGGCCTGGGCGGGTTCACCGGCCAGGCTGGCAGCAAAAGCAGCCTCCTTTCCGCAATCCGGTGTCGTGGCGCATCCTGCCATTATTATGAAGGTGAATAGGGCGGGCAGTCTTCGGTTCATCGATGCACTTTCGTTACACTCTGACATCCAGTCCGAGAGAATAGCGCACAATGGATCCAGTCACCCAGGGTGTTTTCGGCAGCCTGTGGGCCTTGCCGGCCGCGCGACGCGAGCAGATGCGCCTGGCCGCGGTGTCGGGCTGGCTGGCCGGCATGGCGCCGGATCTCGATGTGCTGATTCGATCGCGCGAAGACACGTTGCTCTACATCGAGTATCACCGCCACTTCACCCATTCGCTGACCTTCATCCCGGTCGGCGCGCTGGCCGTGGCCCTGGTGCTGTGGCCGGTGCTCAAGAAGCGGGTGACTTTCGGCCCGCTCTATTTGTGGTGTTTTCTCGGCTATGCCTCGCACGGCCTGCTCGATGCCTGCACCTCCTACGGGACCTACCTGTTCTGGCCATTTTCGGACTATCGCGTGGCCTGGAACTGGATCAGCGTGATCGATCCGCTCTACTCCCTGCCACTGCTCGGCCTGCTGGCCTGGGCGGTCTGGCGGCGGAAGCACTGGGCGGTGGGGGCAGCTCTGGCCTGGATGGTGGTCTACATGGCTTTCGGCGCGCTGCAGAATCATCGCGCCGAACAGCTGCTGCTCGACTGGGCCGGCGAGCAGGACATTGCGGTCGAGCGTACCGTGGCCAAGCCGGCCCTGGCCAATCTCGTCTTGTGGCGCGCCCTGGTCGATGATGGCGAGCACTTTCACCTGGTCGCCATTCGCAACGCCCCGGGTGGTGAAACACGCTTGTGGCCGGGCGGGAAGGTCGAATCCTTCGATCCGGAGCCCTTCGACCCTGATCGTCGGCTGGGCGACGACCTGCGTCGCTTCGATCACTTTTCCTCGAACTGGCTGTTTCGCTACCCGGACTACGATACCGACGAGGAATGGTTCGTCGGCGACTTCCGTTATGCCATCGATCCGGCCAGCCAGCGACCGCTGTGGGGTGTCGTGTTCAACCCGGATGAGCCCGACGGCCATGCGCGGTACACTACCCCGCGACGCGTGGTCGAGCAGGAGCGCGAGGCCTTTCTGGATCGACTGCTGGACCGGTATCGGACTGATCGCTGATGATCGATCGAGCCGGCAAACTGACAACAACAATCGGGGATAGACCGGATGCTTGAGACAGCCACTGATTTTCTATGGTCCTACGTGCTGGTTGCCGTGCTGGTTGCCATCGGCCTGGCCTTTACCGTCGGTTCGCGCTTCGTGCAGTTCCGCTACTTCGGCGAAATGTTCAAGGTGCTCAAGCATGCCTTCAGGCATCACACCGGCCAGGTCTCGTCGTTCCAGGCACTGACGCTGAGCGTGGCCGGGCGCGTCGGGGCCGGCAACATCGCCGGCGTGGCGGTGGCCATCACCCTGGGTGGTCCCGGCGCGGTATTCTGGATGTGGATGGTCGGCCTGATCGGCATGGCCACCAGCTTTTTCGAGTGTTCCATCGCCCAGGCCTACAAGACCCGTGACCACCGCACCGGCACCTTCCGTGGCGGTCCGATGTACTACATGCAGAAAGGTTTGGGCAGCCGCAAACTGGGCATGGTGTTCACCCTGCTGCTGCTGTTCACCTTCGGCCTGGCTTTCGTCGCCCTGCAGTCGTTCACGGCATCCTCCTCGCTGGAGGAGGCCTTCGGCATTCCGGTGCACGTGACCGGCATCGTGCTGACCATCGTCATCGGCATCACGATCTTTGGTGGCGTGCAGCGGATCTCCCGCGTGACCGAAATCGTCGTGCCGCTGATGGCCATTGCCTATCTGCTGGTGGCGCTGGGCGTGGTGCTGTTCAATATCGGTGCCGTTCCGACCGCGATGGGCATCATCATTCAGAGTGCCTTCGGCCTGGAGCAGGCCGTCGGCGGCGGTATCGGTGCGGCCATTGCCATGGGCGTGCGTCGCGGCCTGTTCTCCAACGAGGCGGGTCTGGGCAGCGCCCCCAACGTCGCTGCCGTGGCCTACGTGCCGCACCCGGTCAGCCAGGGCATCGTGCAGTCCTTCAGCGTGTTCATCGATACGCTCATCATCTGCACGGCCACCGCCTTCATCATCGTCATGGCCGGCATGCACGAGCTGGGCACGGTCGACAACGGCGTGGTCCTCACCCAGCTGGCTCTGCGCGAGCATGTCGGACCCTGGGGCGAGACCTTCGTCAGCGTGTCGCTGATGCTGTTTGCCTTCAGTTCCATCCTCTACAACTTCTACCTGGGCGAGAACGCCTCGTACTGGATGAACCCGGACAACCCCTGGTTCTTCATCATCTTCCGGGTATTGATGCTGGTGCTGATTCTGTGGGGCTCGATGCAGGACCTGACCACCATCTTCAGCTTCGCCGACCTGACCATGGCGCTGCTGGCCATCGTCAACCTGGTCGCGCTGGCTTTCCTGATGAAGGTCGGCTTCCGCCTGATGCGCGATTACGACGATCAGTCGCGCGCCGGCAAGGTACCGGTATTCGATCCCGAGAAGTTCTCCGACCTCGATCTCGATCACGATGCCTGGTCGGATGCGGCAGATGCGGTAGACAGCCGGTAAAACGGCAGGAGGAGACATGGGCGGGGATCGTGCCGGCTGCCGGCACGATCCCCGCTAGGCCTTTCTCTTTCACTCCAAACCTATCGAACCGGGTGGTGTTGGTAATGGCTGGGCGGAGACGGCCCGGAAGCGGGCAGGGAGTTTCCGTGCCATCAGTGGCAAATGGACGTCCGGAAGTCTGATTCCTGTAACTGGCTGCGAGGGGATTTCAGTGGCACCAGAACGCCACCCGGTTTCAAAGAATCTTCAATGTCGAAGGCCGTTGCAGCCCAGCCATTACCAACACCATCCGGTGCCAACTCTACAGCTCCGCCCGAATCAGGCGGCAGACCGATGCCGCTTGAGATAAACCAGCAACTGCGAAATCGCCGCCGGCGTCATGCCGGGGATGCGGCTGGCCTGGTCGATGGTGTGCGGGCGTGAGCGCTCCAGCTTCTCAGTGATCTCGGCCGACAGCCCCTTGACCGTGCGGTAATCGAAATCCTCGGGGATGACCTGCTCGGCGGCGCGACGCTGGCGCTCGATCTCGGCCTGCTGGCGATCGAGGTAACCGGCGTAGCGGATCTGGATGGCCACTTGTTCGGCCACATCATCGACTTGTGCGCCGGGACCGATGCCGTCGATCCCCATCAGTGCGTCGTAAGTCACTTCGGGGCGGCGCAGCAACTCCTCGGCGGTGGTGTCCTTGCGCACGGGTATCGCCAGCGTCTGGCCGACCGTGTCGGCCAGGCCGGAACCGGCCGGGATGCGCAGGGCGCGCAGACGCTCGAGCTCGTTGTCGATGGCCTCGCGCCGCCGGCAGAAGAACTGCCAGCGCTGATCGTCGACCAGTCCCAGCTCGCGACCCTGTTCGGTCAGCCGGAGGTCGGCATTGTCCTCGCGCAAGTGCAGCCGGAACTCGGCGCGGCTGGTGAACATGCGGTAGGGCTCGGGTGCACCCTGGGTGATCAGATCGTCAATGAGCACGCCGATATAGGCCTGGTCTCGGCGCGGCGACCAGGCTTCCAGATCCCGTGCCTGGCGCGCGGCGTTGAGCCCGGCAACCAGGCCCTGCGCGGCCGCTTCCTCGTAGCCGGTGGTGCCATTGATCTGGCCGGCGAAGAACAGTCCGTCGAGGTGGCGCGTCTCCAGGCTGGGCTTCAGATCGCGCGGGTCGAAGAAGTCGTATTCGATGGCGTAGCCCGGCCGGGTGATGTGGGCGCTTTCCAGCCCCGGAATCGAGCGCACCAGTTCGATCTGCACGTCGAAGGGCAGGCTGGTCGAGATACCGTTCGGGTACCACTCGTTGATGCCCAGCCCTTCGGGTTCGAGAAAGATCTGGTGCGAGTTCTTGTCGGCGAAACGCACCACCTTGTCCTCGATCGAGGGGCAGTAACGCGGACCCGTGCCCTCGATATGCCCGGCATACATGGGCGAGCGCACCAGGTTGGCGCGAATCAGCTCATGCGTCGCCTCGCTTGTGCGGGTGATGTAGCACGAGACCTGTTCGGGGTGATCGTCCCGATGGCCGAGAAACGAAAACACGGGCCGTTGTTCATCGCCTGGCTGTTCCTCGAGCTTCGAGAAGTCCAGCGTGCGTCCATCGATGCGCGGCGGCGTGCCGGTCTTGAGCCGGCCGACGGCGAAGGGCAGTTCGCGCAGGCGCTCGGCCAGCGCATTGGCTGGTGCATCACCGGCGCGGCCACCGGATTGACGCGTTTCGCCGATATGAATCCGGCCGCCGAGAAAGGTGCCGGTGGTCAGCACCACGGCGTGGGCCGTGAAATCCAGCCCCATCGCCGTGCGCACGCCGGCAACACGATTTCCATCGACGATCAGGTCGTCGACCGGTTGTTGAAACAGGGTCAGATTGTCCTGTGCCTCGACTGCGCGGCGAATGGCACGGCGATAAAGGTCGCGGTCGGCCTGGCAGCGGGTGGCGCGCACCGCCGGCCCCTTGCGCGCGTTGAGCCGTCGCCACTGAATGCCGGCGGCATCGGCGGCACGGGCCATGATGCCGCCCAGGGCATCGACTTCCTTGACCAGGTGGCCCTTGCCGATCCCGCCGATGGCCGGGTTGCAGCTCATCTGCCCGATCGTTTCGATGGAATGGGTGACCAGCAAGGTGCGCGCACCCGTGCGGGCCGCGGCCAGGGCGGCCTCGGTGCCGGCGTGTCCGCCACCGATCACGATGACGTCGAAGGAGTCTGGGTGCTGCATGGAATTGTGCGCAAGGTGCTGACGAGCCGTCTATTTTACCGGTTCGTTCGGGCCGGGTACAACGCAGCGACGGCGGTCAGCGCTCGCGTTCGCGGTCCCGTCGTCGTTCCGACGAGCTGCTCCGGCGCGCCGGAGCAGAGTCGCGACTGCGCGGCGTCGAGGAACGCGACGGTGGTGGGTCGGGACGGCGCGTGCGCCGCTCCGAACGACTGCGTGGTTGCGGTGCCGATTCCCGGCTGCGCGGCGGTGTCGTCGATTGTTGCGTGCGTGGTGACTCCGACCGTGTTGCCGGGCGGTCGGGTGGTGCTTCCGGAGCCCTCTGCCGCCGTGGCGGGGCCGGCTCCGACCGGGTCCGGGGAGTCGTCTGCTGCCGGATTCGCGGTGCCGTCTCGGGCTGCCGGAGTTCGCGGCGGACTTCGGCAGGTGGCCGCACCGGCGCGCGACGACGGTCATGTTGCCGACGAATGACCGGTGAGGTCTGCCGTTGCTGCTGCTGTTGGACCCGGCCTGTATGCGGACGAGTCGAGCTCGGGATGCGCGGTGCGGCCCTGGGCGGCTGCACACGGCGTTGCGGTGGTCTTTGGGCCGCCTGCGCCTGGCGATACCGAAGCTCCTGGATCCGTCGATTGTCCTGACGCACGCGTTCGCGCGGGGTGTAATGATGGCGCGGGCCACTGATGTGCCAGTAGCTGAAGGCCACGCTCGATTGCCAGGGTCTGTGGTGCCGGTAAGCGCCGTGGGCGTACCACGGGTAGTAATAGCGGTAGCTCAATCCGATGTGGCTGCGCGGGGCCGGACGGTATCCGTAGTACCAGCCCGGGTAGGGATAGAACCACGGGTCGTAGCGATGTACCACCACCGAATAGGGATGGTAATGCCGGCTGAAATAGAAGTAATCGAGCGACCAGTAAGGGTAGACCAGCGGGTCGACGTGAACCCGTGTCGCTGGCGGGTGGTAGGCGCGCTCGTAATAAACGCCTGCTCCCCCGTACCGAGGTTGGGAATAGGTCGTGCAGCCGGCCAGCACGAGGCTGGCGAGCAAAGCAAGAACGAGACGGCTGTTGAATCGTTTCATGACCATTGCCACGCTATCAGCTCACGGGTAAACAGAGGCTGAACATCATGATGCCGGTGTAGCCAGGAGCTTTGCCAGTTCGCTGGTTCCCATGCGTTTCTGGGCGCGGCCGTCGATCGGGCTGGGCGGTGCCTGCAAGGCTTCGCGACCGATCATCAGGATCAGTTCGACGGTCTGGCCGCCCGCCTCGATGACCACCACCTCGAGATCCCGAAAGCTGCCGTCATGCCAGCGAATGCGCCGCGACTCCTGTTCGAAGGGCAGACCGCGGTCGAGCAGGAAATGGACGACCGCGTCCGGGTCGTCGGCAAAGACATGCAGGCTGATGCGTGAGAACTCGTCGGCCGTGCCTTCGAGCACCGGCCCCACCAGGCGTGGGCGAAACGGGGCGAGAAAGCGCATGGCCGACAGTGCGCCGCGGCGCAGCTCCTCCAGCAGCGAGGCATGCTCCTCCCCTCCATAAAGCGCCTGCCATTCGCGCAGGGCCTGCTCCACTTCGGCATTCGACGGCAGGCTCATGCGCGAGGACAGCCCCAGGTGACCGGCTGCTTTCTGCTTGGCCGCGAAATAACTGCGCTGGCCTTCGGTGGCCATGATGCGCGCGGCCTCGGCCGCGACTTCCTGTCGAATACGATTGTTGCGCCTGCTCATGATCAGAAGATGTCGTAAGGGTCGGCATCGTTGCGCGAGTCGGCGGACTCCTCCAGCGGCGGCAGGTTGTCGGCATGGAACCACTCCTCGATGGCGCCGCTGGTGCCCGGCCGGGTGCGCTGGCCGGTTTCCGGGTTGATCAGGGCCTGGGCCAGGCCAACCGGCATGGGCTGACGATATTCGGGCCGGTCTCGCAACGCGACGTCCATGAAGTCGACCCACAACGGCAGGGCAGTGCGGCCACCCTGTTCCTGGCGCCCCAGGGTCTGGTTGTCGTCCATGCCCAGCCAGACCGTGGTCACCAGGCCGCCACCGTAGCCGGCGAACCAGGTATCGCGCAGATCGTTCGTGGTGCCGGTCTTGCCGGCCAGGTCGTTGCGTTCCAGCGCCAGTGCCCGTCGGCCGGTGCCGGAGGTGATCACGTCGGCCAGCATGGAATCGATCAGCCAGGCGGTCTGCGGTTCGAGCACCTTTTCGGCATGCATTGGCCGCGGCGGGCCATGCAGCGCGGGATTGTCAACCGGATCGGTGGCATCGGCCATGTTGCCGTTGAGTTCGAGGCGGCGCAGTCTCGGCCTGTCGCTGCGCGCGTTGTCGGTGTCATCGACCACGACCGGTTCGGGTGCCGGCGGAATGTCCGGACACTCCCGGCACAGCCGGCGCCATTCCGGCTCCAGGACGATCCGACCGTCACCGTCGTGCACGCTGTGCAGGTACTGCGGGGTAACGGCATAGCCGCCATTGGCGAATACGGCGTAGGCGGCGGTCATGCTCAAGGGCGTCAGCGATGCCGAGCCCAGGGCCATGGACGGTCCGTTGGGCAACTGTGCACGCTCGAAGCCGAAATCGCTGATGTAATCGCGCGCCGGCTCGATCCCGATGTCCATCAGCAGCCGGACGCTGACCAGGTTGCGCGAATGGATCATCGCTTCGCGCAACCGTGTCGGGCCGTGGAAGCGACGGCTGAAGTTGGTCGGTCGCCAGGCCCGCTCCATGGACGGGTCGTTGACCACGACCGGTGCGTCGTTGACGACCGAAGCCGCGGTGAAGCCGTTATCGAGCGCGGCGGCGTAGATGAATGGCTTGAAGGCCGAGCCGGGCTGGCGTCGGCTCTGCACGACGCGATTGAACTGGTTGCGGTTGAAGTCCAGCCCCCCGACCAAGGCGACGACCGCGCCGCTTTCGGCATCCATCGAAACCAGGGCCGCCTCGGCCTGTGGAATCTGCGCCAGGCGCCAGCCTTCGCCGACATGGCGCAGCCTGACCAGGTCTCCGGCAGCCAGAACGTCGCTGACTGTCTCGGGTCGCGAACCGATGGCGTCGGCGGAGATGAAAGGCCTGGCCCAGGTGACATCGTCGAGTTCCAGGCGGACGGATTCTCCCCCGCGCACGAGCAATTCGGCCTGTTCCTCGTCGGCCGAGAGCACGACGGCGGGCAACAGGTCGGCCACGGCCCGTGTTCGCTCCAGCTCCTCGGCAATCGCTTCCGGGTCTGCCATGGTGCTTTCGTCGAGACGACGCTCCGGCCCGCGCCAGCCGTGACGTCGGTCATAGGCCTGCAGCCCGTCACGCACTGCCTGGTCGGCAGCACGCTGCAAAGGCGCCTGCACGGTTGTGTAGGCGCTGTATCCGCCAGAGTATGCCTCGTCTGCTCCCAGTCGACCGACCACATCGCGGCGCACCATTTCAGTGATCCACGGTGCGTTCAGCGCCACCACGGGGCCGTGGTAGCGCGCGGTGTTGGGCTCGGCCCGGGCCTGGGCGTGGGTCTGCTCGTCGATATAGCCGAGCCGGAGCATGCGATCGAGAATCCAGTTGCGCCGGATCATGGCCTGACGCGGCCCGGAGATCGGGTTGTCACGCGATGGTGCCTTGGGCAGGGCGGCGATCATGGCCGACTCGGCCAGGGTCAACTCGTCCAGGGTCTTGCCGTAATAGACCTGAGCGGCCGCGCCCACGCCGTAGGCGCGATGACCGAGAAACTCCTTGTTGAGATAGAGCTCGAAAATCTCGTCCTTGCTCAGTTCGCGCTCGATCTTGACAGCCAGCAGGATCTCGCGCAGCTTGCGCGTGACCGAATAGTCGGTCGACAGAAAGAAACGGCGCGCGACCTGCTGGGTGATGGTGCTGCCGCCGGGCACGCGACCGCGTCCCATGGAGCGTGCATAAAGCCAGACGCCGCGCGTGGTTCCCCGCCAGTCAATGCCGGGATGCGAGTAGAATCGGTCGTCTTCGGCGGCCAGGAACGCAAGCTTCAGTCGATCGGGCATCTCGTGAAGCCTGACCGGCAGTCGACGCTGCTCGCCGATCTCGGCCATGAGCTTGTCGTCGGCCGAGTAAACCCGCAACGGTACTTGCAGGCGGACATCCCGCAGGGACTCCACGGAGGGCAGTGATGGCGCGATTGTCAGCCAAATCACCAACAATCCGACGGCGCCTAATGCTAACATCAGGAAAAACAGTCGGATAGAAAATACTATTAAAGGCTTTATTCGAACCATCAGTTGTGGTAAATGTAGATTCTGACGAAACGGGATATGCGTTGTTTGGACGCAGACCGAGCAAAAAAGTGCCCCGAAATCACCGTGCGCTGTCGCGGTTTTGATTCGGAGGGTAGCACAGACATATACTGGGCCTGACGTGTGTGATTCTTCAGGGGGGAAGTCAGGCATCGAAGTGAAATGAGGGCAATCAGGCATCCGGCCTGTAGCCAGGCCGACAGAGGGCGACAGACATCATAATGAGCGGACTAATCAGCAGGCTGATGGGCACGAGCGCGCCACCGCTAGTGGGCGTCGATATCGGCTCAAGCAGCATCAAGGTTTTGCAGCTCGGGCAGAGTGGAACGGATTATCGGGTTGAAGCCTTTGCGCTTGAGACGGTGCCGGAAGGGGCCGTCAGCGAAGGCACCATAAGCGATCCGGACGCCGTGGCCGAGGCAGTCAAGCGCGCGGTCAAGCGTTCCGGAGCGAAAGCCAGGCAATGTGCCATGGCGGTTTCGGGGGCGGCGGTCATCACCAAGATCATCAACCTCTCTTCGGACCTGTCCGAAGACGATATCGAGGCGCAGATCGAGGTCGAGGCCAACCAGTACATCCCCTATCCGCGCGAGGAAGTCAGCCTCGACTTCGAGGTGCTCGGCCCTTCCCCGCGCAACGCCGAACTGGTCGAGATTCTGCTCGCTGCATCGAAAACGGAGCATGTCGACATGCGGCGCGAGGTGGCCGAACTTGCCGGTCTCGATATTCGCGTCGTCGATGTGGAATCGTTCGCGATCGGCAATGCCTTCGACCTGGTGCGCAAGCGTGCCGGCATCGACGAAAACGAGACCATTGGCGTGCTGAACATGGGATCGACCGCCTCGACCCTGATTGCCCTGCGCGGCAATCGCAGCATTTACAGTCGCGAGCATTCCTTTGGCGGTCAGCAACTGATCGAGGAATGCATGCGGCGCTATGGCATGGACCAGGAGCAGGCAAGCTTCCTGCAGCGTGGCGAGGCACCTCCGGCGGGATTCGAGGACGAACTGCTGGAGCCTTTCAGCCAGAGCGTGATCCAGCAGATCAGCAGGGCGCTTCAGTTCTATTCCTCTTCCAGTGACTATTCCGGCATCAATACCCTTTTCCTGACCGGTGGTGCCGCAGCCACGCCCGGCCTTGCCGAGGCGTTGGGAGACGAGGTCGGCATCTCCTGCGAGTTGGCCGATCCGCTCCAGGGCATGCGCCTGGCGCCGTCGGTCAACGTCTCCGAGCTGGAGCGGGTCAGGCCGGCCTTCACCACAGCCTGCGGGCTCGCCTTGCGGGGATTTGACTGATGGCAAGAATCAACCTGTTGCCGTGGCGGGAAAACCTGCGCCAGGAAAGGCAGCGCAACTTCATGGTGGCACTCGGTGCAACCGTCGCCCTGGCCATCGTGCTGGTGCTGATTGGCAATCACCTGATGAATCGGCTGATTTCCGACCAGGACCAGCGCAACAGCTACCTGCAATCGGAAATCCGGCAACTCGAGCGCGATATCCAGCGCATCGAGGAGCTTGAAGAGACCCGGGAACACATGCTGGCGCGCAAGGACGTGATCGAGAGCTTGCAGGAGAACCGGTCAATGACGGTTCATCTGTTCAACTACCTGGCACAAACTGTTCCCGAAGGCATCCGATTGACCTCGGTTCGTCAGACTGGCGAGGAATTGACCATTCTGGGAACAACCCAGTCCGAGACGCGTGTCTCGGAGTACATGCGCAATATCGAGGGCGCGGAATGGCTGCATGATCCGAGTCTGCGCATCGTTGAAGTGCTGGGTCAGAGAGAACTGCCCGATCAGCCGTTCCGATTCGAATTGCGCGCGCGTGTCGCCTCACCGGCTGCAGCCAACGACGAGGAGGAGAGCTGACCGATGGATCTATCAGAACTCAGAGATCTGGATTTCAACAACATCGGCTCCGCCTCGACCGGCGTCAAGGTGTTCCTGCTGGTTGTCGTGGCAGTGTTGATCCTGATCGGTGGTTACTTCTACATGATCAAGGACAAGCGCGATACGCTGGACCAGCGCGAGCGCGTCGAAACCGAACTCAAGCAGGAGTTTCGCGAGAAACACGAGAAGGCGGCCAACCTGGCCGCATACGAGCAGCAGCTCGAGGAAATGGAAGAAATGCTCGAGGTGATGCTGCGGCAACTGCCTTCCCGTACCGAGATGCCGGATCTGCTGATCGACATCTCCCAGACCGCATTGGGCACGGGCATCGACAATGAGCTATTCGAGCCACGTTCCGAGGTCATTCGCGACTTCTATGCCGAGCAGCCCATCAATGTACGCATGGTCGGTACGTACCACGAATTCGGCAATTTCGTCAGTTCGGTGGCATCCCTGTCACGGGTGGTGATTCTGACCATGCGTGATATTTCGTTGCGACCGGTGGAGGATTCGGAAAGTCGACTGCGCCTGGAAGGGGTCATCACGACTTACCGCTATCTGGATGAATCCGAAATCGGCACCGGCAGTGCCGGTGGAGGCCGCTGATGAATACTCGAATTCGTACCAGCCTGGGGATGCTGATGGTGGTGTTGGTGCTGGCGGCATGTACCCGTGGCACCGGCGACCTGGAACAGTGGGTTGCCGAAGTGCGCCAGCAGCCACCCGAACCGATCGAACCGATCGAACCGATGCGACCGGCCGAGGTGGTCCTGTACGAGGCCGAAGGTCTGCGCGATCCGTTCCGTGCCCGCTCGCCCCGTCAGGAAGAAGACGAGCTTGCCATTGACGAGAGCCTTAGACCGGATCCGGACCGCCGCAGGGAATACCTGGAAGGCTTCCCCCTGGATACCCTGACCATGGTCGGCACACTGGAGCTGGAAGGCCAGCTCTATGCGCTGATCCGTGACAACGAGAACGTGGTGCATCGCGTGACCGAAGGCAACCACATGGGCCAGAACTACGGCGAGATTCTCGAGGTACGGCCCGAGCGGGTGGAACTGCGCGAACTGGTGCAGGATGGCCGTGGTGGCTGGACAGAGCGGCGCGCGCGCGTTGCCCTTGCTGAACAATAACGGGAGCTTCCCTTGTTAGGAATGAACATCATGTTGAACACTTCACGGGTGACGAACGGGAGATGGGCGATGGACAGCACTGTCAAGATCGTCGCGGTTCTGGTCGGGC
>SLIA01000144.1 GCA_007135935.1 Wenzhouxiangella sp.
ACTATCAGTTCGACCGTCGCGAAGCGGACTGGGCCGAGGACCGCGAAGCACTCGACGAAATCTGGCGTAAGCGGGTCAAGAACGACTGGCTCAGGCTTCGGCTGGCCGACCAGGAAGACGACGAAATCCTCGAAACACTGACCGAGCGTTATACCGGCCTCAAGCGCCGCGTGGGCGAGCTCAACAGCGAAGACGTGTTCTCTCTGTTCATGAACGCCTTTGCCCGTTCGGTGGAGCCGCATTCGGCCTACATGTCGCCGCGCCGCTCGGAGGATTTCGAAATCTCCATGCGCCTGTCGCTTGAAGGAATCGGCGCGCTGCTGCAGCGTGAAACCGAGTACACCACGGTCTCCGAAGTCGTGCCCGGCGGTCCGGCCGATCTCGATGGCCGGCTGCAGGCAGGCGATCGCATCATTGCCGTCGGTCAGGGCGTGGACGGTGAAATGGTCGATGTGGTCGGCTGGCGGCTCGATCATGTCGTCGACCTGATTCGCGGCGAGCGCGACACCATCGTGCGCCTGGAGATCCTGCCGGCCGATACCGGGCTGAGCGGGCCGTCGACCGTGCTCGAACTGACGCGTAACGAAGTCAAGCTCGAAGAACAGGCTGCCAGCAAGGACATCATCGAGGTGCCCGCCGGCGACCAGACCCGTCGCATCGGCATCGTGCGCGTGCCCGTGTTCTATGTCGACTTCCAGGGCAGGGCGCGCAACGAACCCAACTATCGCTCGAGCACCCGCGATGTCCGGCGCTTGATCAACGAACTGAAGGACGAAGGCATCGACGCGCTCGTCGTCGACCTGCGCGGCAACGGCGGTGGCGCGCTGGTCGAGGCCACCACCATGACCGGATTGTTCATCGATACCGGTCCGGTCGTGCAGGTGCGCGATTCGCGCGGTCAGGTCAGCCTCGAGGAAGACCGCGAACCGGGCATGGCCTGGGATGGTCCCCTGGGCGTGCTGGTCGATCGCCGCAGCGCCTCGGCCTCCGAGATCTTCGCCGCCGCCATCCAGGATTACGGGCGCGGCGTGGTCATCGGCGAACCCACTTTCGGCAAGGGCACCGTGCAGAACCTGATTGACCTGGACAACATGTCGCGCAGCGAAGACGCCCGTCTGGGGCAGATCAAGCTGACCATGGCCCAGTTCTATCGCATTGCCGGTGGCTCGACCCAGGCCAAGGGCGTGGTGCCCGACATCGTGCTGCCCTCAGCCGGCGATCCCGAAGAGTGGGGCGAGAGCGCGCTGGACTTTGCCATGCCGTGGGCGGAAATCGATCCCACCGACTATGAGCCCTATGCCGACCTGTCGGGCCTGATCGATCTGGCCCGCCATCGCCACGAAGAGCGACTGGAAAGCGACGAAAAGCTCAAGAAACTGCTGGCCGACGTGGCCGAGTGGGAAGAGCAGTCCGACCGCAAGACGGTCTCGCTCAACGAAGATGTCCGGCGTCAGGAAATGGAAGAGGCCGAGGCCCGTCGTGCCTCGCGCTATGCGCGCGGTGGCGGCGATCCCGAGGAGGGCCTGCTCGAAGGCACGGGGGTTGTCGATGACGATGACGATGAAGCCGAGAAGGACGAAGACAAGCCCGATCTCTTCCTGACCGAGTCGGCCCGCATCCTGTCGGATCTTATCGAGTTCGACGACGACACCCACCTGCTGGCCCACAGCGAGTCCGGCAATTCGGGTATCGACATCGATTGAGCGGGCCGGTCGCGTGTCCGGCCCCGCTGCGGTCACCGCCCGCGTTGTCGTTCCGGTTCCGCTGCCGCGACCGTTTGATTACCTGCCGCCTTCAGGAGCGCGACTCCCGCCCGTCGGCAGCCGCGTGCTCGTACCCTTCGGACGCCGGCAACTGGTCGGCATCGTGGTCGACCATGGATCGCCGCCTGCCGACCGGTCGGTCAAGCTCAGGCCCATCGCCCGCGTACTTGACGAAGTCCTGCTCGATGACCGACTGCTGGAACTGGCCGACTGGTGTTGCCGCTATTACGGCGCGGCACCCGGCGAGACCGCCAACCTGCTTCTGCCCGGTGCACTGCGCCGCGTCAAGGCATTCCGCCCGGCTCCGAAACCGTTCATCGAACTGACTTCGACAGGTCGCGAGGCCGAGTTGTCGCGTGCACCGCGGCAGGCCGATTTGCGCGACCGGCTCATCACCGGCCCGCTCGCGCGCCGCGAACTGCTCGAATCGGGGTTCAGTGCCGACGTGCTGCGACGCATGCTCGACGCCGGCCTGGTGCGTGCCGTCGAGGATCCCGGCGTGATCCAATCCACCGCCGGACCCGAACTCAACGCCGAACAGCGCCATGCCGTCTCCGCCATTCTCGCCGCCCGCCATCGATTCGAAGCATTGCTGCTGGCCGGCATCACCGGCAGCGGCAAGACCGAGGTCTACCTGCACGCCGCCCGCCGCATGCTTGAGCGGGGTCGCCAGGTCCTGATCCTTATCCCCGAAATCGGCCTCAC
Source organism: Wenzhouxiangella sp. (assembly GCA_007135935.1). Taxonomy (GTDB): domain Bacteria; phylum Pseudomonadota; class Gammaproteobacteria; order Xanthomonadales; family Wenzhouxiangellaceae; genus Wenzhouxiangella. The sequence continues at coordinate 2,469 of SLIA01000144.1, forward strand.
CGCGCAACTGGTGCGCCGTATCGAGTCGCGTCTGGGAGCGCCGGCCCACGTCTACCACTCCGGTCTCAGCGAAGGCGAGCGCCTGGCCTGCTGGCAGGCCGCCCGCACCGGACGCGCCCGGGTCATCGTCGGCACTCGTTCGGCGGTCTTCCTGCCGCTGAAGCGTCCGGGCCTGATTGTGGTTGACGAAGAGCACGACAGCTCCTTCAAACAGGCCGAGGGAGCGCGCTATCACGGCCGCGACGTGGCGGTGATGCGGGCGCGCAAGCTGGGCATTCCCGTGGTGCTGGGCTCGGCCACGCCCTCGCTGGAGAGCCTGCACAATGCCACCCAGGGGCGTTATCGACTGCTCGAGCTGACCGAACGTGCCGGGGCCGCGAACCTGCCGCGCTGGCGCATCATCGATGCCCGCGGCCGCTCCGGCCGGCTCGATCCCGAACTCGTGCGAAACATCCGGCGCCATCTCGATGAAGGCGGCCAGGTGCTGATCTACCGCAATCGCCGCGGCTACGCGCCGGTGCTGATGTGCGCCGAATGCGGCTGGTCGGCCGATTGCCGCCGCTGCGATGCCCACATGACCTGGCACCAGGCCAACGCCAGCCTGCAATGCCACCATTGCGGCGTCCACCATCGCGCACCGCCGCGTTGTCCGGAATGCGGCTCGCCCGAACTGCTGGCGCTGGGGGCGGGGACCGAACGTCTCGAAGACCAGTTGAAGGCGGAATTCGCCGAGGTCGCGGTTTACCGCGTCGACCGCGACAGCATGACCGGCCGTCACGATTTCGACCAGTTGCTTGAGAAAGTGCGCGACGGCAAGCCGTGCATCCTGGTCGGCACCCAGATGCTGGCCAAGGGCCATCACTTGCCCGGCGTGACGCTGGCGGCCGTGCTCGACGTCGACCAGGCCCTGTTCAGTGCCGATTTTCGCGCACCCGAACGGCTCGGCCAGGTGGTCTGCCAGGTCGCCGGGCGTGCCGGGCGGGGCGAGCGCGCCGGTGAGTTCCTGCTGCTCACCCGCCATCCCGAACACCCATTGCTGGAGGCCATGGCTCGCGGCGACTACCTGGCCTACGCCCGCAAGCTGCTGGCCGAACGCCAGGCCGCCGAGCTGCCACCGGCGACCGCCCTGGCCCTGCTGCGCGCCGAAGCGCACCAGCCCGAAGCACCCCGGGTTTTCCTGGAGCAGGCCGGCCGCCTGCTGCATTCCAAGCGTATCGAGATGATCGGCCCGCTGCCGGCCATCATGACCCGTCGCGGCGGCTACTGGCGATTCCAGCTCTGGCTGCAGGCCCCCGACCGCGCCGCCCTGGCCGGCCACCTGGCCGCACGCATCGAGGCCCTCCACGACTTGCCGGCAGCCCGCAAGGTGCGCTGGCATGTCGACATGGATGCGCTGGAGTTGTAGCGAGGTGGATCGAAAAATCCAAGCACCAAGCACCAATTTTCAAACAAATGCGAATGAC
>SLIA01000191.1 GCA_007135935.1 Wenzhouxiangella sp.
TATCTTGGTATGAATGAACAATACTGGAGTAAGGCGGTGTGAACAAGCTGAAAATTTTAGTCACAGGCGGTGCCGGTTTTATCGGTTCAAATTTCCTGAACTTATTTGTGCCCAGCAGTCCTGATCACTACTTTATAAACCTTGACAAGCTCACTTACGCTGCAAATTTGCTAAACCTTGAGCAGGTTAGCAGCCTGTCCAATTATACTTTTTTGCAGGCCGACCTTGCCGACTACCAGTCGGTGGAGCACATTTTCTCTAAATATGAACCGGATCTGGTCATTCATTTTGCCGCTGAAAGCCATGTTGACCGCAGCATCCTCGGCCCGGCAGATTTTATCTACTCAAACATTATCGGCACCTTCAACCTGTTAGAGGGCTGCCGTAAACACTGGATGACTGAAGAAAACACTAACCAGAAACTGTTCCTGCATGTCAGCACCGATGAAGTCTACGGCTCGCTCGGAGAAGAAGGACTCTTTACCGAAGAAACAGCTTATGACCCTTCGAGCCCGTATTCGGCCTCAAAAGCGGCAAGCGACCACCTGGTGCGCGCCTACCACCGCACCTACGGATTGCCGGCCATTATCACTAACTGTTCCAATAACTACGGCCCGTACCAGTTTCCGGAAAAGCTAATCCCCCTGATGATCTTAAACGCTCTGGCAGAAAAACCTTTGCCCGTTTACGGCAAAGGTGAAAACATCCGCGACTGGCTCTATGTTGAAGATCACTGCTGCGCCATCTGGACGGTCATTGGAAAAGGAAAACCTGGCGAAACCTATAACATCGGCGGTAACAGCGAGCTGAAGAATTTAAATTTAGTGCACCTGCTCTGCGAGAACCTGGCAGAAGAAAATGGGAAAAATCCGGATCACTACAGGAAACTGATCGAGTTCGTGCCCGACCGCCCCGGCCACGACCTGCGCTACGCCATCGATAATAGCAAAATCAAAAGAGAACTGGGCTGGCAGCCGCAGGAAGACTTTTCAAAGGGCTTAAGAAAAACAATCCGCTGGTATTTAGATAACCCTGATTGGGTAGAAATCGTGCAGAGCGGAGCCTATAAAAAATGGATCGATGAAAACTATAGCAAAAGAGGAGCAGTCAAATGAAAGGAATAATCTTAGCCGGGGGAGCCGGAACCAGGCTTTACCCCTGCACCATCTCAAGTAGCAAGCAGCTTTTACCGGTGTACGACAAGCCGATGATCTATTACCCGCTCACTACCCTGATGTTTGCCGGGATCAGGGAAGTGCTGATCATCTCCACCCCGCAAGATACTCCGCGGCTAGAAGCAATTTTAGGTGACGGTACTGGCCTCGGTATGCGCTTTAACTACGGCGTGCAGGAGAAACCGGAAGGCATCGCCCAGGCTTTTATCATCGCCGAAGACTTTACCGGATCTGATCCCTGCTGCCTGGTGCTCGGTGATAATCTCTTTTACGGTCACAGCTTAACTAACCTGCTTAAAAAAGCAGGCACCCTTAACACCGGCGCCCTCATTTTCGGCTACCAGGTTAAAGATCCTGAGCGTTACGGCGTGGTTGATTTTGACCAAAAGGGCAAAGCCTTAAGTATTGAAGAAAAACCAAAAAACCCGAAATCAAGTTATGCCGTGCCCGGCCTCTACTTTTACGATAACCAGGTCACGGCCATTGCCAAAAACTTAAAGCCATCAAAGCGCGGTGAACTGGAAATAACTGCTGTTAACGAGGCCTACTTAAAAAAAGGTCAGCTGCAGGTAGAATTGCTCGGTCGTGGTACTGCCTGGCTAGATACCGGCACGCCTGAAAGTCTGCTTGAAGCATCAAGCTTTGTGGCTACCATCGAAAACAGGCAGGGTTTAAAAATAGCCTGCATTGAAGAGGTTGCTTACCGCATGGGCTTTATCGATAAAAAAGGCTTAGCTGAATTAATTCAAAACTTACCGAACAGCACCTATAAAGAATACCTGGAGAAACTATAAATAGGAGAGCGCCATGTCAGTTAAATTTACCAAAGGCCCCATTGATGGAGTTATTATAAAAAAACTAACCAAGCACTTAGACCACCGCGGCTTCTTATGCGAAACCTTTCGCGCAGACGAACTGCCCGCAGGTCTTAACCCGGTCATGAGCTACGTCTCTTACACTGAACCGGGTATTGCCCGCGGTCCCCATGAACATCTTAATCAGACCGACATCTTTGCCATGCTTGGTCCGGGCAACTTTTTGCTTAAACTATGGGACAACCGCAAAGACAGCTCCAGCTACGGCCGCTTCTTAGAGTTATATGCCGGTGAAGATAACCCGGTAACTGTGATCATCCCCCCTGGTGTGGTCCACGGTTACAAAAACATATCAACAAGCGCAAGGGGCATGGTCTTAAACTACCCGGACCGGCTCTTCATGGGCGAAGGCAAAAAAGAAGAGGTTGATGAAATCCGCCATGAAGACGATCTAGAAAGCCTTTTCCAAATGGAGGCTGATCAATGAAAATCCTCCTCCTCGGCAAAACCGGGCAGGTCGGTTGGGAACTTGAGCGCACTTTAGCTCCCTTTGGTGAAGTTACAGCCCTGGGCCGCAGTGAAAGCGACCTGGCCGATTTTGATATGATAAAAACAGTGATCAGAAAGCATAAACCCAACCTGATTGTCAACACTGCCGCCTACACGGCCGTTGACCAGGCCGAAGAAGAACCGGACCTGGCCATGGCCGTAAACGGCATTGCCCCGGGGATTATAGCCGAAGAAGCAGCACGCATTAAGGCAAAACTAATTCACTATTCAACAGACTACGTCTTCGACGGTAGCAAGGAGGAACCATACAGCGAAGAGGATCTGCCAAACCCGATCAACGTTTACGGTAAAACTAAGCTCGCCGGCGAAGTTAACATTAAAAAAACAGGAGTGCCCTATCTAATCTTAAGAACCTGCTGGGTTTACGGCCTGCGCGGCAGTAATTTCCTGCTTACCATGTTGCGCCTCTTTAAGGAACGGCAGGAACTCTCGATAGTAGCTGACCAGTACGGCTGTCCCACCTGGAGCAGACTCATTGCTGAAACAACAGCGCTCTTAATCATGCATTCAGAGCGCGCCAATAATTATTACCAGACCTATCATTTAAGTTCATCAGGGCAAACCAGCTGGTATGGCTTTGCTGAAGCTATCTATGAACAAAGTCTGGTGGAGGGGAATAACTCATGCGCCCTTAAAGAGGTTCCTACCACCAGCTACATAACGAAAGCAAGAAGGCCAGCTAATTCAGTCCTAGCAAACCAAAAGCTAAAAGAGCAAGCCGGCCTGGCCCTGCCAAACTGGCGCTCAACTCTGACCATGGCTTTAAATGGCAAATACTAAGGAAAGAGGGAACGCAGTAATTGAAAAAATATATCCAAGAACTAATCAAGCGTAGAGACCTGCTTATTTACCTGGTTATTTCCGGCCTGAAAGCCCAGCACCGTAACACCTATCTGGGTTACCTCTGGTGGATTTTAGACCCGCTGCTGATGGGCATAGTTTACTATTTCTTGAGGGTTGTTATTTTCGGTAGGGAAGGAGAAGCCATTGGAGCATTTTTAATTATCGGCCTGGTGGTCTTTAAATGGTTTGCTTCAGTTTTAAGTGGCTCAAGCAAGTCCATTTCAGGCAAGTCAGGTATCATTACCCAGGTCTATTTACCCAAGGCCATTTTCCCGGTTAGCACTGTTTTTACCCAGATGGCCAATTTCATATTCAGCTTTGTTGTCATTGCCGGGTTTCTGGCTTTCTACCGCATTGTTCCCACAGCTAATATTCTTTGGCTGCCGGTAATCATGGCAGTCAATGTAATATTTTTAACTGCTGTAGGATTAATCTTAGCTTACTACGCCATGATGGTCAGAGATATTGAAAATGTTATAACTCATGTAAA
>SLIA01000197.1 GCA_007135935.1 Wenzhouxiangella sp.
ATGAAAGTATCGTCATCCGTGTGCTCGACGACCGGAAGGTTATTACCGATATAGAAAAATTGGGTCTTACCGGTCCTGCCAAAGATAATTTTTATAAGGCAATTTCACAGCCGCAGGGAATCGTTATATTAACCGGTCCGACCGGGTCAGGTAAAAGTACCACGCTTATCGCTGCACTGCATCAGGTGATAGATCCGACCGTAAACGTATTAACGGTTGAGGATCCGGTTGAGTATATCATACACGGTGCGCGGCAGTTAAAGCTGGGGCACAAGATGTCGTTCGATCAGGCATTGCGCGGTATACTCCGTCACGACCCCGACATTGTGCTTGTCGGTGAGATGCGTGACAAGATTACCGCCGAGACCGCCATTAAGCTTGCAAATACCGGTCACCTGACATTCTCGACCCTTCACACGAACGATGCACCGAGTGCTGTGGCACGGTTATTTAAAATGGGCATCGAGCCGTTCCTGATCGCGTATGCTATAAACATTATAGTTGCCCAGCGATTGTTAAGAACCTTATGCAATAGCTGCAAGAGACCGATAAAAAAAGACGAGTGGGGACCGTATTTAAAGTTTGGTTTTACCGAGAAAGACCTGGAGGAGGGCACAGTCTTTGAACCAAACGGATGTAAGAAATGCAGCGGAGGATATAAAGGCAGAGCAGCCATACACGAAGCATTGTTATTTACAAAAGAGATCAAACAGTCTATCATAAACGCAAAATCGGATATAGACGAAAATGCCATACGTGAATTAGCGGCGAAAGACGGGATGTGGACACTGCGGCGGTCGGGTATGGAGCGGATCAAACGCGGTGAGACAAGTCTTGAAGAAGTGATTGCAACGACGGTGGAGGATTAGGATGCAAAAAAAGTAAGCACTAAATCCTAATGACCTAAAAACTAAACAAACCCTCCCGCTCAAATTTATTGTATCTATTATTGATGCGGGATCCCGAAAATCGGGAAAATGACCAAATATCAAATGATCAAAACATAGATGGCTGGATGGTTTAGAAAATTAGAGCATTTGAAAATTTGAATTTGTTTAGGAATTAGAAATTAGGATTTAGGATTTAAAACTTTTGACTTAACACAATAACCGTATTCTTTGTACAATTTACACTATGCAAACTGTTACAGATCACAAAAGCTATACAGTATCATAATAACCACACTAATTTGTGAGCAGACTCACGGCACGGTTTTTGTAATTAGTTATATTTCAGAGAGTTAAAGAAATTATTACCGGAGAGGTGAAATGACTACAGGTCAGACAATGCTCGCAGTAGGAGCGCTAGTACTACTGACAACGATAATGCTGAATTTTTACAGAATATTCAGTCATAGCTGGGATACAGTCGACGGTACGCAAATGGGTATAGATGCAACGACCATAGCAACATCTTTTATGGAAATTGCGCACGGTCTTTCATTTGATGAAATCTCTGATACAACATATATCCAAGATCTTAACCAGCTAACTCCTCCTGGTGATCTTGGAAGAGATGGGGCACATGATGATAGTTTGCATAAATTTAATGATTTTGATGATTTCCACGATTTTGAAACAACCGTAGATGCGGGAGAAAACGGTATATATGGAGCACGTTTTGAAGTCAACTATGTTGAACCGACTGATGTTATGACATCGGTAAATTACAGAACATACACGAAACGGCTCGATATGTGGATATGGCGTGAGCATCCGCCGCCGCCCACTGGTATGGATCAGGATTCACTGCACATGTTTACAGTTATGGGTTATTTCACGTTTCAATAATAGGAGTTAATTATGCCGGCAATGCTGGACGTTGTCATATCGATGATTCTTGGTATAACTATAGTACTTATAATTATAAATGCCAATATGATTGTCGGTGAAGGGTGGTTTGAATATAACAATGAAATGCTGGTGCAGGAAATGTTACTTTCAACAGCCACACTGATTGAAGGTGAATTTCGAAATATGGGTTTCGGTGTGAGTAAAACACCAACATTAAGTGCCGGTGTTATTGAGTATGCTGATCGCCAGCATATAAAATTCACTTCGGATTTAAACAGGACCGGCACTATCGATACTGTCGAATATTTCATTGGAAGTACGGATGATGTGAATTTTCAAAATGAGGCGATACGACCGTTGCACCGGAGAGTGAACAGCGGTGAAACTCGTAGTGTCGGGTACGTTACCGAGTTTCAATTACGTTATTTTGAAAAGAACGGAAATGAATTGACTACATTTCCATTGGAAGGGGCCGCAAATATATATATGATTGAGATTGAAATGGAGGTGCAAAACCCTCACGCGTTACATCGTGACGACGGTGATGAAGTGTACGCAGTAACCCGATGGCGGCAAACCAGGTTGGGATCGAAAAATTTAATTACCAGATAATATTAATCGGAATTTATTATGGCAGGTAAAGCATCCTTAATTTTAGTGATTGGGTATGGTGTTATAATGGGATATATTATTCTCAATTTAACATCTATCGGAACACGAGCTACGGAAAATATGGCGTGGTACAGTACTGCAGCTGCCTCTAAAAACTTAGCTACTATTGGTATGAATTCTGCACTTGCCCGTTTGCATCAGGATAGCACACTAACGGGAACCATAGTTTCTCAAACATTTAATGATGGACCGTATAGCGGGGGGAGTTATACCGTAACCGCGACTCCAGTTGGGTTTAATAGACTTCGTGTTGAAAGCGTGTCCGAATTTCCACTGAGCTTTTTTGCCAATGTCCGTGATACAATCGAGGTTAATTTGCAGGTGCTAACTGAAGATGATTTTCGTATGTATGGTTGGCTTACCAATTTTCCCGGGAACGATCAGTTTTTCTTTGATAATGATATTGTGTGGGGACCGTTGCATGCAAACGGGCAGTTTCATACTCACCCGGGGCATGCACCTATATTTCACGGTCACGTAACAGTTCGGGGAATCAATCCAAATCCAAATAGCCCGTCAAATCAATCAAAGTTTTTGGGTGGCTATACAACTGGATCACCCGACGTGGATATTCCAAGTCACTTTAATGAGTTAATAGATGCAGCACAGAATGGCGGATTAACATACGACAGTGATACGTGGATTCGGTTGAATGAGAATGAGGTTCGCATTTGGTATGATGAACCTACTCCGGTGGATGACATATTGCCTTCACCGGATGAAATAGTACCTCTTTCTGATTTCAATGGTACGATATATGTTGAGGGAGAAGCACATATCCAGGGAACGCTATCAGGACAATTATCAATTGGTGTAAGGGATAATGCCAAAATTACCGGTGATATTAAATATACAACCGATCCGCCGTATATTACTCACGACAAAGGAATGGTTGATGGTATAATGCGACAGGAACACGAGGGGGTAGGAGATGATTTGTTTGGTGTAGTGGCAGGTAATGATATTATCATTGATCATAAACCATCAAACAACTTATCAAATATAGAATTACACGGAATATTCTTTGCCCTTGGTTCTTTTGATGTAACGAGTTTACCGAGCAACGGAACCATCGATACCTGGGGATCGATGATTCAAAGAAGTGGAAGGGCTAATTTCAGATCACCGTCAGGTGCAGGTTACCGACAGCGTTACAGATATGATACTCGTTTGGAAGACGGTACATTGCGACCACCGGCATTTCCCGGGTTTCATCGACCGACTGGATTTGAGATAGTGGGGTGGTACGAAAGCATCCAATTACCCCCATTTTAAATTATTTTTAAAATTTTTCAGCAAGCGATATCAGACGTAACGATATATGTGTTATAGAGTAAAGGAAATTTTCTAAAGAAAAAGTTGAGTTTTAATTAATTAATTTATATATTGCGCTAAAATTTACTGATTGTCGTAATTATGGCAGA
>SLIA01000218.1 GCA_007135935.1 Wenzhouxiangella sp.
CCTTTGGCGCCCGCCGCAGTACAATCCCCGTATCCCCTTTAAACCAATTGCTGCGGAGAAAATCCATGACCATCAAAGTCGCCATCAACGGCTATGGCCGTATCGGTCGTAACGTCCTGCGCGCCCTGTACGAGTACAACCGCAACGACGAGATTCAGATCGTCGCCATCAACGACCTGGGCGATGCCGAAACCAACGCTCACCTGACCCGCCGCGACAGCGCTCACGGCGTGTTCAATGCCGAGGTCAAGGTCGAGGGCGACCACATGATCGTCAATGGCGACAAGATCCGGGTACTGGCCGAGCGCGATCCCTCGAAGCTGCCCTGGGGAGAGCTGGGCGTGGACGTGGTGATGGAATGCACCGGGCTGTTCGCCAGCAAGGACAAGGCCTCGGCTCACCTGAGCGCCGGTGCCCGCAAGGTGCTGATTTCCGCCCCGGCCGGCAAGGACCTGCCGACCATCGTCTACGGCGTCAATCATGGCATCCTCAAGGAAGGCGACGACATCATCTCGAACGCCTCGTGTACCACCAACTGCCTGTCGCCGCTGGTCAAGCCGATTCATGAAAAGATCGGGCTGGAATCGGGCCTGATGACCACCATCCACGCCTACACCAATGACCAGGTGCTCACCGACGTCTATCACAAGGATCTGCGGCGTGCCCGTTCGGCCACCATGAGCCAGATCCCGACCAAGACCGGCGCCGCCGCCGCCGTCGGCCTGGTCCTGCCCGACCTCGACGGCAAGCTTGACGGCTTCGCCATGCGCGTGCCCACCATCAATGTCTCGGTGGTCGATCTGAGCTTCATCGCCGGTCGCGATACCTCGGTTGACGAAGTCAACAGCGTGGTCAAGGAAGCCAGCGAAGGCGAGCTGGCCGGCATTCTCGGCTACAACACCGAGCCGCTGGTCTCCATCGACTTCAATCACGATCCGCGCTCGTCGATCTTCGACGCGACGCTGACCAAGGTCTCCGGCGGACGCCTGGTCAAGGTGCTGGCCTGGTACGACAACGAGTGGGGTTTCTCCTGCCGCATGCTCGACACCGCGCTGGCCCTTTCGCGCGTCTGAACAGCGGTTCACCACAGAGGCACAGAGGGCACAGAGAAAACATATTGAAGTTAATTTGCGATCTCCGTGTCTCTGTGGTGAAAGACTTTTTGAATTTGCAGGAACAACCATGAAGACCCTCGACCAGGTTGAACTGAAAGGCAAGCGCGTTCTCGTTCGCGCCGATCTCAACGTGCCCATTCGCGACGGCAAGGTCACTTCGGCCGCGCGCATCAAGGCCGCCCTGCCCACCATCCGTCAGTGCGTCGATGCCGGCGCGGCGGTGATGGTCATGTCGCACCTGGGCCGGCCCGAGGAGGGCGCTTTCGACGAGGAGTTCACCCTGGCCCCGGTTGCCGAAACCCTGGGGGAGCTGCTGGGACAGCCGGTCGAGCTCAAGCGCGACTGGATCGATGGCGTCGACGTACAGCCCGGCCAGGTCGTCCTGCTCGAGAACGTCCGTTTCCTCAAGGGTGAAAAGGCCAACGACGAGGCGCTGGCAAGGAAAATGGCTGCGCTGTGCGACGTACTGGTTTTCGACGCATTCGCCACGGCCCATCGTGCCCAGGCCTCCACCGCCGGCGTGATCCGCCAGGCAGAGATCGCCTGTGCCGGGCCGCTGCTGGCGCGCGAAGTCGAGGCCCTGGACAAGGCCCTGGCCAACCCGCAACGTCCGCTGGTGGCCATCGTCGGCGGCGCCAAGGTCTCGACCAAGCTGCAAGTGCTCGAAGCCCTGATCGACAAGGTCGACCAGCTTATCGTCGGCGGCGGCATCGCCAACACCTTCCTGGCTGCGGCCGGTTACAAGGTTGGCGCATCACTGTACGAAAAAGACCTGGTTGATACCGCAAGGGATCTCATCAAGCGTGCCGAGCAGAAGGGTGCCGCCATCCCGCTGCCCACCGATGTGCTGACCGCCGAGCGCTTCCACCAGGAGGCCCACGCGTCCTTGCGCGACGTCGGCCGCATCCATGCCGACGAAATGATCCTCGACATCGGCCCCGAATCCGCCGGCAAGCTCGCCAGCATCGTGCGCCAGGCCGGTACCGTCATCTGGAACGGCCCGGTCGGCGTGTTCGAGTTCGAGGCCTTCCATTCCGGCACCCAGGCCATCGCCCATGCCGTGGCCGCTTGCGAAGGCTTCACCCTGGCCGGCGGCGGCGACACCATTGCCGCCATCGAAAAGTACCGGGTGGCTGATCGCATCGACTACATCTCCACCGCCGGTGGCGCATTCCTGGAGTACGTGGAAGGCAAGGAGCTCCCGGCGATCGCCGCGCTGGCCGATTGAGCCCGCATCCACTCGGTGCGGGTTTTGTAACCGTTGTCCTGCATGCGCTTCGCTCAGCGGCCTCCTGCATGTGCCGTGGTTCGGGTTTCGTCGGATGCTGCTGAATATGAGCGAAGCGCATCAGCCGGCGTTCAATCAAAGCACCCCATAGAGAGCATCTTGCCCGCACGCACCCGGTGGGGGTTGTGCCAACGTTGTCCTGCTCAAGTCAGAGGCTTTGTTCTTCCCGATTCCCGGTTAACGACAGCGCGGGCAAAATTTTCGAAGTCATCCAGGTGCCGGGTGACGATTGCGAAGACAATCTCCCAGTCAATGTCCTGGTAGCTGTGGATGGCGATGTTGCGAAATCCCACGGCAGCCTTCATTCGGTCGGCCACTGGCTGGGGAATCACCCCCGCGCTGGCCAGTCGGTCGAAACTCTGGCCCATGGTTTCGGGCGGGGGTTCATTGGTTGTCACCAGCATGTGCGAGGCAATGTCCACGCACAACTGAACGGCCCGGGTCAGGTTGACGCTCAGGATGTCCTGAATATCGACATCTTCCTTCAGGGCCTGCGCGGTCTCGGGGCGCCTTTGCCGAATGCGCTCCAGGCATCGGCGAAGCGACTCCAGCTTTTCATGGACTACGGTCGAAGCCATGCCTTTCGCCTTTCGGCCAGCAGCCTGTCCCGATAGGGCATGAAGTCCGCCTGGTCGAACAGGTGCCGACTCAGCAGTTTGGCATGAACCTGATCGTCACCCAACAGTCGCTTTCCTTCAGTCAGGATCTGTCCCAGCAGTGGTTCTCCGATTGCATTGAGATCCACCAGGTCGACGCTGCGTCCGGTCAAGCCGGCCAGTTCGCGGATCAGCGCCATTTTCTGCTCCCCCGTGATCACCCCGTCGCCGGCCACCGCGATATCCAGGTCGCTGTCGGAACGAGGCTGACCGGTCGCCAGTGACCCGAAAATGATTGCCAAATGCAGACCGGGTTTTCCAGCCAGGCAATCGCGGATACGGTCGATGTCTCTGGAACCATTCATGCTCCGAGTATATCGTGGGTACCGCGATCCTGCAGATCAGCCCTTTTGCTGGCGTACCCACTTCAGCTCGACTCGCTGACGGCTCCATTTGACTCCGCCGCTTTCAGATGGTTAGTTTCATGCTCTGACACGAGCAGGAGGAAGTCTCGATGAAAGCCCGGATGAGGATGAAGTTTCTCGGTTGCCTGGTAATAGGGTCGACACTCTCGGCCGCCTTGCTGGTCGCCCCGGTGGCGGCGGATCAACATTCGATCGTCTTCAGCAATGTCAGCGTCATCGATACTCGCGACGGCGAGACAGTCGAAGGGCAGACCGTGATCATTTCCGACGGGCTGATTCGCCACGTGGGGTCGGTCGATGCGGTGGATGTTCCCGACGATGCCGAGGTGATCGATGGCAGCGGCCACTACCTGATGCCGGGGCTGGCCGAGATGCACGGGCATTTGCCGTTTGCCGGTCCCGGCGAGCCCATGGTCGAAGACCTGCTGTTTCTGTATGTGGCCAACGGGGTGACGC
>SLIA01000156.1 GCA_007135935.1 Wenzhouxiangella sp.
ATTCGGCCAGCCCGTCGCCCACAGCCTGTCGCCGCGCATCCACCGGATGTTCGGCGAGCAACTCGACATTGCCGTCGATTACCAGGCGATCGAAGCGGGCAAGGAAGAACTGGCTGATCGAATGTCGGCATTTCGCGAGGCCGGCGGCCGTGGCGCCAACCTGACCGTGCCGCTAAAGGAGATCGGTCTGCGGCTGTGCTCGGCCATCGACCCGGTCGCCCGGCGCGCCCGCGCGGTCAATACCCTCGCTCTGAATGGCGATGGCTGGCACGGCTACAACACGGACGGGGCGGGGCTGGTACTGGATCTCGACCGACTGGACCTGCCGATCACCGGCAAACGCATTCTGATCATTGGTGCCGGTGGCGCGGTGGCCGGCATTCTCGAAGCGCTGCTCGACAGGCAGCCGGAAACCGTCTGCCTGCTCAATCGCACGCCCGAACGCGCCCGGCGCCTGGCCGACAAGTTCGCTCACAGAGGACGTATCGAGGCTGCGTCACTGACCGACGGCCCTGAAGGCGCGCCGCATGACCTGCTGATCCAGTCCACCAGCGCCGGCCACACGGGCAACCTGCTCCCGCTGGAGCGTCAGTGGATGACCGAATCGGCCAATGCCTACGACCTCAACTACGGCCCGGCCCACAACACATTCGCCGGCTGGTGCCAAGATAACAAACTGCCGGTGCACGACGGCCTCGGCATGCTCGTCGGCCAGGCCGCCCTGGCCTTCGAGATCTGGACCGGCCACCGCCCGGAAATGCAGCCGGTACTTGAAAGACTGACGGCAGATAAGGGGTTAATGGGTTAACGGGATAATGGGTGAATGGGTTAACTGATAACCGATAACAGTATCGTGCCTCCGTTAACTCCAGCACTTCACTTAACCCGTTAGCCCATTAGCCCATTAGCCCGTTAACCCATTCACCCGTTACCCCATTGCCCCGTTCACCCTCCCCCATCAACTCACCACCGTCACCGGCGTATGGGTATGACGAATCACCTTGTCGGACACACTGCCGAGCAATAGCGAACCGATCTTCGTCTGTCCGCGCCGGCCCATGACCAAGAGCATGTCCTGGGCGTCGCCCAGCCATTCGATGATTTCCTCGGCGGGGTCACCGATCAGGGCCACCTCATCGGGCTTTTCCGGTCGTTCGCTGACCTGGGCAAGCACCTCGTCGAAGACCTTGCGCGCCGACTGCACGCGGGCCTGCTCCAACGCCTCGGGGCCGAAACCCAGCGCGCCGCTGGTGTCGTCGGTGATCATCGGGAAGACATGCATCAGCACCAGCGGCACCTGCATGGTATCGGCCAGCCTGGCCGCAACGCGCGCGGCGCGAATGGCGGCATCCGACCCATCGACTGCCACCAGCACCTTGTTGAAATCCTTCATATTCGAACCCCGTCTCGTGTTTGTGCCATTTTCATGGGCATGGTACATCCTCGCCATGTGCTTCGGATACCGGCCAGCCCTCGACCTGACACGCATTTTCTGTGCGCTCACCCCGATTTGTGATATAAATCACATCATAGAGCGGCCTCGCTCGGGAACCGGCTCCGCAACGACGAGGTCTACCACCAGCAATCATGCACTAAGGGGGAAACACCGGTGCAAACGACGCCTGCGGCGCATCCGCGCGCCTGGCAATCATGGCCTTGCATCACGGCACTTGCAGCCCTGCTGCTTTCAGCCGGCGCAGTACTCGCCGATGACGGCACAACCACCGAGCGGGGTGATCGGGCCGCCGAGAAGATTCGTGCCGCCGAAGCGGTCGACTCCATCGCCGAGCGCAACCGCCTGATCGACGATGCGCTGGCCATTCTCGATGATCTGATCGACAGCCCGGACGCCGACACGGAAGTCATTGCCCGCAGCCGCTTTGACCGCTTGCTGGCCCTGCGCGCACGTGAATCCACCGCGGCGGTCGTGGCCGAATGGGAAGCCCTGCTGGCAGAGGGTTTCGAGCCGCCGGCCTGGGTCACGATTGCCGCCGCCGATGCCTACCTGGACCAGCGCCGTCCCAGGCACGCGCTGGAACTCTATCAACGTGTCCTGGCCGATGATCCCGAGCATCGGGCCACCCGCCAGGCCATGTACTGGGCCTACCTGGAGAGCGAAGACTTCCGGCGCGCCATCGAGTTGACCGATGAGCTGGTCGAAGAAGCCGATCCGGGCAGCCCCGAACACCAGCAGGCACGCATCGCCGCGGCCATGGTGCGCGCCTATGCCAATCGACTCACAGAGGCCCAGCAACGCCTGGAGGCCCTGGTCGATGATCACCCGGACAACCGCGAAGCCGTGCGCAGCCTGGCGACCGTCTACCGATGGCGCGGCTGGCCGCATCGCGCCATGGAGCGCCTGGAGCCGTTACTGGCCGAAGCCCCCGAACACAGCGGCAATCGGCTGCTGCATGCCGGCCTGCTCGACGACCTGGGACGCTATACGCAAGCCGGTGATGCCCTGGCGCAACTGCATGCCGATCACCCGGAACATCGTCACGTGCAGCGCGACTGGGCCTACTGGCAGGAACGCCGGCGCTGGGCGATCAGCCTGGGCGGCGAGTACGGCGACAGCGACGGCGTGCAGGAATTCGGCACCCGCGACCGTAGCTGGGATGTGCGCCTGGACGCCCCCTGGATCGGCAGCCATCTTCAGCCCTATGCCCGGATCGACTATGCCGACGCCCGCTTCCCCGAAGGCGAATCCGACTATGACCGCTACGGCGTCGGCATCAACTATCGTCGCAATCGCCATCATATTCAGCTCGAGGGACATGCCAACCGTTCCGGCCCGTCGCAAGCGGGCGTGAGCGCGGGCTACGACTGGCAGGTCGGCGATCACTGGAGTTTCGCCACCCGCTACGAGAGCTTTTCCACCGATGTGCCGTTGCGCGGACGCCTGCAGGGGCTGGACGGCTGGAAGGCCGAGGCCGCGGCACGCTGGCAGGCGCACGAGTCGCTGAGCGCGCGCATCGGGGTATCACGCCTGGCCATCTCCGACGGCAACGTGCGCAGCGCCGGGCTGGCCAGCGTCCGGCACCGCATTCACAATTCGGCCCACCATGTCACCGACGGCACGCTGGACGCCTATTACTCGCGCGCCAGTCAGTCCGGAGGGCCCTACTACAACCCGGAAAGCGACGCCTCGCTGGCCTACCTGGTCCAGCACGACTGGCTGACCTGGCGCCGCTACGAACGCTCGATGACCCAGCGCTTCGTGCTCGGCGCCGGCGCCTACTGGCAGGAGGACATCGGCACCAACGCCATCGGCCTGGCACGCTACGAGCACCTCTGGCAGCTCAGCCAGCGCTGGTTCCTGCACTACGGCGTGGGCGCGGCCAGCCGCGTTTACGACGGCGACCGCGAAACCCGCATCGACGGCCAGATCCGGCTGCAAGGGGTGTTCTGATGAATCTGTCGATCCACACACGCACAAGGAGTGGTCATCATGCCATGGGGTGAAACAACCGGCATTCTGGCCACGCTGTTCAATTTCGCCTTCTTCTATCCGCTGTTCATGGCCTGGCTGTGGATGATCGGCGGTGTCTGGTACTTCTTTCACTGGGAACGTCCGGACCGGCGCAGCCCGGAAGAACCACCGGAACTCGACGAGCAGCCCGGCTGTTCGATCCTGCTGCCGTGCCATAACGAAAGCGAGCAGGTGCGCGAAACCATGGACTGGCTGCTCAAGCAGACCTATCCCAACTTCGAGATCATCGCCATCAACGATGCCAGCACCGACGATACCGGCGAGATTCTCGATGAACTGGCGGCGGAACACGAGCAGATCCGCGTCATTCACTTCAAGTCCAACCAGGGCAAGGCCATGGGCCTGCGCATGGCGGCCATGGCCTCGAAGCATGAATTTCTGTTCTGCGTCGACGGCGATGCGGTGCTGCATCCCAGCGCCATCCAGTGGATGATGTGGCACTTCGTGACCGGCCCGCGTGTGGGCGCGGTCACCGGCAACCCGCGCATTCGCAATCGCTCGACCATGCTGGGCCGGCTTCAGGTCGGGGAGTTTTCCTCCATCATCGGCCTGATCAAGCGCGCCCAGCGCATCTATGGACGCATCTTCACGGTCTCCGGCGTGGTGTCGGGCTTCCGCAAGGCCGCCCTGCACCGCAACCGCTACTGGAACACCGACATGGTCACCGAGGATATCGACGTGACCTGGCTGTTGCAGGCCGATCACTGGGATGTACGCTACGAACCCAACGCCATGTGCTGGATCCTGATGCCGGAAACGCTCAGGGGTCTGTGGAAGCAGCGTCTGCGCTGGGCCCAGGGCGGCGTCGAGGTGCTGTTGCGCTACGGCCTCAAGGCACTCAAGTGGCGCCAGCGCCGGATGTGGGGCGTGGTGTTCGAATACCTGTTGAGCGTGGTCTGGGCCTACGTCATGGCCCTGATCTTCCTGCTTTACTTCCTCGGGCTGGTGGTCTCCCTGCCGGAGACGCTCACCGTCGATTCCATCCTTCCCCAGTGGAACGGGGTCATTCTGGGCGTCACCTGCCTGCTGCAGTTCGCCGTCAGCCTGGTCATCGACAGCCGCTACGAGAAGGGCCTGTGGCGGGTGTACTTCTGGGTCATCTGGTACCCCCTGGCCTTCTGGCTGATCAGCATGGCCACGACCGTTGCCGCCGTACCGCGCGCGTTGTTCCGGCGCCGCGGTCAGCCTGCCGTCTGGATCAGTCCCGACCGGGGGGTACGACCATGAGTCCGCGCGAGCGTCCAGTCCATCCCGCCATCATCTATCGCCCCGATCTGCAGCCACGCAGCCGGCGGGTGATGTTTTCCGGCATCACGCTGCTGGCCTGGCTGGTCTGGTTCTACCTGTTCGCGCCGCTGCTGAGCCTGGGTGCGTGGTGGTTCGGCATCGATGCCTTCCGTGAGTACATGCTGCTACCCGGTGCACGCGGCTATCTGCTCACACTGACCGGCTATGCCATCGTCATCGCGCTCACGTTCCTGGTCATCTTCGGCTGGTCGCGCTACAACCTGATCCGCTTCGGCGGACCCGACCGCAGACAGGGGCAGCCACCGGTCACGACCGAGATGATGGCGCAACGTTTCCACGTGCGCCCGGCGCTGCTCGAACAACTGCAGACAGCGAAGACCATCGAGTTGAATTTCGATCCCACCAGCAAACTGGCCCACCCGGTGATTCGCGACGGGGCAGAGCAGCCGGAGTACAACCGCCAGGCCAGACAGTCGGGAAGCTGACGGCTCGCCCCGCGGTGCTCAGCCCGGCTGCTTGCGGCAATCGCAATCGACCGCCACCAGGCGGCGCTCGTCGCCATCGACCACCAGCGCGGTCAGTTCGCCACCCCACACGCAGCCGCTGTCCAGGCACATGACCTGACCGTTGCTGAACGCACCGAGTAGCGACCAGTGGCCGAACACCACGGTCCAGCCCTGCCAATCGCTGTGAATGAAATCGAACCAGGGCCGAACGCCTTTGGGGGCATGCGTCGGACTGCCCTTGTAGTCGAGATCCAGGCGCCCTTCGCGGTCGCAGAAGCGCAGCCGGGTAAAAACATTGGTGATGGCGCGCAGGCGCATGTAGTGCGGCTGCCGGGCACGCCATCGGCGCGGCCGGTTACCGTACATGTGCGAGAAGAACTCGTCGGGTTCGCTGGCCAGTGCATGTTCGAGCTCGCGGGCGCGCTCCCGAGCCACCTCCGGACCCCAGCGCGGATCGAGACCGGCATGCACCATGGCCAGTCGACGCTTGCCGCTTTTCCACATCAACGGCTGGGCACGCAGCCAATCGAGCAGGTCGCGCCCGTCGCTGGCCTCCAGAATGGTTTCGAACTCGGGATTGTCGCGCTTGCCCTTGCGCACCCCGGAGGCATAGGCCAGCAAGTGCAGGTCATGGTTGCCGAGCACGCTCATGGCCGACTTGCCCAGGGAGCGGATCAGCCGCAGCGTTTCCAGCGACTGGCCGCCCCGGTTGACCAGGTCGCCGGCCAGGCGCAGGCGGTCGGCGGCCGGGTCGAAGTGCAGTTTGTCGAGCAGCCGCTCGAGCGCCTCGCAGTGCCCCTGCACATCACCGACGAAAATCTGGCGCTTCACGATTTCCTCTCTCGGCCCGGCTGGACGGCGATACCAACGACCACATCCGTCACGGCGGTGGATTGATCAAGCAACCTACGCCGCACTCTTGCGGCAATGGCATCGGCTTCAACCAGGGGCAGGTGCGGGTCGAGCAGAATGGTGACATCCATGACCACGCCGCCGCCCATGCGCCGCGTGCGCAGGTTGCGGAAATCGCGCACGCCATCCACCGCCATGATGATGCGCTCAAGCTCGCGCCGCTCGCGCACGGGAACGGCGGTATCGACCAGCTCGACCACCGCCGAGGCGACGAACTGCCAACCCATCCAGCCGACCATCGCCGCCACCACGATGGCTGCGGCGGAATCCAGCCAGGCCACGCCGACCATCACGCCGGCCACGCCGACAATCACGACGATGGAGGAATACGCATCGGAGCGATGATGCCAGGCGTTGGCCTCGATCAGCTTCGAGTCGGTGCTGCGCGCCACCCGCCGGGTGTAGTGAAACAGGACTTCCTTGACCACGACCGAGGCCACGGCGGCCCCCAGCGCCAGAAGACCAGGCTGCTGCAACCGGTCGGGTTCGAGCATCCGGCCAACCGCGTCAATGAAGAACCCGGCAGCCACCCCCAGCAGCAGGAGTCCCACCAGGGCCGAAGCCATGGTTTCGATGCGGGCATGACCATACTGGTGGTTGTGATCGGCTTCCAGCGAACCCCAGCGCGCCGCGGCCAGTACCACCGCATCGCTGACCAGGTCGGAAAACGAATGCACACCGTCGACCACCAGCGCCTGCGATTGCCCCAACAGGCCGGCGATGACCTTGCCGATGCCCAGCAACAGGTTCCAGGCCGCACCGACCACGGTCACGCGACGCTTGGCCGGCCAGTGCTCGATCATGGCTGCCGGCTGCGCCGGAAGGAGCAGAAGCTGAGCTGGAAGGGATTGGCATCGTCGGCAGCGCGCACCGTCATGGACTCGAGTTGCCATTGCTGCAGCGGCCAGGCCGGGAAGTGGGTATCGGCCTCGACATCCGCATCGATGAAGGTCAGTTCCATGTGCGTGGCCATAGTCAGGGCCTGCGCGTAGATCTCGCCACCGCCAATGACCATGACGCGCTCATGCTCGCGGCAGACCGAGAGCGCCTCGTCCAGCCCGCCCGCCAGCGCCACGCCTTCGGGCAGTTCCGGGCGCTGCCGGCTGATGACGACATTGAGACGCCCGGGCAATGGCCGGCCGATGGATTCAAAGGTCCGCCGCCCCATGATCACCGGATGGCCCAGCGTGACCGCCTTGAAATGTTTCAGATCGGCGGGCAGGTGCCAGGGCATGCCACCGTCGCGTCCGATGGCTCGGCGGCGGGCCATGGCGGCGACCAGTACGATGTCCTGGGTCATGAAAAAGGGGCGGCTGCAGTCATTTGTCGCAAATGATAACCGCCCGCCCCATCCGATACTGCTTTGATCCGTGCCCGGACTGCAGTATGTTGGTTCCGGCAAGGGCAATCGGAGAAGGACCATGTCGGTCGGCGAACACTTCCAGCAGCTCCAGGAAACCGCGCGCCGCTTCCTGCGCAGCGTGGTGGACACACCCGTGCATCACCTGTTCGGACAGCCGCAGCGCAGCAGCCAGCGCAAGTCCGGCGCACCGCCCGGCACCCTGTACATCGCGCCCGATGCCGCCGCTACCCGCGTGCGTCTGTGGCGGATCGACGAGCAGGGCGTGGAGCTTCTCGACGATCCGGACACCCAGGCCATCGCCGAAGCGCGCCTGAAGGGTGGTCGCATCTGGGTGGATGTGGCCGGGTTCGCCGACGACGAGCGCCTGCGCGCGCTCAGCGAGCTGTTCGACCTGCACCCCATGGTGCTGGCCGACCTGGTCAACATCGACCGCCAGACCAAGGTCAACACCCTCGACGAGCAGGCGTTGATCGTCCTGCAGATGCTGCAACTGGAAAGCGAGCAGCACCTGCCGGGGCTGGGTCAGCTCGGCCTGCTCATCGACGGCGACCTGCTGCTGAGCTTTCGCGAACGCCCCGAGGACATCTTCTCACCGGTGCTCGAGCGCCTGGACCGTTCCACCAGCCGGCTCAGGAAAGAGCCGCTGGACTACCTGGCCTGCGCCCTGCTCAACCTGGCCGTCGATGCCAGCTTCCCCGTGGTCGAGACCCTGGCCGACCAGATCGACGAGGCCGAGGACGCGGTCATGTCCGGACGCGGCAACGAACTGCTCGGTGATATCCATCGCCAGCGCCGCGCCCTGATCACGCTCGGCCGCATTTTCTGGCGCCAGCGCGACCTGATGGCCCGCCTGCTCAGAGACGAGGAAATCTTCCGGCTCGAAACCCACATCTACCTCAGGGACGTCTACGACTGCACCGTGCAACTCATGGACATGGTCGAGACCACCCGCGAACTGGCCGCCAGCCTGGTCGAGATCCACCTGTCGATCAGCGCCAACCGCACCAACGAGATCATGAAGACGCTCACCATCATGGCCAGCATCTTCATCCCGCTGACTTTCATCGCCGGCGTCTATGGCATGAATTTCGAGCACATGCCCGAACTGATGCATCCCTGGGGCTATTTCGGGGTGCTCGGCGTCATGCTGGCCGTCGCCATCGCCCTGCTGCTGTGGTTCCGCTACCGCGGCTGGCTGGGAGACAAATCCTGATCCACCCCGCGCAAATGACCTGTCAGACCGCGATCGGTGCCTTGATGGCCGGGTGGGACTGGTAGCCGAGCAGCTCGAAGTCCTCGTAGACGAAATCTTCCAGCCGGCGGCGATCGGGGTTCAGGCGCATCTTCGGTGCCGGCAGCGGGTCGCGCGCGAGCTGCTCGTCGACCTGGTCGAGGTGGTTGAGATAGAGGTGGGCGTCGCCGAAGGTGTGGATGAACTCGCCCGGGGCCAGGTCGGTGACCTGCGCCACCATCAGGGTGAGCAGGGCGTAGGAGGCCATGTTGAAGGGCACGCCGAGAAAGCAGTCGGCCGAGCGCTGGTAGAGCTGGCAGCTCAGCCTTCCGTCGACCACATGAAACTGGAACAGGCAGTGGCAGGGAGCGAGCGCCATGCGCCCGGCGCGGGCATTGTCCTGCGGAGACATGGATTCATCCGGCAGGTCGGCCGGGTTCCAGGCCGAGACCACGTGACGGCGCGAATCAGGGCGTGAGCGGATCTGTTCGACGACCTGGCTGAGCTGATCGATGCTTCGCCCCTCCGGTGTCGGCCAGGAGCGCCACTGCGCGCCGTAGATCGGCCCCAGGCTGCCGGTTTCGTCGGCCCACTCGTCCCAGATGGTCACGCCATGGCGCTTGAGATAATCGATGGTCGCATCACCGCGAATGAACCACAGCAGCTCGTGGATGATGGACTTCAGATGGACCTTCTTGGTGGTCACCAGCGGGAAGGAGTCGGACAGGTCGAAGCGCATTTGATGGCCGAACACGCTGAGCGTGCCGGTGCCGGTGCGGTCGGACTTGCGGGTGCCGTTTTCGCGGATATGCCGAAGCAGGTCGAGGTAGGTTTTCATGTCTTGTTCCGGTAGGCGAAAATCATCAGCGCCACGCCGATGACGAACATGGGCACGGAAAGCAGCTGCCCCATCGTCATCCAGTCCAGCGCAATAAAGCCGAGATGGGCGTCGGGCTCGCGGAAGAATTCGGCGAGAAAACGGAAGAAGCCGTAGCCGGCCAGGAACAGGCCGCCCACGGCGCCGACCGGGCGCGGCCGGGCCGAATACAGCCACAGCACGACAAACAGCGCCAGCCCCTCGCCCAGCGCCTGGTAGAGCTGCGAGGGATGCCGGGCAAACTCGTCGAGATTGCCAGCCAGGTACTGCTGGTAGAGCGTCTCGGAGAAGCGGCCGCCGGGCTGCACGGATTCGGGAAAGATCACCGCCCACGACACATCGGTCTGACGCCCCCACAGCTCACCGCCAATGAAGTTACCCAGTCGGCCGGCCGCCAGCCCGATCGGTACCAGCGGCGCGGTGAAATCGGCCAGACGCAGAAAACCGCAGCCCAGGTGACGCCCGTAGCCCCAGATGGCGACCAGCACGCCGACCAGCCCGCCATGGAAACTCATGCCGCCGTCGCGGATCTGGAACAGCATGAGCGGATTGCCGATGAACGAATCGAAGGCGTAGAACAGCACGTAGCCCAGTCGCCCGCCAACGATCACCCCGATCACGCCCCAGAACAGGAAATCACCGACCTGCTCGGGATTGAGCGGCGCATCGTCGCGCCGCGCCCGCACCCGCCCCAACAGCCAGAAGGCGCCGAAGGCGACCAGGTACATCAGGCTGTACCAGTAAATCGCAAAGCCGCCAATCTGCACGGCCACCGGGTCGAGCTGGTGGTAGAAGAAGTCGGACTGGTTCATGGGCGGGGATTATCGCAGAAGGATAACTGCGGTAGAAAGGTAAAAGGTAAAAGGTGAAAGGAAGCCGAAGCCGGGCCTTTCACCTTTCACCTTTCACCTTTCACCTTTCACCTTTCACCTTTCACCTTTCACCTTTCACCTTTTACCTTTTACCTGTCACCGCTTACCATGACACCCACCCCCAAGCGCCTTCACGCCATGACCGAAACCACCCCCTCCAACCGCCTCGGCGATGCGCTCAGCCCCTACCTGCTGCAACATGCCGGCAACCCGGTGCACTGGCAGCCCTGGGATCGAGAGGCGCTGGCGATGGCGCGGACGCTGGACAAGCCCATCCTGCTGTCGATCGGCTACAGCGCCTGCCACTGGTGTCACGTGATGGCCCACGAGTGTTTCGAGAACGACGACATCGCCTCACTGATGAATGCCTACTTCGTCAATGTCAAGGTCGACCGCGAGGAGCGGCCCGATCTCGATCATATCTACCAGATGGCCCACCAACTCCTGACCGGGCGCGGCGGCGGCTGGCCGTTGACGGTGTTTCTCGATCCCGACAGCCAGGCCCCATTTTTCGCCGGCACCTATTTTCCACCCGAACCTCGCCGCGGCATGATGGGCTTTGGCCAGCTGCTCGAGCGCATCCATCAGGTCTGGGCGACCCGGCGCGATGAACTGCGCGACCAGCACCTGCAGGTGCAGGAAGCGCTGCAGGCCATCTCGCGACCGCAGGCCGGTGATGTAGTTGAACAATCCCCGCCCGGCGGCGAGGCGCTGATCGCCGAGCTGGCCGCGCGCTTCGATGCCGACCATGGCGGCTTCGGGAATGCACCGAAATTCCCCCAGGCACCGCAACTGACCGCCCTGGCGGACTTCGCCGACGACGACCAGGCCGCCCAGATGCTGGCCGACACGCTCACCACCATGGCCCGCCACGGCCTCAACGATCATCTGGCCGGCGGCTTCTTCCGCTACTGCGTGGATGCGGCCTGGGAGATTCCTCACTTCGAGAAGATGTTGTCGGACAATGCCCAGCTGCTGGGGATTTACGCCCGCGCGGCCGCGCGCTGGCGGCGCGAGGATTTCAGGCGCGTGTGCGAACGCACCGTGACCTGGCTGGCGCAGGAAATGGCGCTGGAAGGCGGCGGTTATGCCGCCAGCCTGGATGCCGACAATCCCGACGGCGAGGGCGCCTTCTACCTGTGGCGCCCCGACGAGGTCGACGCGGTAGTTCACGGCACGCACCGCGACCTGTTCTTCGAGCGCTACGGCCTCGACGGTCCGCCCAATTTCGAGAACAAGCTCTGGCACCTGGTCGTCGCTCGCTCGGTCAATGAAATGCGTCGCCCCGGACTCGACAAAGCCGAGATCCATGCCACGCTGGATGAAGCCGCAAAGTCACTGCTGGCCGCGCGCAACCAGCGCCCCCGCCCCGAGCGCGACGACAAGCTCATTGCCGGCTGGAACGGGCTGACCATCGAAAACCTGACCCTGGCCGGAAGGCTGCTGGACCGGCCGGAGTGGTGCGAACAGGCGGCCAGTGCACTGGACTCGGTGGCCGTCAAGCTGTTCGGCCAGGAACCGCCGCGCGCGATCTGGCGCAAGGGACGCAGCGCCCACCCGGCCACGCTGGAGGACCATGCCAACGTCCTGCTGGCCTGCCTGGAACTGCTGGCCTGGCGCTTCGAGTTGCGCTGGTTCAATCTGGCGCGGCGCATCGCCCGACGCATCGTCGAGCAGTTTGTCGACGAGCAGACCGGCGCCATGCACCTGACCCCGTCCGATCACGAACCCCTGATCACGCGCCCGTTGGCGCATGCCGACAATGCCACGCCGGCCGGCGCCGGCCAGGCCGTGATTGGTCTGCTTCGGCTTGGTCACCTCACCGGCGATGCCGGACTGTTGCAAACGGCCGAGCGCACACTGCAGGCCGCCAGCGGCCAGATGCACACCCAGCCCCTGGCCCATGCCAGCCTGTTCCGGGCGGCCGGGGAACTGGACCGTCCACGGCCCCAGGTGTTGATCGGCGGCCCTGCTCCAACAGCCGAGGACTGGCACCGGCAACTGCGGCAACGCGCCGACCTGCACTGTTACCGGCTACCGCCGGACCTGGCCGACGAGACGCTGCCCGACACTCTGAAAACCGTGGTGGAAGCCGATGAGCCCAGCGCGCAGGTCTGTCTGGGGCAGCGCTGCCTGGTCCCGGTGAGCACCCTTGCGGAACTCGAATCGCAGCTGGCCTCGCACGATGCGTGATTACGCCACCCGCTTTTGTGAGTAGAATCACAGCGTCATGACTTTTGCCCTGCCCGATTACCACGCAATAGGCGTGCTGCTGCTGGTTCTGCTGGCGCTGGTACTGTTCTCGCGTGATCGCATCCCGCTGGAGACCAGTTCGCTGATCGTGCTGGCGCTGCTGACCGTGGGCTTTCAGCTGTTTCCGTATACCGGGCCAGACGGGCGTACGGTCAGTCCGACCGACTTCTACCTCGGTTTCGGCCATCAGGCCCTGATCGCAGTTTGTGCGCTGATGATTCTCGGTCAGGGTCTGATCCGCTCCGGTGCGCTGGAGCCAGTCGGGCGGATGCTGGCTGCCGCCTGGAAGCGATCACCCGCCTTGTCGATGCTGACGACATTGCTGGTTTGTGCCGTCCTGAGCGCCTTCATCAACAACACGCCCATCGTGGTGATGTTGCTGCCTATACTCATTGGAGTGGCCATTCGCACGGGCCAGTCGCCTTCGGGCATTCTGCTTCCCGTCGGGCTGATCAGCATCATCGGCGGCATGGCAACCACCATCGGCACTTCGACAAACCTGCTGGTAGTGACCGTGGCCGCGGACATGGGCGTGGCACAGTTCCAGATGTTCGATTTCGTGGTTCCGGCCGCCATTGCCGGCGTGGTTGCCATGCTCTACCTGTGGCTGATCGCGCCGCGTCTGATCCCCGACCGCCAGGTGCCGATGCAGTCGACCGTCAAACGACACTACACCGCCCAGATCCGTCTGGGGAAAAACTCGGATGCCGTCGGCATGAAGCTTGCCGATGCCATAGAGCGATGCGACGGTAATCTCAAGGTCGAAAAGATTCAGCGCGGTCCCGGCGTATTTGTCACACCATTGCCCGATGTCGAACTGAAGGCGGGAGATCGCATCACCACCACCAATACCCAGGACAACCTGCGGGAGTTCGCTCACATACTGGGCGGAAGACTTTTCTCGGGGGATGTCGAAGTCGACGACGCTCACCCATTGGGACCGGATGACCAGAAGATCGCCGAAGTGGCCGTGACACCCAACTCCAGGCTGCTGAGTGTGCGCATTGGAGAAGCACGGCTACTTTCTCGCTACGGGCTGAGACTGCTGGCACTTCATCGCTTCAATCGCGAAGAGCAAACGCGGTCGACCGGGCTGGACAATACGGTGCTGCGCTCCGGTGACGTATTGTTGGTCCAGTCTTCAGGCAAGAAGCTGGAGAAGGTCAAGGAGGGGGGTGACCTGCTGGTACTGGACGGAACCGTAAGCCTGCCCAAGACCTCAAAGGCGCCGCTGGCGCTGGCCATCATGTCCACGGTCATCGTGATCGCCGCTTTCGGGATCATGCCCATTGCCATCAGTGCGCTGTGCGGTGTACTCGCGTTGATTCTGACCCGCGTGCTGAGCTGGAAGGAGGCCATGGGTGCCCTGTCGATCCAGGTGGTGATGATCATCGTCGCTTCCCTGGCCCTGGGTGCTGCCCTGATGCGCACCGGCGGCGCCGACTGGATCGCCCAGATATTCCTGACGGTCAGTTTCGGAGTGCCGGCCTGGGTGATCCTGGGCCTTCTGATGCTGGCCATGGCCGCACTGACCAATGTGGTATCCAACAACGCCGCAGCAGTGATCGGCACACCGATTGCCATCAGCCTGGCCCAGCA
>SLIA01000182.1 GCA_007135935.1 Wenzhouxiangella sp.
CCTTTCACCTTTCACCTTTCACCTTTCACCTTTCACCTTTCACCTTTCACCTTTCACCTTTTCCCTTCCACCGCCTTTACCTCACCAAGGCAATTCCTCGCCATTGGCATGACGAAAGCTGCCGCTGAGCTCCATGTCGAGCTCTCCAATCCGCTCGACCAGCATGCCCGCCGCCTCATGGGCCTCGACATGCCCGGTGTTGCCGGTCATGCCGGTTTTCACGTACCCCGGGTGCAGCAATCCGACAGCGATCCCCCGGTCCCTGAACTCGTGGGCCAGGGAGACACCGGCAGCATTCACCGCGGCCTTGGACATGCGATACGCGTAAGCGCCGCCGGAGGTGTTGTCGGCAATCGACCCCATCCGCGAAGTGATGATGACGACCTTGCCACCATCGTTGAGATGATTCCGCAGGGCACTGGTCACCCGAACCGGGCCTAGCGAGTTGACCTCGAACTGAGCGCGCCAGTCCGCCAGCTCCGACTCGATCCCATCCAGGCTGGACGGTCGCAGCAGTCCGGCATTGTTGACCAGCAAATCGATGCGGTTGCCGCGCAGGCGCTCGGCCAGATCCACCAGCCCCTCGGCGCGAGTAACGTCCACGCCCGCTTCGACGTCGACCCCGAGGGCATTGAGCTCCGGCGACGATTGCCGGCACACGCCGATCACTCGGTAGCCGCGCTCGTCGAGCAGGCGGGCCAGTTCCAGTCCGATTCCGCGGTTGGCCCCGGTAATCACGACCGTTCTCATGCTTTGCAACTCCTCCTGCCTGATGCAGATTGCGAGTGAGTGCCTTATGCTACTATTTTTACATCAGTGAACCATCAAACCGCTCGCAAGCGCCGGGCGCTACAAACCAAGGATGAACCATGATCGGAACGACTAAGGGCAAACTGGTTTGGGGGGTCGTTTTTCTGGGACTGATCGGTACTGCAGCCGCCGACGTCCTGTTGATCGAGAAAGTTCGTGAGCGCCTGGCGCGTAACCTGCCGGACAACGGCCTCACCATGGAGCAGGTCGAGCAGCGCTATGGTGAACCGCTCGAACGGCGGGCCGCGGTCGGCGATCCGCCGATCACTCGCTGGGTCTACGATGATTACAGCGTGTTCTTCGAGCACCGCCTCGTGATCGAGAGCGTGGTCCACCACGAGGCTGTGGTGCGCGAAGTCGAAGAACAGCGGTCGCAGTAACTTTTCCGGTTGAAGCGCCATGTCGCACACCGAATATCGACTGCCTGCCGAATGGGAGCACCAGAGCGCCACGCTGCTGGCATGGCCCCATGAAAAGACCGACTGGATCGAGCGCCTGGCCGAAATCCGCCGCGAGTATGTGGGGCTGATCGACGCCATCCTGCCGCACCAGAAGGTCGTGATGCTGACCAGCCCTGGCGATGCCAGCGCTCGAAGCGCGTTGGCCGACAGGCCGGGGTTGCACCTGATCGATGCACCGTTCAACGATACCTGGTGCCGCGATTACGGCCCCATCACGCTGCTCGGAAATGGCTCCCGGCTTGCGCTCGATTTCCACTTCAATGGCTGGGGCGGCAAGTATCCGGCGAGGATGGACAACCGGGTCAACACGCTGCTGGCCCGCCACCCGCTGTTCGACCGCCTGAGTTTTCGACAATACCTTTTTGAGCTCGAAGGCGGCGCCATCGAGGCCGACGGCCGTGGCACCCTCCTGGTCAACTGGCACTGCCTGCACGCGCGCCATCCCCACCTGACTCGCGGCGAGATCGAGCACGAACTGCACAACCTGCTCAATATCGATCACGTGGTCGGCATCGACCTGGAGCCGATGTGCGGCGACGACACCGACGGCCACATCGACACACTGGCACGCTTCATTTCACCCGACATCATCGTTTTCCAGCACCAGGGAGACAGCTCGCGCACCGACCGCTTGCGCGGCCAGCTGGAGTCCCTGCGCGGTGGCGACGGGCAGCCTTTCGAGCTGTTCGTGCTACCCCACGCCGACGACATCGACCCCACGCTGCCGGCAAGCTATGCCAACTTCATGTTCGTCAACGGCGCGTGTCTCGTGCCGGCCTACGGCAGCGACAGCGACGAGGTGGCGCGCGGCGTCATGGCCGACCTGCTGCCCGAGCGCGATGTCAGATCCGTTTCGGCCAATGTCATGATCAGCCAGTTCGGCGGTCCGCACTGTGCCTCCATGCATATCCCCGGCTGAGATTCCCATGACCCGAATGATCAGGCTGGCTCTGGTTCAGCACGCCATGGGGCCGGATGCCGACGCCAACCGTCGCGCATCCGCCGAGGGTATTGCACAGGCTGCCCGGGCCGGTGCCGACCTGGTACTGTTGCCGGAACTTCATGCCGGAGAGTACTTCTGCAAGTATCAGGATCCGGCCCTGTTCGAACTGGCCGAGCCGCTCGACGGCCCGACCGCCGAAATGCTGGCGGTGGCCGCCGAAGCGAACGAAGTGGTCGTGGTCGGCTCGATCTTCGAGCATCGCGCACCCGGCCTGGCGCACAACACCGCGCTGGTGTTCGAGCGCGACGGCAGCCGCGCCGGCATCTATCGCAAAATGCATATCCCGGATGATCCCGGATACAACGAGAAATTCTATTTCACCCCCGGTGATCTGGGTTTCGAGCCAATCGACACCTCCGTCGGCCGACTGGGTGTGCTGGTGTGCTGGGACCAGTGGTACCCGGAAGCCGCCCGCCTGATGGCACTGGCTGGCGCCGAGATCCTGCTCTACCCCACCGCCATCGGTCTCGACCCCAGCGACGACGAGGACGAACAGCTACGCCAGCTCGACGCCTGGCGCACCATTCAGCGCGGCCATGCCGTGGCCAATGGCCTGCCGGTCGCCGGCTGTAACCGGGTCGGTTTCGAACCCGACCGCTCCGGACGCGAGCTCGATGCCGAATTCTGGGGCCACAGCCTGATCGTCGGCCCGCAGGGCGAGATCATCGACGAAGCCGGCAGCGAAGCCGAGGTGCTGATCGCCGACATCGACCTGGAGCGCAGCGAGCAGGTCAGAAGAATCTGGCCGTTTCTGCGGGATCGGCGGATTGACGCTTACGGGGATCTCCTCAAACGGTGGCGCTCGTGACGGGGTGGCGGTAGCGGGTGGCATCCGGTCGAGCACGGCCCGGTCGGGTGATCGGCTGTTTCGGCTCGTATGGGTTTGGTGGCCCTTGCGTCGGTACGATTGGCGCGTTGCCGCTGATGGATTGATCCCCTTCGACAACACCATTGGTGCGAAGGATGGACCGGGATGAGCTTGACGACATTTCCGTCACCCGCCCAGACCGTGCTCGACCGAATACCACCCGCCATGAAAGGTGAGAGAAGGTTGAAAGGCAGGCGGTGCCCTGATCCTGGCACTGTTATCAATCTATTCCCACACGTCAGGTGGTGAGTGGTCTTGCCCGGGGCCGGGTTCGAGGTGATGGAAGCTGGCACGGTCTAACCGTACCCAATGCGCCCCAATGGTGACATCCACGGCAGGGATTATCCCTCGGCACGGCGAAATTCACCGGCACCAGAACGCCACCCAGCCCGAAGCGCCAACGAGGTGGTTCACCTCGGTTCCGGCCACGGGCAAGACCGCTCGCCACCCTGCCCCCTTAAACTCCCCGGGAACCAAGCGACTCGATTCGTTCCAGCCAGCGCTGCCGCCCTTCCGGCCGCTTGGCATTGGCCAGGCCGACAAAACAGTGCTTCACCGGCTTGATCCCGCAAAATTTAAGAATGTTGCGCTTCAAATTGCGATAGCCATGGGCACCGAAATACCAGCGGTAGAACAGCCCGGGCATGCCCATGGTGATGATCACGCGTGCCGACTTGCCCTTGAGCAATCCGCCTCCCGGACCTTCGCGAGCCTGCTCGTCGAAAGCGAATCCGGGTCGCAGGACCTGCTCCAGGAATGCCTTGACCGCGGCCGGCATGGTGCCCATCCATAACGGAAAAATCAGCACCAGGTGGTCGGCCCGGCGAATCGCCTCCTGGGCGGCAACCACGTCCGGCGCGGCATTGTCGGCCTGCCAGTCCGCTTCGCTGCTCAGCAGGGGAATGTCCATCTGCGCGATGGCCAGTGCTTCGACCGCCAGGCCGGCGCCCTCGGCACCCTTGCGGTAGGCGACCGCCAGCCCGTGGCAGAAATGCGAAACCTCCCGGTCGGGATGTCCCTGGATGATAAGTATGCGTCTGCTCATGAACTCGATTCCCTATGCAAACTCCATTCGATCGTGTCAGTCAGCAAGTGGACCACACCTGTCCAGTCCTCACGGTCGCACAAGGCCTGGTTGACTTCCAGTTCCACGGTAATCAGGCACTCATCCCCGAACCACTGCCGGTGCTGCTGCCCCATGCCATTACTGGTGCCGCGGTAGGGATAATTCATGCGCACCCGCAAGTCCGGAGAGACCGACCGGATTCGATCCGCCAGCAACCGGCACCAGGCACGTTCGCCCGCTCTCGCCGGATCGTAGAGCAGCGCCACATCGACCTCGCGTTCCCGGCCATGCAAAACGGGTGCGAAGCTGTGACAGGCCACGTGCACCACCCGCCCGGGGAGTCCATGCAGCAGTTGTCCGTAGCGCGCCCAGTGCGGCCGCCAGTATTCGTCATCCAGCATTTGCCGTTCGCCCGCCGGCAGAACGCGCGTGAACTTCGAGAAGTGTCGCGGGTGATCCGCCGAACGATTGAGATCCACCAATAGACGGGTGTATCGGCCGAACAACAACGGCGCGCGCAGCTTGCGAGCCAGTGCCCTGGCCACATCCAGCGATCCCCGATCAAAACCGAGATGGCTATCGAGCAACGATTCATGTTCCCTGAACAGATATCGCCACCGCTCGGGCACCGCATTGCCGCCATGTTCGCAAGTGATCAGGGGCGATACAGCTTGTTGTCCTGCAGACATTCAGCCAACTCCCGATAGCCATCACGGATGGCCGACATTTCCGGTGCCGGACCCAACTGATCAACCAATGCCTCGGCCAGGGTGCCCCGCTCGACCATGCCCTCGAGGGTTCGGGCAAAAGGACTGCCTTCCATCAGTCCGTCGGTCAGCAGCTGCCGCCAGCAGGCGTTGCCCGTCAGCGGCTTGCTCAACCCCATGAGTTCGAGATAATCACCTTCGTCGATAATGCCCCGACCGCCACGCTCGGCCAGCTGGAACAGAATGGCCGACAACTTGCCATGATCCAGAGCCTGCTGCTTTTCGAATTGCCGCTCGTCGGAGTGGTATAGACGACGTACCAGTCGCGCCAAGGCATCGGCCACGGCCAGGTCGGCCGCCGGGCACTCCTGCAGGTCGACAAGTCGAACTTCGATGGTCTGGCGCTCGAAGCGTGCGATGGCGCCGCGCGAATTGAGCCAGTCATCGGCCAGGATGCCCGCAGGGTCATGGGGCGCGATGGCACGGTACATCGGCGCAAGAATCCGGGCTTTGTAATCCTCGATACCGGTGACCGCATCGGGCACACCCAGGCCGGCGATCTGGGGAATGCGGGCCTGGTTGTTGCGGTAGTGGAACAGGCGGCGGTCGCACCAGCCGGTCAGCCTCCCCTGCTCGAATGGCGAGGAAGCCGCCAGGGCCGGAATCAGTGGCAATGCAATGCGAATGGCCGCATGCAGGCGCCGAAATTCTGCGTCGGTTGCGAAGGGCAGGTTGATGTGCATGGATTGCAGGTTGGACCAGCCATGCCCCCGGCACCCGAAGATTCGGTCATAGGCCGCATAGATCTCGTTCTGCCCATGTGGCCAGAGCACGGTCTCGGTAGCTGGATCCAAGAACGGATGCATGGCGGTGGACAGCAGCATGGCGCCATGGGCGGCCAGCCTGTGATTGATCCGCGTGACCGAGTCGGCAAACTTTTCATCCAGCCTGTCAAGCGTGGAGGCCGGGCCATTGGTCTTGAGCTCGACGACGTGGGCAACCAGCTCATTGGACCAGGCGATGGAGCCGTCCGCAATCTCATTGACGATCGCACCCGACTCATCGATCAGCAAATGCTCGGCCAGCGGCTTCACAGACAGTGTCTGCCGATCGACGATCATGTATTCCAGCTCGATGCCGTAGCCCTCGAATGCATGAAGGTGTGGCTGCGGGGTCACCGGATCCAGGGTCGGCATGTTGGTTCAGCTCCCCAACTTGCGAGCGGTCACGCGTTCGAGAAACACAGCCATGATCTGCTCATAAAGCGCTTTGCCGAGCACGGCATCCTCGCAGCCGGCATCGATGGAGGGATTGTCATTGACCTCGATCACCATCACCCGGCCGTCGACTTCCTTGAGATCGACGCCATAGAGCCCGTTCCCGATCAGCCCGGCCGCCTTGAGCGCGATCCTGACGACCTTTGGCGGTGCTTCATCAACGGTCAGCGTATCGGCCATGCCTTCCAGAGTCCGCCGCCCCTGGCGATGAATGATCTGCCAGTGCCCCCGGGCCATGTGGTAGCGGCACACGTAAAGGACACGTCCGTCGATGATCCCTACCCGCCAGTCAAACGGAGTCGGCAGATATTCCTGTGCCACCACCATGTCAGATCTGGACAGCAGTTCGCCAACCGAGCGCGCCAGTGATGCGCTGTCGTCGACGCGTTGCACGCCCATGGAGAATGCGCTGTCGGGTTGCTTGAGTACCACCGGCACGCCAAGCCGCTTTTCGATCTCGCCAATGTTGTCGCGATGCACCAGCAGGGTTCTGGGAACCGGCACGCCATGTCGTTGCAGCAGTTCGGCAAGATAGACCTTGTTGGTGCATCTGAGGATGGATTCGGGGTCGTCGATGGCCACCAGGCCTTCGGCCACGGCCTGTCGGGCGAACCGGTAGGTGTGATGGTTCACCGCCGTGGTCTCGCGGATGAACAGGGCGTCGAACTCGGCCAGGCGACCGATGTCCTCCGGCCCAATGAATTCGACACCGAAACCGCTGGCTTCACCCGCCCGCCTGAACCGGGCCAGGGCCCGCGCATCCGATGGCGGACTGACCTCTTCGGGATTGACCAGTACGGCCAGGTCGAATCGATTCTGGTTGCCCCGACGCGCCGCGCGTCTCGGACCTTGCCCGGAAAAGTACCGATGGGCGGCTTCGGTCACGAATTCCAAGTGGCTGGACGGGACATCGCTGAAGGCAACGGGTGCCACCCGCCGCAGTACCCAGCCGTCCCGCCCGCGCTGGAAGCGGGCCTGCAGCAGGGGAGCCGGAAACAGGTTGAACAGCGCATGTGCCAGCCGGTCGTAGCGGCGCGCGAGATTGCGACCGAAATAAATGCTCAGCACGAACTGGTCCGACTGCAACGGCTTGAGGCTGTGATCGATCAGCCGCCCCAGTTCCTGCGGAGTCAGGCGAACGAGGCTCGCTGCCCGGAAATCCAGCAGTGTGGACACCGACGGCAATGGCTTGTGTCCGCGCGCGGCGGCGAGCAGCGAAACATAGTAACCATTGGACTGGTAGCCATAGCTGCGACACAGGTTGAACACGCGTGTGGCACGACGTTCCAGCCAGGCCGGGTCGGTCAGATACTCCCGGGCGCTGACCCGCTCGACCCCGTCCAGCCGCAGGGGCCAATCGTCCGGTCGCGACACCACGATCAACTGGCGCACGGGCGAATCACCAGGAGATTGGCGTCGTAAGTCAGGGCACCGAGCAGGATGGCGGAAATGACGCGATCGATATGAACCGCGTAAATCTGGCCACCTCTGGGATTAGGGTGCATGGGATCGGCCACCATGACCATGCGGCTGTTCCGGTCATAACCGCTCAGCACCACGAAGTGGCCGACCGGCTCGCCGCGAATATCGTCATCCCGGTCTTCCGGGCCCCACTCCCGCAT
The DNA here is from genome assembly GCA_007135935.1 of Wenzhouxiangella sp. Lineage (GTDB taxonomy): Bacteria > Pseudomonadota > Gammaproteobacteria > Xanthomonadales > Wenzhouxiangellaceae > Wenzhouxiangella. Next base: position 7,815 of record SLIA01000182.1, read on the forward strand.
GCTGCGGTAGAGATATGTGGCGCTCAGCCCCGTCAGCACCGGCAAGCCGCGGGCCAGCAACCGGCGCAGCAGTCCGCGGTTGAGGTCGTCAAAGCGCACCCGGCCACCGGCAGACAGGAAAGCCAGGTAGCCGGCCGTTGCGATTGACAGCTTGACGCGGCGCTTGGAGCTTTCCTGGGCTTCGAGTTTGGCAGCCAGATCCGTGCCCGGGGTATCGAACCAGGTCGGGTCGAATACTTCCAGGTTCCAACTGTGGATGGTCGCCCGGTACCCCCGGGCCAGTGCATGATTGGCCAGGAAGACATCGAGCGTTCCTCCGTCATCGAGTCGCTGAATCTCGTCGACAACAGTGCCCAGTTCAATGGCATCCCCGAAATGACGGTACACCGCATGCAGGCAGGTCGGGCCACAGGTCGAGCTGTCCGGCTGTGCCTCGATGGCCAGGGCGATGGGCGGCGGGCCGTTCATGACGTGCAGCACCTCGTGTGCCACTGTTATACCCGGGATTATGCATCCGGGCGAGCGATTCGGCCAGCACGAAAGATCTCCAGGGGCCCCGGTATTTCGTTGCCCCGCCGGCAAATCCGCTACACTGCCCCACTGTTTCAATTCTGACCATCCCGATGACCCCGGAACACAAGGAACTGTTTGCCGGCGAGCCGGTCGAGCACATCCAGCGCGACGGCGTGGACTACGCCCTGCTCGGCACCGCCCACGTCTCGCGCACCAGTGCCGAGGCCGTCCAGAGACTGCTCGAAAGCGGTCACTACGATGCCGTGGCCATCGAGCTGTGCGCCTCGCGCTACCAGAGCCTGACCGAGCGCGATGCCTGGCGCGACATGAACCTGTTTTCCATCATCCGGGAGGGCAAGGCCGGCATGATGATGGCCTCGCTGGCACTGTCGGCCTACCAGAAGCGGATCGCCGAGCAGTTCGGCATCGAGCCGGGTGCGGAAATGAAGGCCGCGATCGAGGCCGCACGCAAGGCCGGTCTGCCGGTGCAGCTCATCGATCGCGAGATCGGCATCACCCTGCGGCGCGCCTCCCGGCGCCTGTCGCTGTGGAAACGCTGGCTGATGGTCAACGGTCTGATCGTGTCGATGTTCACCCGCCAGGAAATTCCCGAGGAAGATATCGAGCGGCTCAAGCAGGGCGACCTGCTGACCGAGACGTTCAGCGAGTTTTCCGATACCTCGCCCGAACTCTACGAATCACTGATCGCCGAGCGCGACGAGTTCATGGCCGCACGCCTGCGCCAGGAAAATGCCGATCATTCCGGTCGCAAGGTGCTGGCCGTGCTCGGCGCCGGTCACCTGGCCGGCACGGCAAAGGCGCTGGAAACCGATGCCGATCCGGCCGACACCGTCGAGAGACTCAACGTGATGCCGCCGCCATCGAAGTTTCTCAAGGCCCTGCCCTGGTTCATCCTGGTCGCCGTCCTGACCGGCTTCGGGATCGGCTTCCATCGCTCGCCGGAACTGGGCTGGGCGCTGGTGGCGACCTGGGTGGTGATCAATGGCACGCTTTCGGCGCTCGGTGCGCTGATCGCACGTGGTCATCCCCTGACCGTGCTCAGCGCCCTGGTCGCCGCACCACTGACTTCTCTCAACCCCACCATTGGCGCGGGCATGGTCACCGGCGCGGTCGAAGCCACCCTGCGCAAACCCAAGATGGCCGATTTCGAGGCCCTGCGCGATGACGTGGTCCGTGTATCGGGCTGGTGGAAGAACCGGGTCTCGCGCGTGCTGCTGGTGTTCTTCCTGTCCAACCTGGGTTCGGCGGCCGGCACCTGGATTGCCGGGTTCCGCATGGTTCAGCAGTTGATGTAGCAAGCCGGCACGAATGTGATCTGCATCCGTGCCGGATTGCCCATACATCAGGCCGTGCCGGGCGCCCCCGCGGGCCGGCCCGCATCCGCCTCGTCGATGCGCAGGATCTTGAAGTCGAACACCGCGTAGGCAATGCTGATCACGGGAACCAGCAACAGGAAGAACGCGAACGGGGCATAGGCCAGCGGACTGACCCCCAGCACGCCGAACATGAACACCCCGCAGGTGTTCCAGGGAACCAGCGGCGAGGTAATGGTCGCCCCACCCTCCAGGCTGCGCGACAGCACCCTCGGATCGAGCTTGCGCTCCCTGAATTCGGCCCGGAACATGCGCCCGGGCAAAACGATGGCCATGTACTGATCGGCGGTCAGCACGTTGGTGCTGAAACAGGTGACGATCGTTGTAGCCACCAGGGAGGCGGTCGACCGCACCATGCGGATGACGCCGCTGAGAATCTTCTCCAGCAGGCCGGCGGTCTCCATGACCGCGCCGAACGTCATCGCGCAGATGACCAGCCAGACGGTGTTGAGCATGCTCGACATGCCGCCGCCGCTGAGCAGGCTGTCGAGGGCATCGTCGCCGGAGCTGATCACGATGCCGTCGGCCAGTGCCAGCCAGGCCAGTTCGATACCGGCAATCACCCCCTCGCCGTCGGCCATGGCCGCGACTCGTTCGGGCTGGAACAGGATTGCCCAGACCGCGCCAAGCATTGCACCGATGAAGATGCTCGGCAAGGCCGGCTGACGCGCCACCGCCAGGCCGAACAGCACCGCCAGCGGGATGAGCATGAAGACATTGATGTTATAGAGCTCGCGGAGCTGATCCTGCATGGCCGTCAGGCCGCCGTCATCGGCGCTGCCGCCGCCCCCCAGCCCGATGAGGGTATAGGCGATCACGGCAATCACCAAGGCCGGAATGGCGACCCAGGTCATGTAACGGATATGGGCAAACAGCTCCGTGCCGCTGACCGCCGGTGCCAGGTTGGTGGTATCGGACAGCGGCGACATCTTGTCGCCGAAGTAGGCACCCGAGATCACCGCACCGGCGGTAATGGCCAGCGACAGATCCAGGCCCGCAGCAACACCGATCAATGCAACACCGATGGTCGCGGCGGTGGTCCAGGACGAGCCGATCGACAGGGCGACGATGGCACAGATCAGGCAGGCGGCCACGTAGAACCACTGCGGGCTGAGCAGCTCGAGACCGAAGTAGATCAGGGTTGGAACGATGCCGGCCAACAACCAGGTCCCGATCAGCGCACCCACCATCAGGATGATCAGAATGGCGCCCAGCGCCAGTGAAATGCCACCGACGATGCCATCGAGCATCCGGTTCCAGGTCAAGCCGTTGCGAAACCCCACCAGGCAGCCGATGGCCGCGGCAATAAGCAGGGCAATCTGGTTGGGACCATAGGAAGAATCGTCCCCGAACAGCCAGACCGACGCGACCAGCATGGCAATCAATGCAACGAGGGGCAGCAGCGCCTGCAGCCAGGAGGGGTGCCGGGTATTTTCGGACATGAGCGATGAGATTCCTGTATTGTTATCGTTTGCGTGTTGCCGGGTGAAACGCCCGTCTTGACACTCTATGGTACCCCCGCCCCCCGAACCCGGTCACCCGGCAAAATCCGGTCAGTTCGGATGCGCAGTGGGGTAATCTATCGCACTGAAAGCCCGGAAAACAACAACGGACATGGCCATGAAGCTCACATCGCGACTGTTCGGAAGGCCCGCCTGGCAAGACCGTGATCCCGCCCTGCGTGCTCAGGCAGTAGCCCAATCGCGGGACGCCGACCTGATCAAGAAGCTGCCTGAACTGGCCCAGCACGATGAGTCGCCGGCCGTTCGTCTGGCCGCTCTGGACCGAATCGACACTGAAGCCTTCTGGCTTGACGCGCGCCTGCGCGAATCGGATGAAGCCATCCTCGAATCGGCCGACGAGTTCCTGGCGCGCGCGGTCATGCGCAAGGCCAACCCCGACATGGTCAAGGAGCGACTGGAGTGGTTTGCCCGCATCGAACGGCCGGGCCTGGTGCGCGAAGCGGCCCGAAAAGCACCCGACGAAAGCCTGAGAGCCGCGGCTCTGGAGCGCATCCAGTCCCCGGGATTCCTGGGCGATTGCTACATGGCCGAGCACAGCGACAAGCTGGCCGCGCGCATTCTCGAGCGCATCGAGCAGGAGTCGACCCTGCAACGGGTCGTCGACCGGCTGCGCAAGACCAACAAGAAGCGGGCCCGGGCGGCAGAACAGCGCCTGGCCGCCATTGCCGCTGCCTCCGGCCATGACGAAACCGTCGCGCAGATTGCCGGCCGTCTCGTCGAGCAGGCCGAAGTCCTTTCCCGGGGTAACGCCGAAGGTGACAGGAAAGAACTGCTGGAGCGGCTGGAATCGCAGTGGCGAGAGCTGCAATCCGTGCCTGAAGCACTCGAACGCCGCTTCCAGGGGGCGGCTCGCATCGTTCGCAACTCTCTGAACCGCCCCGCCACTGCCCCGCCACAACGCGATCCGGCTGAAGATCGGACCGAGCCGCAAGCCGCTGAACGGGCGCAGATCGATGTCAACCTCTCGCGGCTGGCCGAGCGCATCAGGCAGCAGGCAGAAGCATCCGGAGACGATGCCACCGACAGCGAGCTGTTGTCGCAATGGGACCGTGCCTGGAACGCCCTCGAACAACCAGGCACGACCGAGCAGGCCTTGCGCGAGGAAATGCTGCCGCTCCTGCGCCGGATCCAGAAGCGTCATGAAACCGCATCGAAGCCCTCGGCGCCGACCCGGCCCGCCGCGCCCTCCGCCGATACCGCAGCCCTTGATCGCCGGCTCGACGAGGTCGGTGAAATGCTGGAGGCGGGAGACCTGGTAGCCGCCCACGGCGCCCTGCGTGACATGCAGAGCACACTCGGCAAGCTCCCGGCTCGCCAACGCCCCGGCAAGATCGTCGGCCGTCACCAGCGCATGGAGGGGCGACTCAAGGAGATGCGCAACTGGCAGCACTGGTCCAACAACCAGGTGCGCGACGAGCTGATCGCAAAGGTCGAGCAGCTGGCCGAGTCCGACCAGCATCCCGATGCCATCACCTCCGCGCTCAAGGCAGCCCGGGCGGAGTGGCAGCGACTGGAGTCGCTGGAACTGTTTCCCGGCGAGAAGCGTCGCTTCGCCGCCCCACACGGTCAGTGGCGCCGGTTCCAGGCGGCCTGCAAGCAGGCCTTCGAACAGGCCAGGCCTTTCTTCGAAAAGCGCAGCGAGGTCAAGGAACAGAACCTGGAAACACTCGACGCCTTCATCGAGAAGGGCATGCAAACGGCCGATGCCGAATCGCCCGACCGGGATGAACTGCTGGGTTTCATGCGCAAGGCACGCCAAGCCATTCGCCGACTCGACGACCTGCCACCGAAAGCACGCGGCCCATCGGCCGGTCGCCTCAAGGAACTGATGAATCGCCTGTCCGATCGACTCGACGAAGCCTACGAACAGGTCGAGCTGGCCAAGCGAAGGCTGGTGGCCGAGGCACGCGAATTGGCCCACGAGAAGGACCTGTCGGCGGCCATCGAACAGGCCAAGGCACTGCAAGCGCGCTGGCAGAAGGCCGGCAGCGGTCGTCGCCGCATCGAACAGCAATTGTGGAAGGAGTTTCGCGAACCGATCGACCCGCTGTTCAAGCAACTCGACCATCAGCGCGAGGAGAAGAAACAGGAACAGCAGGAGGCAGTCGCTGAACTCGAAGCCCTATGCCGCCAGGCCGAGGAACTGGCCGATCTCGACGATGAGCAGCTGCCCGAAGCCGAAGGGCGTTTCCGCGGCCTGAGCGAGGATTGGCATGGCCGTGGTCGTCGGCCGCAGGGATTGGACAAGCGATTTAGCGCCGCCGAGAACAAGTTCAGCCAGCGCTTGAACGAACTGCACGACCGGGCCCGCAATCAGGCGATCGAGGCCCTGCAAGTGCTCGCGGATGCAGTCCAGTCGGCCTGGCAGCAGCGCACCGAATCCAGCGATACGCCTCCGCCTCGCCCGGACGATCTGCCGACAATCGATGGCGATCCCGTGGCCGCAGGTCTTTCCAGGCAACTGACGCGCGTGACCGAACCGGATTCCGACACCGACGAGTTGGCCCAGTGGGTGGCGCACAATGGCGAGGAAGCACGGCAGGTGGCGGTGGAAATGGAGTTCCTTGCCGGCGTGGACACGCCGGCAGTCGACCGTGACCGACGCATGGACTACCAGGTCAAGCGCCTGGCGCGCCAGCTCGGCGACCGCAGCAGCCAGCCCGACCTGGCCAGCGAGTTCTCCGACCTGCAGCAGCGCTGGTACGCCACCTTCCCCCACCCGACGGAGGTGCATGGCGAACTGGCCGATCGTGTCGGCAAGTGCAGCAAAGTGCTTCGCTCGATGATGGGTTGACCTAGAATAGCGGCATGCCGGAGACCGATCCCCAGTCACTCCCCTTTGTCCACCTGCGCCTGCATACCGAGTACTCGCTGGAAGACGGCATGGTCCGTATTGGCGAGCTGGTCGATCGGGCCGCCGAGCTGGGCATGCCGGCCATTGCCGTCACCGACTGGCACAACCTGTTCGGGCTGGTCAAGTTCTACCGGGCAGCGATCAGTCGCGGCATCAAGCCCATTGCAGGGGCCGATGTCCGCATCCAGGACCCCGCGCAACCCGAAGAAACGAGCGCGATCACGCTGCTGGTCCAGGATCGCACCGGTTACCTGAACCTTTGTCGTCTGCTCTCGCGCAGCTTTCTTGAAGGTCGTTATCGTGGCCAGCCACGCATTCACCCGGCCTGGCTCAAGGGCAACACCGACGGACTGATTGCCCTGGCCGGCCGAACTTCCAGCATCGGCGAAGCCATCGGTCGCGGTCGCAACGCACTGGCAGCCCAGCACCTCGACGAGTGGCAGACGCTGTTCCCGGGTCGCCTGTACCTCACACTGGAGCGCATGGGGCGCGAAGGTGAGCGCAAACTCGAGCACGGCCTTCTTCTGCTGGCCACCGAACACGGCATTCCGGTCGTGGCAAGCAACGATGTGCGCTTTCTGGAGCAGAAAGAGTTCTTCGCTCACGAAGCCAGGGTCTGCATCCACCAGTCGCGCCTGCTCGACGACAAGCGCCGTGCGCGCGAGTACGTGGACCAGCAATACCTCAAGAGCAGCGCGGAAATGCACCAGGCCTTTGCCGACCTGCCGGTCGCGCTGGAGAACACCTGGCACCTGGCGCAACGCTGCAACCTCGAACTGACCCTGGGCGAGTACGCCCTGCCCGCCTTCCCGGTGCCGGAAGGGGAAACCGAGGCCGACTATCTGCGGCGCAAGGCTGCCGAAGGCCTCGACGAGCGACTCGAGCGCCATGGTCTGGCGCCGGACACAACCCGCGAGGAATACGATCAGCGACTGGAACGCGAACTGGAAGTCATCAACACCATGGGCTTTCCGGGCTACTTCCTCATCGTCGCCGACTTCATTACCTGGGCGCACAACAACGGCGTTCCGGTCGGCCCCGGGCGTGGTTCCGGCGCCGGCTCCCTGGTCGCCTGGACCATGGGAATTACCGGCCTGGATCCAATACGTTACGAGCTTCTATTCGAGCGATTTCTCAATCCGGAGCGCGTCTCCATGCCCGACTTCGATATCGACTTCTGTGTCGAGGGGCGCGACCGGGTCATCGAGTACGTCGCCCAACGCTACGGGCGCAACCAGGTCTCGCAGATCATTACCTACGGCACCATGGCGGCCAAGGCCGTGGTGCGCGACTGCGGGCGAGTACTCGGCTTCAACTACGGCTTCGTCGACTCCATCGCCAAGCTGATTCCGAACAAGCTCGAGATGACGCTGGACAAGGCGCTGGAAGAAGAGCCCGAGCTGAAGGCGCGCTACGACAACGAGGATGACACCCGGGGTGTGCTGGACCTGGCCCGCTCACTGGAAGGGCTGGCCCGCAATGCCGGCAAGCACGCCGGTGGGCTGGTCATCGCCCCCAGCGACCTGACCGACTTCACCCCGCTCTACACCGAACCCGACGGGCAATCGGTGCTGACCCAGTACGACAAGAACGACGTAGAGTCCGTCGGGCTGGTGAAGTTCGACTTTCTCGGGCTCAGGAACCTCACCATCATCGACTGGACGCTCAAGGCGGTCAACGAGACCCGCGGCCGGCAGGGCAAGGATCCCCTGAACCTGGATGACCTGCCGCTCGACGATGCCAAGGCCCTCAGGCTGCTGCAGGCGGCTCACACCACCGCCGTTTTCCAGCTCGAGTCGCCGGGCATGAAGGAGCTGCTGAGAAAACTCAAGCCCGACGGCTTCGACGACATCGTGGCCGCCGTTGCCCTCTACCGACCCGGGCCGCTCGATGCCGGCATGGTCGACGAGTACATCAACCGCAAGCACGGCAAGGCGCAGGTCAAGTACCCGCACCCCAAGACCGAACCCATCCTCAAGCCGACCTACGGCGTGATCCTGTACCAGGAGCAGGTCATGCAGATCGCCCAGGAACTGGCCGGCTACAGCCTGGGCGGCGCCGACCTGCTGCGCCGCGCCATGGGCAAGAAGAAAGCGGAGGAAATGCAGCGCCAGCGCGAGATCTTCGTCACCGGCGCGGCCGAAAACGGCATTCCCAAGGAACAGGCCGAGCCCATCTTCGACCTGATGGAGACCTTTGCCCGCTACGGCTTCAACAAGTCCCACTCGGTTGCCTATGCCCTGGTGGCCTACCAGACCGCGTGGCTCAAGGCCCACTACCCGGCCGAGTTCATGGCCGCGGTACTGTCGGCCGACATCGACAAGACCGACAAGATTGCCAACCTGATCGAGGATTGTCGCCTGATGGGGCTGGAGATTCTGCCACCCGACGTCAACCATTCCCACTATCGTTTCCGGGTCGAAGACGGAGCCATCCGCTACGGACTGGGCGCGCTCAAGGGCGTGGGCCGGGGCGCCGTCGAGAACCTGATCGAGGTTCGGGAGCGCGTTGGCGGCTTTTCCTCGCTGGCCGGAATGTGCCGCGAAATCGATCTGTCCCGGCTCAATCGCCGGACCCTGGAAACGCTGATACGCGCCGGAGCGGGAGACTCCCTGCATAGCAACCGCGCCGCCCTCATGCAGGCACTGCCCGACGTACTCAATGAGGCCGAACGATTCCAGGCCGACAGGGAAGCCGGTCAAAGCAGCCTTTTCGGCGGCGTGCAACCGGCAACCGCTGACAAGGCCGGCGCCGATGACACCGCCCCCCTGCCGCGCGTTCCTGACTGGACCACGCGACAGAGGCTGCGTGCCGAACGCGAAACACTCGGGCTGTACCTGTCCGGCCATCCCATGGACGAGTTGCGCGACGAACTGGCCGAGGTCACCACGACGACCCTGGACAACATCGGTGACCGCCTGGGCAATGGCAACGGCAATGGAAATGGCTACAAGGGGCGCGGACGAGGCGTGGAAATGACGCTGGCCGGGCTGGTCATGGCAGTGCGGAAACGACCGGGCAAGGGGGCATTCGTGGCGATCGACGACGGCACTGCCCGACTGGAGGTCGCCATTTTCGACTCGCTCTACAACCAGATTGCCGACCGACTGGTGGCCGATGAAATCCTGGTGGTACGCGGCCGTGTCGAGGTCGATGACTTTCGTGGCGGGTTTCGCATGGTGGCCGAGGAAGTCCTCGATGTCGACCAGGCCAGGGAACGTTTCGCCCGCGGCCTGGAAATCGAAACCCTCAAGCCTCCGGTGGAGTTCGACCGCGACCTCGCCGCGGCCATGCAGCCCTACCGCAGCGGCCGCACACCGGTACTCATCCGCTTTCGCAATGAATCGGCGCAGGCCTTGCTGAAACTGGGCTCGGACTGGCAGGTCGCACCGTCGTCGGAATTGCTGGCCGCAGTATCCGGTCTCGATGGCGTCTCAAGCGCCCGCTTGCGTTACTGACGCCCGGTCAGAAACTGGCCGCACGCGCCGACTGGTTGATCAGCAAACGACTGGTGGTGTAACAGGCGTTGAGAAAAGCGGCCACGGTTTCCACCGCCTCGCCGGATTGCCGGTGCAGATCGTCCAGCGTGACCGGCGCCCGGATCAAGGCCTGCGCCAGCGCCTGGAAGCGTGGGTTGTCCCTGGCCTGGGGCGGAATCTGCGTGAGCATGAACTCGAAGCCGCCGAGCAGATCGGGGTGCAGCTTGCCGCGCGATTGCGCCAGCCCGGCGAACCACTTCAGCTCCGCCAGCGAACGTTGGTGCATGCCGGCGGTCCGCTCGACCAGCTCCTCGCTGTCAAGGGGAACACCGGCAGCCTCGGTCAGAGGCTGAGCAAACATGACCGGGGTAACATCGGTGATTGCGCCGTCGTAGAACCAGGTGCCCGAACCCGGATCGAGGATCAGCTCGGGCCAGCCGTGCTCGGTGAGCAGCACGGGAGTGGTCCACGTTCCCCGTCGCAGATGTTCGGCCAGGGTGCAGCGATCTTCGCTGACCTCCCAGCCCTCCCACAGCGGCTCATCCGCTGTCGAGTCGCTTTCCTCCGAAACGACGGTTTCGCCCCGGGCGAGCCTGCCCAGTAACTGGAGGAACTCTCGGGAACGCAACGGCTTGCGAAGCTTGAGCCTGGCCGGATGATCATGCTGCCGGGTCAGTGCAATCACGTCGTCGCCACCGGCCTCGTCCCACATCTCGGCGCCGGCAGGGGAATCAATATCGATGACGGTGAATTGCCCACCGATCCGGTCGGTCACCTGCCAGGTCGGCTCACTGCCCGCGAGATTGAGCAGGGAGCGCATCACGGTCAGTTCCTTCTGGCTGGCGTGCAGGACCGAAAGGGTCAGCGTCTTGGGCATATCGGACGGTTCAAGCAGCTTCGTACCTGCTACCAGAATAGCTCCGGGACCCGAAAAACCCAAGGAAAATCAGCGAGAAGAAGGTCACACTTTCAGCCCGGACAGTTCCGGAACGTCAGACAGCCAACTTGCCGAACAGGCGTCGCACATCCAGCATGGCGGTGGCCAGGACGCGCTCGATCTCCTCGAGCGAGATCGGCTCGCGCTCCAGCCCGGCCGCCGGATTGGCCACCACGCACAAACTGGCGTAATCCAGCCCGGCCTCGCGCGCCAGGACGGCTTCGGGCATGCCCGTCATGCCCACGACCGAACAGCCATCGCGTGCAAGCCGTGCGATCTCGGCGGCGGTTTCCAGGCGCGGCCCCTGGGTGACAGCCATGCAACCGCCATCTTTCAGCCCGATCCCCGCCGATCTGCCGGCATCGAGCAAGCCGGCCCGGAGTCTGTCCGCAAAAGGATGTGCGAACTCGACATGCAACAACGGCGATTCCTCATCGTCGCCGAAGGTGTGGGACCGCCCCCAGGTGTAATCGATCAACTGGTCAGGAACGACCAGACTGCCCGGCTCCAGCGCCGCATCGATGCCGCCAACGGCATTGATCGCGATGACCCGCTTCACTCCCAGGCGCTTGAGACCATCAATATTGGCGCGGTAGTTGATTCGATGAGGTGGAATGCGATGCGGACGGCCATGCCGGGCCAGAAACCAGGCCTCCGCGCGACCGAACCCAACACGGACCGCGGGGGCCGAGGGTACGCCCCAGGGCGTATCCATGCCCCGCTCTTCGCTTGATTCGAAAAGATCCAGTGCACCCGTTCCGCCGATGATCGCCAGTTCACTCATTGCTGCCTGCCCTCCCCCTACACCGCCCAGATCTCGTCGAGCTGACGCCAGTAGCCATGCAGATCCATGCCGCAACCGAACACGTAGCGGTCGGGCACCTCGAGGGCAAAATCATCGACGCGGTCGCGCGCCAGCCCGCGATCATGTCGCTTGAGCGCCAGAACCACGGTCGTCAGGCTGGCGGCACCCTCGGCCAGCAGACGCCGGCCAACCGCGTCCATGGTGTAACCCTCGTCGAAGATATCGTCGATCAGCAGCACGTGCCGACCGCCAAGCCGATCGCTTCCCGGCACATGCACCCAGTCGATTTCGCTACCGGTCTTGCGTTCCCGGTAGCGGGTGGCATGCACGTACTCAAACAGCATGGGCCGGCGGATGCGGCGGGTCAGTTCGATGGCCGGGTACATGCCACCGTTCATCAACGCCACCGCCATGACCGGCTGATCGGCCGGCAGCAGGGCTTCGATGCGCCGTGCCTGACGGTCCAGGGCCTCGGCCACCTCGCCGGCCGCAACAATCCGCTCGGCGCTCTCCGGCCAGTTCCCGGCCACCTCATCCTTCATTCTTGAAGGACTCCTGCATCTGCCGGCGCGCCATCTCTTCGGCCATCTCCAGCTTCAACGTGCGTGTCGGGAAGGCGATCTCGGCACCGTTGCGCTCGATGATTTCACCGATGCTGATCAGCACTTCTTCCCTGACCTGGTGATACTCCGTCCAGACCACGGTCTTGGTGAAGCAGTAGATCATGATGTCGAGAGAATGCGGCCCGAACACATTGAAATGCACCATCGTCGTCTGGGTGGTGTCGAGGTCCGGGTTGTCGTGAATGTAGTCGCGGATCTCGTCGACGGTCTGACGCATCTTCGAGAAATCGTCGTAACGGATGCCGATGTGTTCGAAGATCTGACGATGGGTCATGCGTGACGGGTTCTCCACCGTGATGGTGGTGAACGTCGCGTTGGGTACGTACATTGGCCGCTTGTCGAACTTGCGAATGGTGGTCATGCGCCAGCCGATCTTCTCGACCACGCCCTCGATTTCCTGATCGGGCGAACGCACCCAGTCGCCGACCGAGAACGGCCGGTCGAGAAACACCATGAAGCCGCCGAAGAAGTTGGCCAGCAGATCGCGGGCGGCCAGACCGACCGCGATGCCACCGACGCCGCCCGCGGCAAGGAAACCGGAGATGGGAATGTCGAGAATGCTGAGTACGGTCAGCGCACCGGTGAGCAACACGGCAATGCGCACGATCCGCCCGAGTACGCTGACAGTGGTGATATCAACCGATTCGTTGCGCTTGCGCCTCTCGGCGACAAAGGCCTTTTCGAACCCGGTCGCCAGGCGGAAGAAGAACCAGGTCGCGGCCACGACCAGACCCAGCTGCTGCAGCACGCCCAGGAAATCGGGATCGAAACCGATCGCATCGGTATGCGGCGCGGCCACGCGCGCGGCCATGACGATGCCCTGCCACCAGATCAACAGTGACACGGGGCGCTTGCCGGCGTACACCACCGCGTCATCCCACATGTGGCTGGTCTTTTCCGCCAGCACGCCAAGACGATTGATGAACAGGCGGTAGACGAACTCCAGCAACAGCGCCACCAGGATGATGACGAAAGCTTGCAGGATCCAGCCGGGCATGCCAACCAGGTCACTGACATTTTCGACGATATCGACGACTTCTTCCATTTAGCGCTCGCAAAGTTTCTCGAGTGAATCGCGCCAGGCCCGAAACTCGGGCACGGTCAGTTGTTCCTCCAGCGACGCCAGCGGCCGGCCATACAAACCTTCCATCCGGCCGGCAGCCGGAGCGGCCAGGTCAAGCCTCCCTGCCAGCAATCCGGCAACCGATGCGGGATGGCAGACCAGCACCGCCTCGCAGCCGGCCGCCAACGCCAGGCTCAGGCGAGAGACGAGATCGCCTCCCGGCGTGGCACCGAGCATGTCCAGGTCGTCGGAGACGACCACCCCGGCAAAATCGAGCTCCGTGCGCAGACATTGCCCGATCCAACGGGCGGAAAAACCGGCCGGTCGCTCATCACGCGCCGGGTAGCAAACGTGGGCCATCATAACGCTATCGAGCTGCCCCGCGAGCTCGGCAAACGGCTGCATGTCCGATGCCAGGTCGGACAGTGAACGCCGATCAACCACGACTTCATGGTGTGAATCGGCGCTTATCGACCCATGGCCCGGAAAATGCTTGCCGCAGGATTTCATTCCGGCATCACGCATGCCCGCGAGGTAGTACCCCCCCAGATCACAGACCACTTGCGGATCCTCGCCGAGGGCGCGATCACCGATCACTTTGCTGCCGCGATCGAGATCGAGCACCGGCGCCCAGCTCAGGTCCACGCCATGCCCGAGCACTTCGGCAGCCATGACCCGCCCGTGGCGATAGGCCAGGTCACGGGCACGGTCGGGATGATTGCGGTAGAAGCGTCCGAGCCGGCCCAGCGGAGGCAGCGGGGTAAAACCCTCCCGAAAACGCTGGACGCGTCCACCCTCCTGGTCGACGGTGATCAACAGTCGTGGCGAGCGCAACTCCGCAATGGCAGCACACAGCTCGCTCAATTGCGCGGGAGATCGGTAATTGCGGCTGAAGAGGATGACGCCCCCGACGGCCGGGTGGCAGAGTTGTTCCCGGGTGACATCATCGAGCTCGAACCCGTCGATACCGACGATCAGCGGGCCCAGCGGCAGGTCAACGACGCTCATGGACGCTCAAACAGCGCGATGGATTCCACGTGTGCCGTATGCGGAAACATGTCGGCAATGCCGGCGCTGACCAGCCGGAAACCGTGTTCCCGCACCAGTTCGCCCGCATCGCGTGCCAGGGTGGCCGGGTTGCAGGACACGTAAACCACCCGCCGGGCACCACTGCCGGCCACCACCGGCAGAATCTCCAGCGCACCCGAGCGCGGCGGGTCGATCAGCACCTGGTCGAAGCCGGCGCGGTACCACGCCCTGCCGGAAACGTCCTCGGCCAGGTTGGCAACCTCCCAGTCGATGTTGCCAAGGTCGTTGCGCCGGGCGTTGTCATGTCCAGCCTCGATCAGCTCTGCGGCACCTTCGACACCGGTAACGTGACCGGCGCGAGTCGCCAGCGGCAGGGTGAAATTGCCCAGCCCGCAGAACAGATCGAGCACGCGATCGTCCGGACCGGGATCGAGCAGCGCGACCGCTTTCGATACCAATGCCCGGTTGATCGCGGCATTGACCTGGATGAAGTGCTGCGGGTGAAAGGCCAGTTCCAGATCGAACTCATCGAGACGATAGCTCAGCTGGTGCTCGTCAGGGCACAGACGATGTACCGTGTCCGGCCCCTTGGGCTGCAGGTAAACGGCAACGGCGTGCTCGGTCGACCAGGCCCGCAGGGCCTGCTCGTCGTCGGCGGTCAATGGCCGGAGATGACGGATGACGATGGCCGAGCCGTCGTCGCCGCTCGCGGTTTCGATCTGTGGCACGGCGTCGGCCACCGACAGCGTGCCCAACAGCTGCGACAGGCTGAGCAGACGGTTGCTGAAATCCGGGTGCAGCACCCGGCAGTTGCCGACATCGGCTACGAAACGTCCCTGCGGTTCGCGGAAGCCGACCAGCACCCTGCCCTTGCCTTTGACCAGGCGTGCACTGAGCCGGCTGCGTCGCCGGTAGAACCAGGGTTCGGCGGAGATCGGGTCCCACCACTCGTCCGGAGTCACTTCACCGATGCGGGTCAGGTTGTCGACCAGGCGCTTGTGCTTCCATGAAAGCTGGGCATCGTGATCAAGATGCTGCAGCGCGCAGCCGCCACAACGATCGAACCATGGACATTCCGGCTCGACCCGGTCGGCGGACGGCTCGAGCACATCCTCGCACAGCGCCTCGTCGAAACGGCGGTTGCGGTCGATCAGGCGGGCCGAGACCCGCTCACCCGGCAAGGCGCCATGCACGAACACGGCCTTTTCCTGGTGGCGCCCTACCCCGCGCCCGTCGTGCGACAGGTCGGTGATGGCAATCTCGATCGGTTCTGGCGGGAGTCTGCGGCGGCGTCTTGGCATGGGTTTGGTCGTTTCGTTTTGCTGGTTGGGGGCTATTAAAGCGACGGGGCTTGCCTTCGCTGGGAGGGCAAGCCCCGGTTGATACTGTCTGCGGTCGAAGTCCGATGGTTCGACCCGGCAAGGACTCACGGACTCATGATCACTTCCGGGTCCAGTCGCCGCCGGAATCCTGGTAGTACCAGCCCTCACGTGCATTGGCGACCCATTGGCGAGCGAAGGTCTGGCGGATCTCGTCTTCCCATTCTGGATGACCGTTGGCAACGGCGATCTCGCGGTAGACCGCATTGCGGTCGGAGTTCTCTTCGCCCACCACCCTTTCGAGGTTCCGGCGCTCGGCCAGGCCGACGGCGGATCGGTCGCGTATTTCCACCAGGCCATTGCGGGTCAGGCCGATGGCGCCGGCATCGTACCACTCGGCCAGGTGCTCTCGATGGCGCTGGGCCATACGCTGCTTGATGGCCTGGACCTGCGGCGTGTCGATATTGATGTTCGGCTGCTGGGCGTAGGCCGAACTGATCAGACCGAAGGACAGAAAGCCCCCACCACCGGCATTCGGCTCGGTGGCCGACGGCCTTTCGGCAGCCTCGCCGATGACATCCTGGATGAAACGATCGGCAGCACGTTCCGCAGCCGCTTCCGGAAAATAGACATTGATGGTCACGCAGGCGGCCAGCACCAGCGTGAGCGCGATGACAGAAAGTGATACCAGTCGGTTCATGACCAGAGCTCCTTGAGACCTCAACAGCCCCACAATCGGTGGCCTCACACAGTGTTGGCCGACGCCGCTGAATTGATGCTGAATAGTTTAGTTGGAAACTGGGGAAGAGGGGAAGAGGGGAAGAGGAGGAGAGGGAAAGAGGAAAGAGGGATCAGCCGACCTCGCGGGCCATGGCCAGGGCATCGGTCAGGCGGCGGCAGCCGCGCAGGGTCATGCGTGTGCGCACGCCCTTGAGATTGCCCTCGGGCACCAGCGCGGTCTCGAAGCCCTGACCGGCGGCCTCGCGCAGGCGCTCCTCGCCGTTGTAGACCGGCCGCAGCTCTCCGGCCAACCCGACTTCGCCGAAAGCCACCAGCTTCTGCGGCAACGACTTTTCCCGCAACGATGACTGCAGGGCCAGTGCAATGGCCAGATCGCTGGCCGTCTCGGTGACGCGGATACCACCGGCAACATTGATGAACACATCCTGGTCGGCAATGGCAATGCCGGCGTGGCGATTCATGACCGCAAGCAACATGGCCAGCCGGTTGGGGTCGATACCCACGGCCACACGCCGGGGATTGGACAGACTGGATGGAGCGACCAGGGCCTGAACCTCGACCATCATCGGGCGCGTCCCCTCGCGCGTGACCAAAACGCAACTGCCCGGCGCCGGCTCGGACTGCCCGGACAGAAATATGGCCGAGGGATTACCCACCGCCTTCAGTCCCTTGTCGGTCATGGCGAATACGCCCAACTCGTTGGCCGCGCCAAAGCGATTCTTCACCGCACGAATCAGCCGGTAGCGACTGCCCGAGTCCGACTCGAAATACAGCACGGCGTCGACCATATGTTCGAGCACGCGCGGGCCGGCCAGCGCGCCTTCCTTGGTGACATGGCCGACCAGCACCACCGCGCAGCCGGTCTGCTTGGCGAACTGAACCAGCCGGGCGGCACACTCACGCACTTGGGCCACGGCACCCGGTGCCGACTGCAAGGCCTCGGTCCACAGGGTCTGAATGGAGTCCACGACCATGAAGGCCGGCTTGCGTTCGGCAGCCGTGGCCAGCACCGTCTCCAGGCTGGTCTCGGTCAGGCAATCAAGGCGCCCCGGCTCCAGTCCCAGACGCCGGGCACGCATTGCCACCTGGGCCGCCGATTCCTCGCCGGTTACGTACAGGCTGCCGTTCCCGGCGGCCAGGGCGTCCTGCACCTGCAACAACAAGGTCGACTTGCCGATACCGGGATCGCCGCCCAGCAGCACGACCGAGCCCGGAACCAGCCCGCCCCCGAGCACGCGGTCAAGCTCGCTGAGGCCCGAGGGCATGCGCGCGGTTGCTTCATCGGCCTGCACCTCGGCCAGGCTCAAGACCTTCGCCGATGCCACCCCGGTCCAGTTGCCGCGGCCTTTCGGCCCCTTGGCCACGCTGGCTTCGGCGACCCCCTCTTCAAGCGAGTTCCACGCCTGACAATCCGGACACTGCCCGGACCACTTGGGAAACGAGGCACCGCACTCACGGCAGCTATAGACAGACTTGGGTTTCGCCATGCTTCCATTGTAAGTCCCCCCGCAAAAAGCCAACCAGCTTTTCTCCTCTTTCCCTCTTTCCCTCTTTCCCTCTTTCCCTCTTTCCCTCTTTCCCTCTTTCCCTCTTTCCCGTACCTTTACCCCCGTGAACCAGAAGGAACAACCCATCATCGGCGAATCGCCCGCCTTCCTCACCGTGCTCGAGGAGGTCTCACGGGCTGCCGCGCTGCATCGCCCGGTGTTGATCGTTGGCGAGCGCGGCACCGGCAAGGAAGTCGTGGCCGAACGATTGCATTTCCTGTCGCAACGCTGGGATGGTCCGCTGGTCCGCGTCAACTGCGCGGCCATCAGTGAATCCCTGCTCGAATCGGAGCTTTTCGGACACGAGGCCGGCGCCTTCACCGATGCCGCCAGAATGCGCAAGGGGCGTTTCGAGCAGGCCGACGGCGGCAGTCTGTTTCTCGATGAACTGGCCAGCACCTCGATGGCGGTGCAGGAGAAAATTCTGCGGGTCATCGAGTACGGCCAGTTCGAACGACTCGGGGCGTCGCGGGCGGTCGAGGTCGATGTGCGACTCATCGGTGCCAGCAATGTGGATCTGCCTGCCCTCGTCGAGAAGGGGGAGTTTCGCGCCGACCTGCTCGACCGGCTGGCTTTCGATGTGATCACCCTGCCACCGTTGCGGCACAGGCACGAAGACATCCTGCCACTGGCCGAACACTTTGCCATGCGCATGAGTCGTGAACTCGGACGCGAGCTGTTTGCCGGGTTCGCCGGGGAGGCTGTCGACGCACTTCACCAGCATGCCTGGCCGGGCAACGTGCGTGAGCTGAAAAATACCGTCGAGCGTGCAGTCTATCGCCTGGAGAGTGGCGACGAGCCGGTTGCGGAACTGCAGTTCGACCCCTTCGAATCGCCATTTCGCCCCGGTCGCGACTCTCAGCCCGGGCTACGCCCGGAATCGAATCATCCCCCCTTCGCAGAACCCTCCTTCAGCCTGCGCCGTCACCTCGATCAGCAAGAGCGGCGCCTGACTGTTGCCGCACTCGAACAATGCGGCGGCCACCAGGGCAAGGCGGCGCGCCTGCTGGGACTGACCTACGACCAGTTTCGCGGCATCCTGCGCAAACACGACCTGCCCGGCAAACCCTCCAATCAGGACTGATCGGCCGATTCCACCCGGTTGCGCCCGCTCTTCTTGGCCGCATACAGTGCATCGTCTGCACGCTTGAGCAGACTGCCGAATCCCTGGTCCTCGAAGTTTCTGACTGCGACCCCGATGCTGACCGACAGCGGCACTTCGACCGCTCCGATCTGCAGCGGAGTCGCCGAGACATTGCAGCGCAGTTTTTCTGCCAGTTCGATCGCCCGCCCATGTTCCGCCCCACGCAACACGACCGCGAATTCCTCGCCGCCAGTACGCCCGACAAGATCATCCGATCGAAGCGACCGGCGACAAACCCGGGCAAAGGCCCTCAGCGCTTCATCGCCGACCGGATGCCCATGACTGTCATTGACTGACTTGAAGTGGTCGAGATCGAGCAACAACAGCGCCAGACTTTCGTCACGGGCCCTCGCATCCTCGAACAATACTCCGGCCTGCTCGAGAAAAGCCCTGCGACTTCGCACACCTGTCAGCGAGTCGGTGCTGACCAGGCGTCTGAGCTCTTCCTCGACACGAATGCTTTTGATGGCACCACCGATGACGCCGGCTGCGATCTGCAGGGCATCGATCTCGGGCTGACTCCACTGACGTTGCCGGGAACAGTCATCAAAGCCAATCTGTCCCCAGAACTTGCCATCCAGAAATATGGGCACGATGACGATGGACTGGATGGACTGAGGCTCGAGCAAGTCGCGCTCCGGCAACGGCATGTCCGCGACCAGACCCTGCACGACCTCGCCCGACTCAAGCATCCGCCGCCAGTTCGGAATGACATTGTCATAAGACATGTCCTGCATGGCCGGATTGTCCAGTTCCGGTTGAACGCCCGGCCCGCACCATTCGAAGCGCTGGCTGGCCAGCAGCCGATCCCCCTCGGGCGCCCGATGATTCTCGAACACGTAAACACGATCGGCGCCGACCGCGCGAGCCAGTGCAGCCAGCGCCGGCTCCATGACCTCTTCCTTGTCCGAAGCACTGAACAACATCCGGGCCGCCTGCGCCAGAGCCTGCAGAATCGCCTCGCGTCCCTTGCGCTCCCTTTCCGCGCTCACTCTTTCGCTGACATCGCGAGAGCTGCCCTGGATACCGATGACCCGGTCTTTCTCATCCACCACCAGCGAGGCAATGATCTCGACCACCTTCTCCTCGCCGTCGACACACTGCTGACGGACCTCGGCGCGCTGTGCCTCGGACTGTTCGAAACGGCCCGCATGGTAGGCACGCACCCGCTTGTCGATCAGGCGACGAATACTGTCTCGCTGTTCGGGAACGACCGAGTCCAGGAAATTCTCGGCCATCGCCTCTTCGACGGAAACACCTCGCAAGCGTGTCACCGAGGGGCTGATGTAGGTGTATTCGAGAGCGGGCCAGTTCACGCTCCAGATGACGTCCGAGGCGTTCTCGGCCAGCAGGCGATACCGTGCCTCGGATTCGCGCAAGGCAGGATGGTCTTCGTCATGCCGCCCCCCACGATGTTCGCCAACAAGGCGTCGTCGCATGAGCGCATGGCAAATGGCGGCCCCGAACACCGCGCTCACCACCACAAGCGCCAACGTGAGCATCCAGTCCATCAGCCGAGCGGGGTTTCTGATTGCATTTCCGGCAGGATACACCGAATTGGCCGCCTCCCGGCAACGCCCCCTGCCGCCGGTGACACAAGGCCGCATCCATGCGTTGGACAAGTTCAGAAGTTATACTCGTCGACAACGGTATGCACGGCATTGGGGAGGACATGAGCTTGGTCGCAACACCGCCGGTCGGCACATCACGATCATCCCGCGGCATCGATCCTCTCCAGCGGCCGGCCTGGCTGCCGATCCTTGCCTTGATCGGACTGCTCGCAATTCCCGCTACCTCGGTCGCCGACGACATCCGAACGTTACAGGTCGGGCTTTATCAGAACGAGCCCAAGGTCTACGTCCATGATGACGGTACTCCGGCCGGATTGTTCATCGAACTGCTCTCTGAAATCGCCCGGCACGAGGGCTGGCAACTCGAGTTCAGGCAATGTCCCTGGTCGGAATGTCTGCAAATGCTCGAGGGCGGACAACTCGACCTGATGCCGGATGTCGCACCCTCGCCCTCGCGCCGGGCCATCTTCAGTTTCAACAGCGTGCCGGTCGCCCTGGCCTGGAGTCAGCTCTACGGCCCGGCTGAACTCAACATCATGGAAATCGTGGAACTGGAGGGACATCGCATAGCCGTCCTCGACCAGTCCGCACAACAACACTATCTGCAGGAACTTCTGACAGACCGGCAACTGGATATCGAAATTCACTCCGTCGACAGCATGATCGGCGCCCTCGAGGCTGTCAGCAACGGTGACGCCGATATTGCCGCGACCAACAATTTCTTCGGGGGACGCATGGCCGGACACTTCGGGCTACTGGAAACCCCGATCACCTTCGATCACACCAGCCTGCATTTCGCCGCACCCGCCGGCAGCCATGCCGATGTACTGGCGGCAATCGATACCTATATCGACGAGTGGAAGAAGGATCCGGATTCCCCCTACTTTTCGGCCATACTCAGCGCCATCACCTTGCCGGAACAGCCCGGAGCACCGACCTGGCTCTATCCGGCAGCCACTGCTTCCATTGCCGTTGCCACGGTGTCCGTCTTGCTGCTCTACCTCATGCGTGGCCGCCTGCGCTCACAGTCAATGCGCCTGATCCGCTCCGGGCAGCGGCTGGAACACCTGCTGGCCAGCAGTCCGGTCATTCTCTACTCGCTTCGGGGACAGGACATGCGTATCGATTGGGTCAGCGCCAACGTCGAGCGCATTCTGGGGTTCCCCCAAGCCAGCGTGCTGGATCCCGCCTGGTGGGAGCGCCAGATTCATCCCGACGACAGGCTTTCCGCCCTCCGTCAGTCTTCCCGGGTATTCCGCGATCGGCACAACACGCGCGAATACCGCGTCCACGATGCCGACGGCAAGATCAGACACATCCGGGATGAAATGCGCCTGCTCGATCCCGACTCCGGAAACGGGGACCCCATCATCATCGGCAGCTGGACGGACATGTCCGAAGAACATGATCGCCAGCAGCAGCTCGACTACCTTTCCCAACACGACCTCAAGACCGGGTTCCCGAACCGCAATCTGCTCAGCGATCGGCTCGATCAAGCCCTTGCCCGAGCCGACCGGAAGAACGCCACCGTGATCGTCGTGCTCATCGACCTCGACCGCTTCCGCCATATCAACGACACGCTCGGAACCGCTGTTGGCGACCAGGTACTACTGGAGATCGCCAGCCGGCTTCGGCTGTGGAATGAAGATGCCACCATCGCCCGGGTCGGCAGCGACGAGTTCTGTATCGTGCTGGAGTCCGACGGAGTCGATACCGACATCAAGGAATTGCTTTCCCCCCTGCGCTCGGAGCTCTCGCGCCCGGTGCTGGACAACGAACACGCCCTGGTTGTCAGTGCCAGCATCGGAACCTCGGTCTACCCGCACGATGGCCAAAGCCGCGAGAGCCTGCTGGCTGCCGCCGAACTGGCGCTGGAGGCGGCCCGCCGTACTGGCGGCGATTGTGTCCGCTCCTACGAGGCCACGATGGGCGAGCAAAGCAGTCGCAGACTGCTGCTCGAAAACGAGTTGCGCCACGCGGTGAGCAGAAACGAGCTGGAGCTTCATTACCAGCCGCAGATTCGCCTGTCCGATGACACGATTCAGGGCATGGAAGCACTGGTTCGCTGGCGCCATCCCCAGCGCGGTCTGATCTCACCGGGGGAGTTCATCCCGCTGGCCGAAGAAACCGGACTGATCGAGAAGATCGATCACTGGGTACTCAGCGAAGCCTGCCGGCAAATGGCCGATTGGGATTCCAGTGGCTTCCGCGTGCCAAGAATCGCGGTCAACCTGTCACCGAGGGAGTTTCACGACGACTCCCTGGTCGACCGGGTGAGCGAGGCGTTATCGGCCAACGGACTGAGCGGCGAACGCCTCGAGATCGAGATCACCGAAACCATGCTGATGGAGTTTCCGGAACGTGCCATGAAAGTCCTGCGCCGGCTGGAGTCACTTGGCGTCAACCTGTGCATGGACGATTTCGGAAGCGGTTACTCCAACCTGGCCTTCATTCGTCGCCTGCCGCTGCACCAACTCAAGATCGATCGATCGCTGACGCGCGAAATCGAGCAGTCACGACACAACCGTCTCATCATCCAGGCGATTGTTGCCATGGCCCAGGCGCTCGAACTCGAACTCGTTGCCGAAGGCATCGAAACACGTCAACAGCTCGATTTTCTGGTCCAGGCCGGATGCTCGATCGGGCAAGGCTTCCTGCTCGGCCGCCCCCGGCCCGCCGACGGCATCAACGACACGCCGGCGGCGAGTACCAGTTGAGGGGATCTGTCATGCCGCCATGCACCCTGACGCTCGAGGAGACGCCCGAATGGCCCGATGCGCTGATCCGGGCACTCGGACTTGCTCGCCATATTGCCGTGCTGACCGGCGCCGGGGTCAGCGCGGAGTCCGGCATCCCGACCTTTCGCGATGCTCACACGGGCATGTGGGCACGCCACGATCCAATGAAACTGGCCTCGCCGGAGGGGTTCGAAAACGACCCTGAAACCGTATGGCAGTGGTATCAGTGGCGGCGGCGCCTGATCGCGGAGAACCGTCCCAATGCCGGTCATCGTGCGCTGGCAAGACTGCAACAGCTCGTACCCGAGCTGACCCTGGTCACTCAGAACGTGGACGGCTTCCACCAGCTTGCCGGATCCGGCCCGGTACTGGAACTGCACGGCAACATCCACCGCAACATCTGCTCGATAACCGGCAGGACCATCGAGGCCGACTGGATCGAACGACACGGCCATCATCGACCGCCGCCTTCTCCACACCATCCGCGCGGCCAGGCTCGTCCCGATGTCGTCTGGTTCGGAGAAGCACTGGATGCGAGCATTCTGGATGCAGCGTTCAGGGCCGCAGCGGACTGCGACCTCATGCTCATCGTTGGCACGGCCGGTGCCGTGCAGCCGGCCGCCAGCCTCCCGGTCATAGCAAGAGAACACGGCGCCAGGCTCATCGAGATCAACCCCGAGCGCAGCGAACTGACCACACTGGCCGACTGGCACCTGGCCGGGCCGGGCACGGGGTGGCTGCCGGCACTCGTCGACAAGCTGGCGGCGACACGTTGATATAATGGTCGTTTTACCGTTTCCGGAGTGATCCCATGACCCAGACGATGCGCGCGCTGGTCAAGCCCACGGCCGCACCAGGCCTGGAAATCCGCGAAGTTCCGGTCCCCTCCGCCGGGGCCGGCGAAGTGCTCATCAAGCTGGAAAAAACCGCCATTTGCGGTACAGATCTGCACATTTATCAGTGGGATGAATGGTCTCAGCGAACCATCGAGCCGCCACTGATCCTCGGTCACGAGTTCGTCGGTCGCATCGTCGACATCGGCGACGGCGTGCGCGGCTACGAGGAAGGCCAGCGCGTCAGCGCCGAGGGACACGTGGTCTGCGGCGTGTGCCGCAACTGCCGTGCCGGCAAGCCGCACCTGTGCCCGCACACCGAGGGCATCGGCGTCAATCGCGACGGCGGCTTCGCCGAATACGTGGTCGTGCCGGCGACCAATCTCTGGCCCATCCCCGACGAGATTCCTTCCGAACTCGCTGCCTTCTTCGATCCCTTCGGCAACGCCGCGCACTGTGCACTGCAGTTCGATCTGGTCGGCGAAGACGTGCTCATCACCGGCGCCGGCCCCATCGGCATCATAGCCGCCGGCATCGCGAAACATGTCGGTGCACGTCATGTGGTAGTCAGCGACATCAACGATTATCGCCTGGAACTGGCCAGGGACATGGGCGCGACGCGTACCATCAACGTCCAGCGCGAAAAGC
This sequence comes from Wenzhouxiangella sp., assembly GCA_007135935.1. Classification (GTDB taxonomy): domain Bacteria; phylum Pseudomonadota; class Gammaproteobacteria; order Xanthomonadales; family Wenzhouxiangellaceae; genus Wenzhouxiangella. The sequence continues at coordinate 32,576 of SLIA01000182.1, forward strand.
TCACCGACATACTCGAAGAGCTCGACATCGACGGATTCGACATCGGCATGGAAATGTCTGGCAATGCGCATGCCTTCCGCGACATGCTGACCTGCATGTACCACGGTGGCAAAGTCGCCCTGCTCGGCCTGCTGCCCAAGGATGCCGGCATCAACTGGGACCAGGTCATCTTCAAGGGCCTGGAAGTCCACGGCATCTACGGCCGGCGCATGTATGAAACCTGGTACAAGATGACCCAGATGGTCCTGACCGGCTTCCCGCTGGAAAAGGCCCTGACCCACCAGATCCCGATCGACGACTTCGAGACCGGCTTCGAGCTGATGGCCTCGGGCCAGTGCGGCAAGGTCGTCTGCGACTGGACCGGAGAGATCAAACCCGCGGCGTGATTGGCTTGACATCGATTAAGCCTGCAGACAACCGTATTACAACCACGTGTAACACGAAGACCACGAAGGAGAGCACGACGCACACGAAGACAATATCCATTTTTCTTCGTGATCCTTCGTGCCTTCTTCGTGTCCTTCGTGTTACCAAGCTCAAATTACATGGGGCAGCAAACGCATGAGTGATGAGGCGACATTGGAGAGGCTGAAGGCGGAATTGGCGCAGATCGAGGCCGATGGGCTTTACAAGCGCGAGCGTTCGATCACCACGCCGCAGCGTGTCGAAATCGACACCATCGAGGGCGGCAAGGTGCTGAACTTCTGTGCCAACAACTATCTCGGACTGGCCGACCATCCCGACATCATCGCCGCAGCCAAGAAAGCGCTCGACGACTACGGTTTCGGGCTGGCCTCGGTGCGCTTCATCTGCGGCACCCAGGATCTGCACAAGAAACTCGAGGCGACCATCGCCGACTTTTTCGGCAAGGATGACGCCATTCTCTACGCGGCCTGCTTCGATGCCAACGGCGGCCTGTTCGAACCGTTGCTGGGCCCGGAAGATGCAATCATTTCCGACCAGCTCAACCATGCCTCCATCATCGATGGCATTCGCCTGTGCAAGGCCGAGCGCCACCGCTACCCGAACTCGGACATGAATGCGCTGGAAGATATCCTGAAAAAGACCCAGGACAAGCGCACCCGGCTGATCGCCACCGACGGCGTGTTTTCCATGGACGGCTACGTGGCCAGGCTGGACGAAATCACCGCCCTGGCCGAAAAGTACAACGCGCTGGTGATGGTCGACGACTGCCACGCCACCGGCTTTTTCGGCCCTACCGGCAGAGGTTCGGCCGAATACCACGGCGTCATGGACAAGGTCGACATCTTCACTTCCACCCTGGGCAAGGCCCTGGGCGGCGGCATGGGCGGCTTCACGGTCGCCAGCCAGCCGGTCATCGACATGCTCAGGCAGCGTTCACGCCCCTACCTGTTCTCCAACTCGCTGGCTCCGCACCTGGTCGCCGCCAGCCTGCGGGTATTCGAGATGCTCGATGAGTCCACCGAGCTGCGCGATCGGGTCGAGGAAAACACCCGTTTTTTCCGCCAGGCCATGACCGAGGCCGGCTTCGAACTCCTGCCCGGCGAGCACCCCATCGTGCCGGTGATGCTGCACGACGCCCCGCTGGCGCAGAAGATGGCCGACGAGTTGCTGGCCGAAGGCATCTACGTCATCGGTTTCTTCTACCCGGTGGTGCCGAAGGGCCAGGCTCGGATCCGCACGCAGATCTCGGCGGCGCACACCCGCGAACACCTCGAACATGCCGTCGAGGCCTTCACTCGTGTGGGCAGAAAGCTGGGTGTGATCGGCTGATCCAAAAAAAGGTCGGCACTCCCTTAAAGAAGCGCCGACCTTCAGTCCCCTTCCCGACCATGGAGAGCAGCGGAGGACAGACTTCCGCTCAGCTCCCCCCTGGCTACTGCCAGGCGATACTCAACGCCAGAACTGTAGTATCCAACCGGACGGAAGCGAATGGCTCCCGTTACCACAATGGTAGGAGAAACCCCGAGCTGGGGCTTTCACTCATGCGACATTCGTTTGCACTCAGGCGACATAATCATCGGAAGCCCGACTGACCTGCCAACCCGACTTCAGTCCTCGCGGAAACTCACGCTGGTTTTTCCGAGCTCGAGAACGAAGTCGGCGCCCAGAAACAGCGATGGCGTGAAAAAGCCCGATGTCCGATCGTCCAGGACCAGCACGCGCGCCGATATGCTGACGGCCGCATCCACGGTCAGGTCATAGCCATTGGGGGTGTGCAACTCGCCACTGACCGATTGCCCGGCTGCATTGGAGACCTCGCCCCAGATTTTCGAGTGCGTGTCGGCTCGTCGACTCTCGTCCGGCCCGGGCGTCTGACGCTCGATCCGGCGCATGATCAGACGCTTGAGCGGGCCGAGAGACAACAACCAGCGCCAGCGATTCATCCGGGCAACCCGTGCCGACACCTTGGGTGGCACGGCCAGATAGACCTCGATATCGGGAATTCCGGTGCTGATATAGGCCGTGTAGACGTCGCCCCAGGGAATGGTCATGCCGTGTCGCGCACCCTCGGCAAAAGGGATCTCGCGCGTGCGCCAGGCCAGCGGCACCTCCAGCAACTCGCCGCCGCGACGCACCCGGCCACCCTGGGTCAGAGCTTCGAAGGTGGTCTTGGCCGTTCCCGGACTGGGACCACCGCCGGCCTCGAAGGCCAGGGTCAGCGACGTGGCATCGGGCAGCTTTTCCTTGAGCATGGCGGCCAGGCAATCAGTGGGCACGATGTCGAACCCGACCCCCGGCATCAGCATGACCCCGGCCTTGCGGGCTTCCTCGTCGCGTTCATGGCAGGCCTGGTAGACACTGATCTCGCCGGTAATGTCGAGGTAGTGGGTGCCGGTGGCCAGGCAGCCATCCACCATCGGCTTCGATGTAGCCGAGAACGGCCCGGCGCAGTGCAGCACCAGCTTCATGCCGTCCAGCCCCTGGCGCACCGCCTCCGGGTCGTCGAGCGAGAAAACGCGGTAGTCCAGATCCAGCGCTTCGGCCAGCCCGGCCACGGCTTCCTGCCGCCGCCCGGCCAGCACCGGCTTCAGCCCCCGCGCCACCGCCTCGCGCGCACACAGCTCGCCGGTATACCCGTTGGCCCCGTAAATCATCCACTCACTCATCGACCACTCCAGAACTTGGAAAAGGTTAGGCTGTTAGCTGTTATCTGTTACCTGTTAGCTGTTACCTGTTAGCTGTTATCCGTTACCGGTTGCCTGATAACCGATAACGGATAACCGATAACCGATAACCGATAACCGATCACAGATAACCGACAACCACCCCGTCACCCATCACGCTTCTTCATCATCCCCCTCACCTGCCGCATCATGCTGCGGAAATACATCTCCGGCGCCCAGCGCTTGAATCGCCACAGCCAGCGCGTATCACGGTGGGTGAGCAGCAGGAAACGCGGGCGGTCAATGGCCCGGCGCACGACCTCGGCCACGTCTTCGGCGCTGACGCCGGATTTTTCCATCCAGCGCTTGACGCGCTTTTGATAGCCCTCGTCGGGCGCGCGCATGGTTTCGGTCAGGCGGGTGGTGACGAATGCCGGACACAGGGCCGACACGTTCACTCCTGCCTCGTGCAGTTCGGCGCGCAGCATTTCCGACAGTGCGATCACCCCGGCCTTGGCGGTGCCGTAGGCATTGATGTTCGGCGCGGCGGCAAAGCCGGCATAGGAAGCCACGTTGACGATATGCCCTTGGCCACGCTCGCGCATCAGCGGCGCGAACGCCTTGCAGCCCATGACCACACCCATGAGATCGATTTCCAGCACCCAGCGCCAGTCTTCCAGCGAGGTCTCTTCGAGGGTGCCGCCGACAGCCACTCCGGCGTTGTTGATCAGCACGTCGAGGTGGCCGAAGCGCTCCACGACGACATCATGAGCGCGTTGCCAATCCTGCTGGCGCGTGACATCCATGGCCAGCGCCATGGACGGCTCGCCGAGATCGGCCGCCACCGCCTCGGCGCGCGCCGGGTCGATATCGGCCACGACCACCGCCCAGCCATCGCGGGCAAATCGACGCGCCATGGCCTCGCCCAGCCCGGAGGCACCGCCGGTGATCAGAATACTGCGAACCCTGTTGTCGTCGCTCATGCGTTCATGCTCATGAAAAGCCCAGCCAGACCATGGCCATCAGGGTCACGGCCCCGGCCGCATAGAGTTTGAGAATCAGCGGCAGGCAGAAGCGGAACCACTTGGCATACGAAATTCCGGCCATGCCCAGGATGCCCATCAGGATGGCGTTGGTCGGGATGATCATGTTGGTGAAGCCGTCACCCATCTGGTAGGCCATCACCGCAACCTGGCGCGACACGCCGACCAGGTCGCCCAGCGGCGCCATCAGCGGCATGGTCACGAAGGCCTGGCCCGAGCCCGACGGAATGAACAGGTTGAGCACGGCCTGGATGATCATCATGCCGACGGCCGAGAACTCCGCCCCGACCAGCGACAGTGGCAATGACAGGTAATGCACGATGGTGTGCAGGATCTGACCGTCCTCCATGATCAGCGCAATGCCGCGTGCAATGCCGACCAGGATGGCGGTCTCGGTGAGCTGCCGCGCCCCCTCAATGAATTTCTCCGAGGCCATGCTTGGCCCCAGCTTGCCGATGGCGGCAGCGAACAATCCGAGAATGAAGAAGGCTGCACCCAGCTCATTGAGATACCAGCCACGCGTGGCGATCCCCCACACGGCAATGCCCAGGGCGGCGAAAAAACCGATCACGATGGCGACATGACCGCCCCGCATGGTCGGATACTCACTGGGCGGCTCACCGCCCTCCGGCGGTGGGTCGCCGTAGACCATGCTGGCCTCCGGGTTCTCGCGCACGCGACTGGCATACGACCAGACATGATGCACGGCAATCAGCACGAATGGCACCAGCAGGGCCAGGCGCACCGACCAACCCGAGTAGGTCGGCAGATCGGCAATGCCCTGGGCCACCACGACGGTATAGGGATTGAAGGCAGCCAGGCCGTACCCCACCCCATAGCCGGCCACCACCATACCCACGGCGGTCATCGGATCCATGCGCATGGCGCGGCATAAAGCCACCAGTATCAGCACGAAGGGGATGTACTCCCCCGACGACCCCACCGCGCTGGAAGCAAGCGCAAACACGAACACCACTGCAAAGATCAGCATCGAGGGCTTGTTGCCGAAGCGCTCGAGCAAGCGCCCGAGCAGTGCGTCAATGGTGCCGGTGGCCCGGACGATGGCGAGCACGCCACCGATGATGAACAGGAAAAATATGATGTCGGAGGCCGCTGCGAATGCCCGCGGAATGGCGGTAAACAGCTCCAGCGGAGTCATCAGGTGGCGCTCGTCGACGACCTCGTAGGAGCCGGGAATGACCCGGTTGGCCTCGTCGGTCTGGAAGTGACCCTGCGGTATCAGCCAGGTCGCCACCAAGGCGGCGATCATCAAAAGGAACAGCAGGGCGAGGGTATGGGGGACGCGGAAGTTCATGGGGACGGGTTGGTTTTGTTGGTTTGTTGGTTAATTCGTTTGTTCGTTATTTCGTTTCGGCATTCTAACCGTGATTGGCCTGGACCGCGAAGGGGGTGGTGTGGCGGGTGGTGTGCCGCGAGGCGGGCGCGCCATGGGCGTACGGCCTTTCGGCGCTCATGGGATTGGGGGCG
>SLIA01000137.1 GCA_007135935.1 Wenzhouxiangella sp.
ACGAAGCCCTGCAGCGCTTTGAGTGGATCGACGAGGAACGCCTGTTTCTCACCGGCGGCAGTCACGGCGGTTTCCTGACCAACTGGATCACCACCCAGACCGACCGCTTCCGCGCCGCGGTCACCCAGCGCAGCGTGTCGAACTGGATCTCCGAGGCGGGCACCCAGGCCTATGTGCCGGCGATGATGAATGCCGAGTTCGGCGGCACGATCTGGGAGAACTTCGACTACTACTGGGGGCGTTCGCCGCTGAAATACGCCGATCAGGTGCGCACACCGACCCTGATCATTCATTCCACCGACGATCAGATCACGCCCATCGGCCAGGGCCAGGAGTGGTTCTATGCGCTTATCAACAACGACGTCGAAACCGAACTGGCCGTGTTCGAGGGCGAAGGCCACGGGCTGTCTCGTGCCGGCACGCCGGTCAATCTCGTCAAGCGCCTGACGCTGATTCTCGAGTGGTTCGAGCGACATGACGATTGAGCCGGACCGGGATGCCGCCTTCCTCCAGGCCGCAATCACCCAGGCCCGAGAGGGACTGGCCGAGGGCGGCATCCCCATCGGCTCGGTGCTGGTCTGCGACGGGCGCATCATCGGCCGCGGCCACAACCGCCGGGTGCAATCCGGCAGCGTGGTGCTGCATGCCGAGATGGATGCTCTGGAAAATGCGGGCCGGCAGCCAGCGGCGGTCTACCGCCGCTGCACGCTCTACACCACGCTCTCGCCATGCCCCATGTGCAGCGGGGCCATCCTGCTTTACGGCATTCCCAGGGTGGTCATCGGCGAGAATCAGAGCTTTCGCGGTGACGAAGCATTGCTGCTCGAACGCGGCGTCAACGTGATGGTGGTCGATGACGACGACTGCGTTTCGCTGATGCGCGAGTTCACCGTGCGTTCGCCGGAGTTGTGGCACGAGGATATCGGCGTCGAAACTTGAAGCCGGATTCGAGACGCCCGACACACTCCGACGAGCCCTGGTCAGCCGATTTGCCAGTGTCGGCGCGAGGCTTTAGTATCTGTCTGATATCGCAGAAATAATACTGAAGCCAAGGGGGTTGTCTTTGGAGCAAGCAAATGGACAACTCGACCACGGCGCAATGCCGTTATCACCGAACCCACCCCGGCAAGTGGCAATGCTCGGGCTGTGACCTGACCCTTTGCAGCGACTGCAAGCCACTGGCCGACAAACTGCCCCACGACGTACCCTGCCCTCTGTGCCGAACGGCCATGGTCGACCTCGAAGCCGGCCCCCCGTTCTGGCATCACTGGCGCGAGATCCTGCGCTACCCGGTCGAACGCACGGCACTGATACTCATCGGGGCAGTGGCACTGATTCAGCTCCTCACGCCGGCCGGACTTGCCACGGTGCTGACCGGCCTTCCCGTGCTGGCCCTCTTTCTTTATTACGCCTCGGTTGTCTTCGACCGCAGTGCCTGCGGCTCCACCGACGCACCCGACATCGCGCAGCTGACCGACCGGACGCGCATCACCGCCAGGATGGAATGGATCAAGGTCGGGTTCATCCATGCCGGCGCGTTACTGGCCGCCGGCATGAGCGGCTCGCCGCTGGTGCTGGGGGTGATCGTGCTGCTGACGGCGATGGCGCTACCGGCCAGCCTGATGGCCGTGGCATTGGAGGAAAAACTTCGGGCCGCGTTCGACTACCAACACCTCACCATGATCGCCAGACGGCTGGGCATGGACTACAACCTGCTGGCAGCGGCCACGCTGGCCGTCGCCGCCCTGCCCGTGCTGGCCTTCCACCTGCCCGGCCTGTTGTTGCCGACTGCCATCCACGCCGCCTTGCTGACCCTGGTCTACGCCTGGGCCTGCCTGGCACTGGCTCATACCATTGGTCGGGTACTGTATCGCTGCCGTCGCGAGCTGGAGTATGCCGCCGGCATGGACCCGATCGATCGCCCGCTGCCACCCAAACCGGCGGTGTACGAGCCGGTCCAGGCCCTGGCCGATGCCCGCGTCCAGATGGCCGAGCAGCGACTCGATCAGGCCAGGGCCACCATCGGCGAGGCACTGACACGCTATCCGCGCAACCGGGAACTCAACCGTCGCTTCGAGAACCTGCTCGCCGCCGAAGGCCGAATCACCGAACTGAAAAACCATGTCGAGCGCGTGCTGCGTCGCAAGGTTGCCGACGGCGACGTTGCCGGTGCAGTCGACCACTGGCAACATCATCGTGAGTCGCTCGACGGCTGGGAGCCCCGAATCAGCGCTACCCGCCACCACATGGCACTGGAACTCGAGGCTCGCGGCGACCACCGCACTGCCGTGCGGCTGCTACTGACCCTGCCCAAGACAGATGCGCGCTACAGCAGGCTGCCTGAAGCCTGCCTCGATGCGGCCCGGATGCTCGATGAGCACTTCGACGACCAGGCCGCCGCCGAACCGCTGCGACGTTTCGTGCAGAAGCGCTTTCCCGGGCGCGCAGCCACCTGGTTCGAAAAACACCAGGTGGCTGCGCGCCCGGATTTCCAGGAGCAGGCAGGCTGAAGCGGTCCGGTCAGGCCGCAAATGCCTGGCGCGTGAAGTTGACCGGGTCGCCCTCGCTGACCAGCACGTTGTCCTCGATGCGGATCCCGCCGAACGGCCGCAACGCATCGACCCGGCCCCAGTCGATCCGGTCGGCATATTCGCTGGTGCGCAACGGTTCAAGCAACGAAGGGATGAAATACAGCCCGGGCTCGATGGTCACCACGTTGCCGGGTTCCAGCTCGCGGGTCAGGCGCAGGGCCGGATGCTGCTCAGGTGCCGGCGAAGGCTGACCTTCGGCATCGACCAGGCCGGCGACATCGTGCACCTGCGCACCGATGAAATGGCCCAGGCCATGCGGGAAAAAGCGGCTGGACACACCGGTTTCCAACTGTTCCTCGGGCGACATGCGGACGATGCCGGCCTGCTCGAGAATCCCCGCGATCGCCAGATGGGCACGCAGGTGCAGATCGACAAACGACGTGCCCGCACGCACCTCGTCGCACAATTGGCGTTGGGCACGATCGACGGCCTCGATCAGGGCACCAAATTCGGTGTTTTCCTCACCGGTCCAGGTTCGGGTAATATCGGCTGCATACCCCAGCGCATCGGCTCCGGCGTCGAGCAGGAAGCTTCGCGACGGTTGGGGACGTGCGGGACTGCGGTGCTGATAGTGCAGCACGGCGGCGTGCTCGTTGACCGCGCAAATGGGGTTGTAGGGCAACTGATCCTGGTCCTGGCCGATACCAGCGATATAGGCCAGGTGAATCTCCAGTTCGCTGCCCCCATCGCGAAATGCCCGGGCCGCGGCCAGGTGGCCGGCCACGGCGCGCTGGTTGGCACGGGCCAGGCATTCGCGCTCCCAGGCGGTCTTGCGGGTACGCGCCTCGTCCAGACGCCACATCAGCTCCGGTGCATTCAGGTCGGCACCATCGAGGAGATGACCGATGGCTCGCTCGTCGCCGATAACCGCCAGTGCCCGCTGTTGACCAAAACGCTCGTGCCAGTCCTCGGCGCGAGTCACGATCTCCACATCCAGGCTGTCGGCCCACCATGAAGCCGGCCCGTCCGGCGGCAGGTGCCAGAAGTCGTCGGGCTGGCAGTACCACAGTCGCGGCTTGCGGCCCGGGCGCAGTTCGAGCAGGCAATCGGGCGTGAACGGTTCGGGCACCCAGGACACGAACGGAGCATGGGCACGGAATGGTGGGTGCTGGTCATCGAACAGCCGGTTCTCGGGGCGACCGGAGTGAATCAGCAGGCCGTCGTAGCCCAGTTCGGTCAGCGTCTCGTCGATCTCCTCGCGTCGATGCTCGATGTGACGGGCATACAGCAGGGCATCGGGATTGGGCATGGGGATTTCCTGATCGGTTAAACTCGTGGGTTTACCCTTGATTGTAGCGCGCTGGCGCAAATCTTTTGCCCGATGACGATTCGTATCCACAACACCCTGACCCGACGCAAGGAAGAGTTCGTTCCGCTCGACCCCGAACGCGTGACGGTTTATGCCTGCGGCCCGACGGTCTACAACTACGCCCATATCGGCAATGCCCGCCCGGCGGTGATCTTCGACCTGCTCCACCGGGTGCTCGCGCGCCGCTATCCGAAGGTGATTTACGCGCGAAACATCACCGATGTCGACGACAAGATCAACGCCGCGGCTGCCGAGCAGGGCGTGGACATCGACGTGATCACCCAGCGTTTTGCTGCCATCTACCACGAGGACATGGCTGCCCTCGGCGTGGCACGACCGACGGTTGAGCCGCGTGCCACCGATCACATCGACGACATCATTGCCATGATCGAGAAGCTGATCGGGCGGGGGTTCGCCTATGCAGCCGAGGGCCACGTGCTGTTCAATGTCGAGAGCTTTGACGATTACGGCAAGCTGTCAAAGCGTGACATGCGCGAACTCATCGCCGGTGCGCGCGTCGATGTGGCGCCCTACAAGAAGCACCCCGGCGATTTCGTCCTGTGGAAGCCATCGAGCGACGACCAGCCCGGCTGGGACAGTCCCTGGGGGCGCGGCCGCCCCGGCTGGCACATCGAGTGCTCGGCCATGAGCGCGAAACACCTGGGCGAGGTCATCGACATCCATGCCGGCGGACAGGATCTGGTCTTTCCCCACCACGAAAACGAGATCGCCCAGAGCCGCTGCGCCCACGGCACCGACACTTTTGCCCGCTACTGGATGCACAACGGCTTCGTGACTGTCGAGAAGCGCAAGATGTCGAAATCGCTGGGCAATACGCTCATCGTCCACGAACTGCTCAAGAATTGGCCCGGCGAAGTATTGCGCTACGTGCTGCTCTCGGCCCATTACCGTCAGCCGCTGGACTGGTCGGAAAAGGCGCTGGAACAGGCTCAGGCCACGCTCGACCGTCTCTATGGCCTGCTGCGCGATCACCCGCCAGCCGACGATGGCGATGCCGACGACGCGGTCATCGCGGCCCTGGAAGATGACCTCAACACGCCGACCGCACTGGCCGAGGTCAACCGCCTGGCGCGCAAACTTGCATCGGCCGGTGACGAGGCGTCGCCCAGGCTGGCTGCAAGCCTGCGCGCCTCCGCCGGACTGCTCGGACTGCTGCAGGAAGCGCCCGCGGCGTGGTTCGCCAGCCGTCAGGCCGAGGTGGATGTCGACGAGTCCGAGGTCGAGGAATTGATCCGGCAACGCAACCAGGCACGGGCGGACAGGGATTTCGCCACCGCCGACCGCATCCGCGACGAGTTGAGCGAGCGCGGCATCGTGCTCAAGGACGGACCGGAAGGCACCACATGGGAGGTGGCCACGCAGTGAGCATTGAACAGGCCCAGCGCGAGATCATCGACGAGTTCAGTCTGTTCGACGACTGGATGGATCGCTATCAGTACCTGATCGACCTGGGGCGCAAGCTGCCCGAACTGCCCGCAGAAGAGAAAACCGACGACCGGCTGCTCGACGGCTGTCAGTCTCAGGTGTGGCTGATTGCCGAAGGTGACGCCGAGCGCCTGGAGTTCAGGGCCAATTCCGATGCGGCCATCGTCTCGGGGCTGATTGCCCTGATTCTGCGGGTCTACTCGGGGCGCAGCGCCGCCGAAATTCTGGGCTCGGAGCCCGAATTCGTGCACGAAATCGGCCTGAGTCAGCATTTGTCCCCGACCCGGGCGAACGGGCTCAACGCCATGCTCGCCGAGATCCATCGCCAGGCCGAGCTGGCCCGCGTTCGGGATGCGAGCGCCTGACCCGCCAGCAATGCAGCGTTGAGTCGGGCCAACAGGATTCGCGGCGTCCCGGAAAATCCGGGACGCAACGCGAAGAATGGAGCCGAGGAACGGGCGTCGACCGCTTAGCGGCTGTCGCGCATCTGCTTCTGCTTCAGTTCCCAGCGCTCCTGGGCATCCAGGCACAGCGTGGCAATGGGACGCGCCTCGAGCCGGGCCAGGCCAATCTCCTCGCCCGTCTCTTCACAGAAGCCATACGAACCGTCATCGACACGGGCCAGCGCCTGGTCGATCTTGCCCAGTAGCTTGCGATACCGGTCCCGGGTCCTGAGCTCCAGGCTGTTTTCGGTTTCCCGGCTGGCACGCTCGGCCTCGTCGCCGACATCGCGCACCTCGCCGCGGAGATTGTTGATCGTCTCCTGCGACTCCTCGATCAGGTCTTCGCGCCACTTGAGCAGCATCTGGCGAAAGTACTCCAGGTGCTCCTGGCACATGTATTCCTCGTCTTCCGAGGGCTTGTAGCCTTCCGGCAATTCCACCGTCTTGCTGGGCATGGACTCGCAGCCTCTTAAGCAGGTTGTTGCAAAACCGCCGATTATATATCCTAGTAGCGACTCAAGGGCAACCCCCGATGCAAACCATACTCATTTTTTTCATCCGGGCCTACCGTTACGTGCTGTCGCCCTGGATCGGCGGCCAGTGCCGATTCGACCCGACCTGCTCGGTCTACGCCATGCAGGCCATCGAGATGTACGGCGCCGGGCGTGGAAGCTGGATGGCCTTCAAGCGACTGATGCGCTGCCACCCGTTGTGTGACGGCGGCAAGGACCCGGTGCCGGGCAACGAGGATCAGCAGGCTTCATGAACCGCTGGCTGATTGCCAATGCACGCGTCGTCAACGAGGGACGGATCGTCGAAACCGACATTCGCATCCGGCACGGGCGCATCGAGCGCATCGACTCCGGGCTCACGAGCCGGGCCGGCGAAACGATGATCAATGCCCGCGGGCGCTATGTCATGCCCGGCATGATCGACAGCCACGTGCATTTCCGCGAACCCGGCCTGACGCGCAAGGGCAACATTGCCTCGGAATCACGGGCCGCAGTCGCCGGCGGCATCACCAGCTACATGGAGATGCCCAACACTTCCCCGCCGACCACCACCCGACAGGCGCTGGCCGACAAGTTCAGCCGTGCAGCCGGCCGCTCGACCGCCAACTACAGCTTCTACCTCGGGGCAAGCAACGACAACCTCGACGAAATTCGTGCCACGGGCCCCGATGAAGCCTGTGCCCTGAAAGTGTTCATGGGCTCTTCAACGGGCAGCATGCTGGTCGACCAACCCGAAACCCTTGCCGGCATTTTCGAGCATTCACCACTGATGGTGGTAACCCACTGCGAGGATGCCCCGACCATCGAGCGCAACCTGGCGGCCGCAATCGCGCGCCACGGCAAGGACATTCCCGCGCGCGCCCATGCCGAAATCCGCTCGCACGAAGCCTGCCTGAAATCAACCCGGCTTGCCGTCGACCTGGCCAGGCAACACGGCACCCGGCTGCATGTACTGCATCTGAGCACGGCCGAGGAAACGGCACTGTTCGAATCCGGACCGGTCGCCGGAAAGCAGATCACCGGCGAAGCCTGCATTCATCACCTGTATTTCATCGATGCCGATTACGAGACCCTCGGCAACCTGATCAAGTGCAACCCCTCGATCAAGACCATGGCCGATCGCCGGGCCCTGCGCCAGGCACTGCGTGACCATCGTATCGACCTCATGGCCACGGACCATGCGCCGCACCTGTTGAGCGAGAAGACCGGCAGCTACGACAGCGCCGCTGCCGGGCTGCCGCTGGTGCAGTACGCCCTGCCCGCGGCCTGGTCGCTGGTCGCCGCACGCACCCTCAGCCCGGAACAGCTGGTCGAGAAGACAGCGCACAACCCGGCCATTCGGTTCGAACTGGCCGAGCGCGGTTTCATTCGGGAGGGCTACTGGGCCGACCTGGTCATGATCGACGAGGACAAGCGCACGATCGTCGACAACCAGCCCATGCTCTCGCAATGCGGCTGGACGCCGTTTGCCGGCCGCAAGCTGCCGGCCACCGTTGCCGCCACCTGGGTCAACGGCCACCTGGTCTGGCGCGACGGCCTGCTCACCGGCGTGGTACCGGGGCAGAAACTGGAGTTCTCCAGGGGCGGGTGAGCGGTCGTTTCGTCGCTTGGTTGTTTCGTCGCTTGGTCGTTTTGTCGTTTGGTCTTTTCGTCAACTGACGGTTCGGAGGTCAACGACCGGCACCGCAGCCATCACCGCCAGCCTCACGCCACCGCCCCTTCAAGCGAAAAAAAGACAAAACGACCAAGCGACCGAACGACTAACCAGTCATCCGCCGGATATCGGCGCCGAGCTGGCGCAGTTTTTCTTCGATGTTTTCGTAGCCCCGGTCGATGTGATAGACCCGGTCGACCACGGTTTCACCTTCGGCCACCAGACCGGCCAGCACCAGGCAGGCCGAGGCACGCAGGTCGGTGGCCATCAAGGGGGCCCCGGTCAGTTTCTCCATGCCACGGATGATCACGGCGTTGCCTTCCAGACGCATGTCCGCGCCCAGTCGCTGCAACTCCTGCACATGCATGAAGCGATTCTCGAAGACGGTCTCACGCACCACGCCGGTGCCTTCGGCAATGGCGTTGAGCGCCGTGAACTGGGCCTGCATGTCGGTAGGAAAGCCGGGATACGGCGCCGTGGTCACATTGACCGCTTTCGGTCTTCGTCCGCCCATGTCCAGTTCGATCCAGTCCTCGCCGACGGTGATTTCGGCGCCGGCTTCCTCGAGCTTGCCCAGAACCGCGTCGAGGGTGTCGGGACGGGCGCGGGTGACACGCACGCAGCCACCGGTCATGGCGGCGGCCACCAGGAAGGTTCCGGCCTCGATGCGATCGGGAAGCACCCGGTAGTCGTAGCCGGCCAGACGCTCACGGCCGGTGATGGTAATGGTGTTGGTGCCATGGCCGGAGATCTCGGCCCCCATGGTGATCAGGCACTCGGCCAGATCCACCACTTCGGGCTCCTGGGCGGCATTCTCGATCACCGTCGTACCGTCGGCCAGGGTAGCGGCCATCATGATGTTCTCGGTGCCGGTGACCGTGGCGGTGTCGAGCACCACGCGCGCGCCTTTGAGGCGTTCGGCCCGGGCCACGATGTATCCGGCATCGACCTGGATATCGGCACCCATGGCCTTCAGGCCCTTGAGATGCAGGTCGACCGGACGCGCACCGATGGCACAACCGCCCGGCAGCGACACTTTCGCCACCCCCTGTCGCGCCAGTAACGGCCCCAGCACGAGAATGGAGGCACGCATGGTCTTGACCAGTTCGTAGGGTGCGGTATCGCTGGCCAGTTCGCGAGCCTGCATTTCCACCCGGAAACGATCGCCCAGCGAGATCTCCACTCCCATCTGGCCAAGCAACTCCATGGTCGTGGTCACATCCTTGAGATGAGGCACGCCACTGAGCCCGCAGGGCTGGTCGGTCAGCAACGAGGCCATGAGAATGGGCAACACGGCGTTCTTGGCACCGGAGATCTCGACCGTGCCCTGAAGGGGTCGACCACCGGCAATCTGGATTCTGGCCATTGGGAAAGTTTCCGAAAAGCGGGAGAGAGGTCAGCTGGTGACTTCGTCGGGTGTCTTGAGATCCAGGCTGAGCGCATGAATTTCTCGCCCCAGCGAGGGTCCAAGTGCTTCATGTATGCGCCGATGGCGCTGAATTCGGCTCAAGCCGGCAAACTCGTCACTGACGATCCGGGCCACGTAATGCACGTTGTCTTCGGATTCGACGCGCACATCGGCGCCCGGCAATGCCTGTAAAATAACCTGTTCAATTGCAGATGGGTCCATGTTGAAGCGCTGTCCGGCATCGGGTGAGGACAGTGTATTGGGTTTGTGCGGGTTCTTTTCCAGTCTAATGCAACCGTGACCCTCTCTTCACCAGCGACGCGTAAAAGTATTTTTTGATGAGCCTGACCATTGCACTGCTCGAGCTGGCAGCCGGCTTCGTGCTGCTGATCTGGGCCGCCGACCGGCTGGTCAGCGGTGCGTCGGCGCTGGCTCGCAACTTCGGCATGCCGACGCTGATCGTCGGGCTGACCATCGTCGGCTTCGGCACATCGGCACCGGAAATGCTGGTTTCGGCCATCGCCTCGCTCCGGGGAAATCCCTCGCTGGCCATCGGCAATGCCATCGGCTCGAACATCGCCAATGTCGGACTGATTCTCGGCCTGACGGCATTGATCTATCCACTGAAAGTCGAGCGCGTGACCCTCAAGCGCGAGTTTCCCGTGCTCGGATTGATCATGCTGGTCACCCTGGCGGTGATGTGGAATCTCAACTTCAGCCGCATCGACGGCATGATCCTGATCGCGGGACTGGCACTGCTGGTCGGCGGCATGATCGTGCTGGGCCTGACACAGGGCCGGAACGATCCCGTGGCCGCCACGCTGGTCGATGAAGTACCCGAAGACATGCGGACCCGGACCGCGCTGATGTGGACCATTCTCGGCCTCATCCTGCTGCCGCTGAGTGCGCACATCCTGGTCAATGGCGCAGTCGGCCTGGCCATGATCGTGGGCGTCTCGGAGGCAGTGATCGGCCTGACCATCGTCGCGCTGGGCACCAGCCTGCCCGAACTGGCCGCAGCCGCCGCCTGCGCGTTTCGCAAGGAAGACGACCTCGCCATCGGCAATATCCTCGGTTCGAACATGTTCAACCTGCTCGGCGTGCTGGGCATCGCGGCCCTGATTCATCCGATGCAGATCGAGGCTGTCCTGCTCAACCGGGACGTGCTCGTCATGTTCGCCATCACCATCCTGCTGTTCG
Organism: Wenzhouxiangella sp.; assembly: GCA_007135935.1. GTDB lineage: Bacteria > Pseudomonadota > Gammaproteobacteria > Xanthomonadales > Wenzhouxiangellaceae > Wenzhouxiangella. The sequence goes on from SLIA01000137.1 coordinate 10,564, forward strand.
TGCTGGTCTGGCGCCGCAGCGGTCCCGGCCTGATCGGCCGACCGGCCGCATTCTTGTTGTTTGCCGGCTATATCGGCTACCAGTCGACGGTTATTTCCCAGGCCATCGCGGGATAGGGAGTAAACTGTTTCACCATGGTTGATCCACAACGCATCCACCGGGCTGCCACCGAAGTGCTCGAAACCGAGGCCCGCGCCATCTCGGCGCTGGCAAGCCGGATTGATGACGATTTCGTCGCCGCCTGCCGGCATGTCCTTGACTGTCCGGGCCACCTGATCGTGACCGGCATGGGCAAGTCGGGCCATATCGGGCACAAGCTGGCCGCTACCCTGGCCTCGACCGGCACGCCGGCCTTCTTCGTTCATCCGGCCGAGGCCAGCCACGGCGACCTGGGCATGATCCGCGCAGACGATCTGGTGCTGGCGCTGTCGAACTCCGGCGAAACCGAGGAGTTGCTGCGCCTGCTGCCCGGACTCAAGCGCCTGGGCGTGACCCTGGTGGCGATGACGGGCAACCCCGACTCGACGCTGGCGCGCTACGCCGACGTCCATCTCGACACCAGCGTCGACCGCGAAGCCTGCCCGCTGGGCCTGGCACCCACGGCATCGACCTCGGCCCAGCTGGCACTGGGAGATGCACTGGCCGTTGCCCTGCTGGACGCACGCGGCTTCACCGCCGAGGACTTTGCCCGCTCGCACCCGGCCGGAACGCTGGGACGCCGGCTGCTGCTCAGGATCAGCGACATCATGCACAGTGGCGAGGAACTGCCGACCATCGGCAGCGGGGCAACCATCGCCGAGGCCATCGTGCAGATGACCCGCAGCCGACTGGGCCTGTGCGCCGTGGTCGACAACGATGAACTGGTCGGCATCGTCACCGACGGCGACCTCAGACGCCACCTCGACGACCTGGGCGACATTCGCCTGAGCACCGTGGCCTCGATCATGACCGCCAACCCGCGCACCATCGCCGCCGACGAACTGGCCGCTGCCGCCGTGGAACTGATGCAAAGCCACCGCATTCAGGGCGTGCTGGTCACCGATCGCGAGGGACGACTGGTCGGCGCGCTCAACTTCCAGGACCTGCTCCAGGCCGGCGTCGTATGAACAGCCGACGTCCTGCCGAGCTGGCCCGAAAAGTCGAACTGGCGGTGTTCGACATCGACGGCGTGATGACCGACGGCCGCCTGCTCTTCACCGATTCGGGCGAGCAGATCAAGGCCTTTCATGTGCGCGACGGCCTGGGTCTGAAGGCCCTGATGAAGTTCGGTATTCGCGTGGCCGTGATCACGGCCAGGACATCCGGCGCGCTGGAGCGGCGCATGAGCGAGCTGGGTATCGAGCGCGTCATGCAGGGCCACCAGGACAAGGCGAGTGCGCTCGACAAGCTTCTGGAAGTCGAGTCCGTCGCAGCGCAGGCGGTGTGCTATACCGGCGACGATCTGGTCGACTGGCCGGCCATGGGACGCTGCGGATTAAAGTGCGCACCTGCCGACGCCGATGAATGGATTCGCGAGCAGGCCGACTTCGTTACCGCTAAACCGGGTGGTCGCGGCGCGGTGCGCGAGATCTGCGAGCTGATTCTCTCCGCCCAGGACAAGCTCGAGACCTGGCGCGACGGCTTCCGATGAACTGGCGCATCATCGTCGCTGCCTGCCTGGCACTGATTGCGGCCATCATGCTGCGCACCTGGATGCCGGTCGACAGCGTCACCGAGCCCGAAATCATTGCACCGGACACGCGCTTCAACTACTCCCTGACCGATTTTTCCGCCAGTTTCCGCGACCCGAATGATCGCGTCGAGCTCGAAATTGCCGGACCGCGCCTGGAACACGAGGCCGAAGCCCGCGTGGCCCGACTGACCGACCCCCGGTTCCATATCGAACCCGACGGTGCCGACTGGCGCGGCCGCGCCCGCACCGGGCTGATCATGCGTGAAAACGAGGAACTGGTTCTCGAAAACGACGTGGAACTGGTTCATGCCCATCCCGACGGCGAGATCCGGGTGCTGGCCGAGACGCTGCACCACCATCGCACCGAGCGTACAATCATCTCCGATGAGCCGGTGGAGATACACCAGGCAGGCTCCTGGCTGCGCGCCGGCGGCCTCATTATCCGGCTGGACGACAACACCATCGAGCTGACCAACCATGTACAGGGCACTCTCAAGCCTGCTGTTCGCCACGACCTTGACGGCCACAGTGCCGATCGCGGCTGATTCACCCGGCGACGAGCCGATCGATATCCGGGCCGACAGCGGCCGCTTCGACGGCAGCCAGGGCGCCACGCGGCTGAGCGGCAACATTCTCATCACCCGTGGCGAGATGGAAGTCCGTGCCGACGAAGGCCATGCCTTTCAGGGCCAGGATCGCAGTTACGAGCGCTTCGAACTCGAAGGCAACCCGGCCACCTGGCGCGCACTCGACGAGGAAGGCGAGGAAATTCGCGGCCAGGCCGGACGCATCGAATTCCAGGTGACCGACAACCGCATCGTCCTGTCCGACGGCGTGCGCATCGAGCGCGGCGAACTGGTCGTGGAAGCCGACACCGGCCAGGCAGTTCAGGTCGGTGAACGATACGAGCGCATCGAACTCGACGGCAGTCCCGCGCGCTGGTCCACTGTCACCGAACAGGCCCGCCGGGTCGAAGGCGAGTCCGATCGCATCATCCACCGACTGCTCGCCGAACAGGTCGTCATGGAAGGCAATGCACGCGTGCGCGAACCCAGGGGATCGTTCTCCGGCCAGCGGCTACTCTATGACCTGCGCACACAGGCCACCGAGGGCGAGGGCGGCATCCATATGATCATCGACCCGGAACTCGTCGACGAGCCGGTCAATGACGAGATCGAGGACTGATTGCCGTGCTGATCGCCGAACAACTGACCAAATCCTACCGCGGACGCACCGTGGTCGACGGCGTCACCCTCAACGTCGACACCGGCGAGGTGGTCGGCCTGCTGGGTCCGAACGGCGCGGGCAAGACCACCTGCTTCTACATGGTCGTGGGCCTGATTGCACCGGATTCGGGCAGCATTCGTATCGGTCAGCGCGATCTGACCCGCGCCAGCATGCACCAGCGCGCCCAGCGTGGGCTCGGCTACCTGCCCCAGGAGGCCTCGATCTTTCGCCGCCTGAGCGTGGCCGACAACATCATGGCCATCCTCGAACTGCGACCGGATCTCGACCGCGACCAACGCCGCGCCGAGCTGACCCAGCTCATGGAGGAATTCCATGTCTCGCACCTGGCCGACCAGCCCGGCATCAGCCTGTCGGGGGGTGAACGCCGGCGGGTCGAGATCGCCCGCGCCCTGGCGGCAAGCCCCTCGTTCATCCTGCTCGACGAACCGTTTGCCGGCGTCGACCCGATCTCGGTCGGCGAGATCCAGCGCATCGTGCAGCAACTGGCTGCCCGCGACATCGGCATCCTGATCACCGACCACAACGTGCGCGAAACACTCGGCATCTGCGACCGTGCCTACATCATCAGCCAGGGCAAGGTCCTCACCGCCGGCGCCCCCGCCGACGTCATGGCCGACGAGAACGTCCGCAACGTGTACTTGGGGAAGGAGTTTCGGCTTTGACGGGTGGTGTTTAGGGGCACGCGATTTCCGGTTTCCGGTTTCCGGTTTCCGCAACATCCTTTCACCTTTCACCTTTCACCTTTCACCTTTCACCTTTCACCTTTCACCTTTCACCTTTCACCTTTCACCTTTCACCTTTCAC
>SLIA01000150.1 GCA_007135935.1 Wenzhouxiangella sp.
TGAACAGTTCCTTCAAAGGCTCGACCAGCTTCAGGTTCATGTCCTCGGGCAGGCCGCCGACATTGTGGTGCGACTTGATCACCTTGGCCTTGCCGGTGGCCGCACCGGCCGACTCGATCACATCGGGATAGATGGTGCCCTGGGCCAGCCAGCTTGCTTCCTGGTGGTTCTTGGCGGCCTGTTCGAACACGCGGATGAACTCGCGGCCGATGATCTTGCGCTTCTGTTCAGGATCGGACACACCGGCCAGAGCGTTCATGAACTGATCGCGCGCGTTGATGCGCTCGACGCGCACGCCCAGGTGCTCGGCAAATGTGGCCATGACCTGGTCGCCCTCCTGGTAGCGCAGCAGGCCGGTGTCGACAAAGATGCACAGCAGTTGATCGCCGATGGCCTCGTGCAGCAACGCGGCAACGACCGAGGAATCCACCCCGCCGGACAGGCCCAGCAGCACGGTGTCGTCGCCAACCTGCTCACGCACCCGATCGATCTGATCGTCGATGATGGCCGCGGTGGTCCAGCTTTCCTCGCAGCCGCAGATGTCATGTACGAAGCGCTCGAGAATCCGTCGGCCCTGGACGGTGTGGGTCACCTCGGGGTGAAACTGCAGGCCGTAGTAACGGCGCTCGTCATCGCCCATGCCGGCAATCGGTGCCGAGGCGGTGGTGCAGATGGTCTGGAACCCCCTGGGCAATGTGGTGACCTTGTCGCCGTGACTCATCCACACATCCAGCAGCGCCCGGCCACCTGAATCAATCCGGTCCTCGATCCCTTCGAGCAGCCGCCCGGGAGCATCCTGTGCCACCTCGGCGTAACCGAATTCTTTCTCGTCGGACGGACTGACCTCGCCGCCAAAATGGGTGGCCATGGCCTGCATGCCGTAGCAGATACCCAGCAGCGGCACCCCCAGCTCGAAGACCACCGGCGGAATGCGCGGGCTGTCCTCGAAGGCAACCGATTCGGGCCCGCCCGACAATACGATGCCGCTGGCACCGAACTCGCGAATGACCTCCTCGCCCACATCGAAAGGCAGGATCTCCGAATACACCCCGATTTCGCGCACGCGGCGCGCAATCAGTTGCGTGTACTGGGAACCGAAATCGAGGATGAGAATCTTGTCGGCGTGAATATCCATGGGGCCTCAGTAAAAATCAATGGGTTGGAATCGCTTGAACCGCTGGCGAATACGACGCAGCACGCCTCCAACACCCATCCGGTCGGCAAGCCACCACAGCCGGCCCCGGATGCTCATGCGTTGCTGAACGTCCTCGATACGCTGCCCCAGTTCGGCAATGTTGTCGTAGAGTCTTTGCAGATGCTGGTCGCGCCGCGCCAGCAGGCGAACGATTTCCCGATGGTCGGATTCACTGAGCGTAACGCCCGGTTGAATGTGTTCGGGGAGCGGGCGTTCTACGTAGATGGTCGAGTGCGGGCGACCACGTTCCGCCTCCGGTCGCTGCCGGCTGTAGAAATACAAGGCGATGGACTTGCGGGAACGCTGGTCATCGTCAGCGTCCGGAAGCAGGATCTGGCTGAATCCATGCCAGGACCAATCCGTGGTCTCGAAAAGGACAGCCCGATTGAATAGTGGCTCGACCCGGGTGACGTGATTCTGTTCGCGCGGCAGGCGTGGATCGGTATGGAACTCGATCGCCCCGCCCCATTCATCCCGCCACTCGCGATTCAGGTAGACAATGAGATTCAGCCGCCGATGCCATCCAAACCGAGGATGCCGGTTGAAATCAACGTGTGGATCCAGCTCCTGCCCATGCCGGTTTTCGTGCGTTCCGCCACCGACATAGTCCGGATCGTAAAGTAGTTCATCGATACCGGACACCTTGCTCAGCCAACCCAGGAATTCCGGCGACTGAATCAGGCGGTCAGTGCGCATGTAGGAATCGGCCAGCGCATCAAGCCTTTCATGGACGCACTTGGCGCCGACCTCGCCGTTCTCGTTCATGGCCCGCCGTTCATCGAACGGAGGAAACTGATCGGCCAACCGCTGGCAGAAGGACTCGTCGAAGAAATCATCCAGCACCAGGTGACGGAAGGGAGTGGCCGAATCGAACTGACGATTCAGCTCCCCGGCGCTTTCCACCACCCCGGGATTGACGATTTCACGCAAGCTCATTCTGGCTCCTGCAATTCAGGGTTTCACGGACCACGTGCCGCCCATGCTTTTCTGCACCCTTGTCGGTATCTGCGAACCCGGAGTTCCAGTCATGCAAACCGAAAGCGGCTTCACCAACCCCTACCCCAACTTGTAGTTGGGTGCTTCCTTGGTAATCGCCACGTCGTGGGCGTGGGATTCGCGCACGCCGGCCGGCGAGATGCGCACGAAGCGCGGGCGGGTCCGCATCTCCTCGATGGTGGCACAGCCAACATAGCCCATGGATGCGCGCAGGCCACCCATGAGCTGGTGAACCACGCCGCCGATCGGGCCCTTGTAAGGCACGCGGCCCTCGATGCCCTCGGGCACCAGCTTGTCGGCATCGGCTTCGGCCTGGAAGTAGCGGTCCTTGGAGCCCTGCTCCATCGCGCTCAGCGACCCCATGCCTCGGTAGCTCTTGTAGGACCGGCCCTGGTAGAGTTCGACCTCGCCGGGCGCCTCCTCGGTACCGGCCAACAGGCCGCCGATCATGACACTGGACGCACCAGCGGCCAGGGCCTTGGCCACATCGCCGGAGAAGCGGATGCCGCCATCGGCAATCAGCGGCACATCGGACTTTCGCACCGCGTCGGCCGCGGCCGCCACCGCACTGACCTGCGGCACGCCGATGCCGGCAACGACACGAGTGGTGCAGATCGAGCCCGGCCCCTGGCCGATCTTGATGCCGTCGGCGCCGGCCTCGGCCAGATCACGCGCGGCGTCGGATGTTGAAACATTGCCACCGACCACCTGAACATCCGGGAAGTGCTGCTTGACCCAGCGGATGCGATCGAGCACACCCTTGGAATGACCATGGGCGGTGTCGACCACAACGATGTCGATACCCGCCTCGACCAGCGCGGCAATCCGATCCTCGGTGTCACCCCCCACGCCGACCGCGGCCGCACTGAGCAGTTGCTCGGCACTGTCCTTGGCGGCATTGGGAAAGTCACGCGACTTCTGGATGTCCTTGACCGTGATCAGCCCCTTGAGCTGGAAACTGCCATTGACCACCAGCACCTTCTCGATGCGGTGCTTGTGCAGCAGCTCGAGCACCTCGTCCTGACTGGCGCCTTCCTGAACGGTCACCAGCTTTTCCTTGCGGGTCATGATGTTGCGCACCGGGTCGTCGAGGTGACGCTCAAAGCGCATGTCGCGGCTGGTCACGATACCCACCAGCTCGCCCCCGTCGACCACCGGCACGCCGGAGATGTTGTGACGTCGGGTCAGCTCGAACACATCGCGAATGCTGGTGTACGGACCCACCGTGATCGGATCCTTGATCACGCCGGCTTCGTACTTCTTGACGATACGCACCTGCTCGGCCTGGCGCTCGATGGTCATGTTCTTGTGAATCACGCCCACCCCGCCGGCCTGGGCCATTGCGATGGCCAGGCGGGCCTCGGTAACCGTATCCATGGCCGCCGAGGCCAGCGGAATATTGAGTTCGAGATCGCGCGTGATCCGGGTGGACAGATCGACGTCCTTGGGCAGCACCTCGGAGTAATCCGGCACCAGGGAAACATCGTCAAAAGTGAGGGCTTCGTCGATCAGGCGCATGCGGCGTGCTCCGGCAGGTAAATCCCGCCATTTTACACCTTAAATGCCGTTATGACCAAATTTGGGAGAGGTGAGAGTCAACCGTAGGTCGGGGTCACATCCCCGACGGGCGACATTTCGGACCTGAACA
>SLIA01000266.1 GCA_007135935.1 Wenzhouxiangella sp.
CGAGATGACCTCCGAAGCGTTGGGGAGTTCGTCCGCGGAGGGAAGTCTGCCGCGTTCCTCAAAGAAGCCGAGAAGAGGCTCCAAACTCTTCCGGTGCTCGGCGATTCTCTCATCGTCAAGCAGGCTTACGCGGGTGGGGATCGCTCTCCTCAGGATCCCGCTGGAGTAGCGTTGCCGGTCCAGGTCTGACCGGAAGACGAAGAAGATGCCCGGCCCGGCCGCGATCGGATCGACCTTCAGTACCCGTTCAATCCAGATCCGGAGCTCGTCCTGGGTGAAGAACTTCTGGAAGGTTCCCCGGGAGGTTAGGATCCCGTCGCCCAGAGCATCTGCGTCCTCAGGCTGTGACTGGATATCGACCCGCCCGGCCACGACCAAGGCCTTCTTCGCCAGAGCCCAAGCTTGGACCAAGGCATCCGCTCGCTCCTCGGGGTCTTCGATGACGTTCACGACGTAGCCTAGGTTCACTACGTCGGAGGCCTGGCGGTTTCCGTCCGGACGGTGGACAGGGTCCCAACCCTCACATGTGAATCCCAGCGCGGATAGGACCCGGACATCATCTCCCCGACCACATCCGTAGTCCAGGATGTCCGTTCCGTCCTTGATGACCCCGGACGCCAAGGCGAGCTGGAAAGGCCTGGAAAGCTCCGTGCGACCAATTGCTGTCTTGTGGCGGTGGATCCGCATGGGCCTGTGGGATTAGGTGGCGGGGAAGAAAAGCTGAACATAGAAAACCGCCGCTGGCCGAGCGAGACGGAACTTCCCACCCCCCTCCACGATTATCACACCATGAGGGGCGAACGGACGGGGCGCAGCTGATCCTTCCTTCCGTTCCCACATGGGCCTGAGGCTCGGGCCGCCGGCTCCTGCTCGCGCGCGCCCACGGAGGCACGAGCTGCCGGAAGGGCCCTCACCAGGCCGCTTCGCCCTTCCTCCATCCGGCGCTCCTCGGCCGGATCACCGCTCAAGCGCCACCCTTACGCTGCTGGTCACCATTCCCGTTCAGCCTTTCGGGTCATGCATAGATTCTTCTGTTCGTTCCTTGCCGCCCTCTTCCTCGTCCCCCTCTGGGCGCCGGTGTCGGCGGAGGCCCAGCAATTTGGGCGAAACAAGGTCCAGTACGAAACCTTCGACTTCCGGATCCTCGAGACGAACCACTTCGAGATCTACTTCTACGACGATCTCGAGGACTCCATCGAGGACATCGGCCGGCTGGCCGACCGGTGGTACGAACGGATGGCGCGGGTGCTGGGGCGGGAGCTGGGTGAGCGGCGCCCCCTGATCTTCTACGCCACCCACCCCCACTTCCAGCAGACCAACGTCCTCCCCGGGCAGATCAGCCAGGGGGTCGGCGGTGTGGCCGAGGGGCTCCGCGACCGCATCATCATGCCCGTGGGCTCGTCGTGGGGTGACACGGACCACGTGCTGGGTCACGAGATCGTGCACGCCTTCCAGTTCGATCTGGCGGGGCGTCGGACCGGCCTCCAGGGACTCATGCGCCTTCCCCTCTGGTTCGTGGAAGGGCAGGCTGAGTACCTCTCGCTGGGCGGGCACGCGAGCCACACCGCCATGTGGATGCGGGACGCCGTGCTCCGCGACGAGTTCCCCACCATGCGGGACCTGAGCCGGAACCAGATGCGCTACTTCCCCTACCGCTTCGGCCATGCGTGGTGGGCCTGGGTGGGCGGACGCTGGGGCGATCAGGTGAACGGCGACCTCCTCCGGTTCGCGGTGGAGGCCAACATCGAGACGGCGGTGCGCCAGGTCCTGGGCATGTCGTCCGACTCCCTCTCGGCCCTCTGGAAGGAAGAGGCCGTGGCCCAGTACGGGCCTCTCATGGAAGGGCGGACCCCGCCGCAGGAGGCGGGGACGCTTCTTCTCTCCCCCGAGACCGGGGCCGGGCGGCAGAATCTGGCGCCGGCGCTGAGCCCGGACGGACGCTACGTCGCCTTCCTCTCGGAGAAGGATCTCTTCACCATCGAGATCTTCCTGGCTGATGCCCGCACCGGTGAGATCATCCGGCGCATCACGAGCTCGGTGCGGGACGCCCACCTGGACGCCCTCCGCTTCCTGGATTCGGCGGCGGCATGGTCGCCGGATGGAGAGCACCTGGCGGTGGTGGCCTTCGCCCAGGGCCGGAACCAGATCCAGCTCTACCGGGCTCGCGACGGCCGGCCTGGGCCCCTCCTCCGGGTGCCGGAGGAGATCGGCGAGGTGCGGAGCCCCGCCTTCAGCCCCGACGGCCGGACCCTCGTCTTCTCCGGGAAGGTGCGGGGGACCACCGACCTCTTCCAGAAGGACCTTGAGTCGGGCGAGGTGACCCGCCTCACCGACACCCGCTACTCGGCCATGCAGCCCTCCTTCTCACCGGACGGGCGGCAGGTGGTGTTCGTGAGCGACGAGGGACCGAACACGAACTTCGACCGCCTCTCCTTCGGCCCAGCGGCCCTGATGGTGCTGGATCTCGAGTCCGGTGAGCGGACCCGTCTGGCGCCCCTTGGCGCGGCGGAGCACTGGAATCCGGTCTTCGCCCCGGACGGGCAGAGCCTCTACTTCCTGGCTGACCCGGACGGGTTCCGGGACCTCTACCGCCTGGACCGGGCGTCTGGCGAGATCTGGCGGGTGACGAACCTGGCCACCGGGGTGAGCGGGATCACCGCCGCCACCCCCGCCATGAGTGTGGCCCTCGAGACGGGGAGCGTGGCTTTCACCGTCTTCGACGGCGGCGAGTACCACGTCTTCGGGCTGGACGGTGCCGAGGCGCTGGGCGAGCCGGTGAGCGCGGTCCAGCTCCTGGCGGTGGACGGCGCTCGCCTCCCCGGCGCCGCCCCTCGGAGCCAAGGGCGGGTGGGGAACCTCCTGGCCGACTTCGAGACGGGGCTCGTGGGACGGGGCGTACATCGGCCCGTGGACGCCAGGGTGTTCGAGCCGCGGCTCGGTATCGAGTGGATCGGGCAGCCCACGGTGGGGGCCGGGGTCGATCAGTTCGGCACCTTCATCTCCGGGGGGATCGCCGCACAGTTCTCCGATATGCTGGGGAACCGCCGGCTCTTCACCGCCATCCAGGCCCAGGGCGAGATCCAGGACATCGGCGCCCAGGTCTTCTACTCGGATCTGGAGCGGCGCTGGAACTGGGGGGTGGGGGCGTCCCACGTCCCGAACCGATTCGTGCAGGGTGGGTTCGCCCGGGATGGGCAGCAGAACTTCCTGGTGCAGGATCTGATTCGGATCCGCCAGAGCCAGGCCATCGGGCAGATCCAGTATCCCTTCTCCCAGATCCGGCGAGTGGACCTGACGGCCGGGCTGAACCGCTTCGACTACTCGGCCGAGCGGCGCCTCTTCCCCGTGGATCAGTTCGGACGGATCATCGGGCGGGAGGAGCGCACCCGGTTGGACGCTCCGGACGCCCTGAACCTGGCCCAGGCCTCGGTGGCGTTCGTGGAAGACAACTCGTTCTTCGGGTTCGTCTCGCCGGTGCGGGGGTGGCGGGCTCGGTACGAGATTTCCCAGACGCTGGGGACGGTCTCCTTCGCCCAGGCCACACTGGACCACCGCCGGTACTTCTCGCCGCACCAGAACCTGACGCTCGCCACCCGGGGGATGCACGTGGGTCGGTACGGGGTGTCGGAGCGGGATCAGAACCGCCTGCGGCCGATCTTCCTCGGGTGGGAAACCTTCATCCGTGGGTACTCGCCCTACTCGTTCCAGCCCGGCGAGTGCACGGATGTGGGCACCGGAGGATGTCCCGAGTTCGAGCGGCTCGAGGGCCAGCGGATCGGCGTGGTGAACCTGGAGGCCCGGATCCCGCTTCTGGGGACCGACCGCTTCGGGCTC
>SLIA01000299.1 GCA_007135935.1 Wenzhouxiangella sp.
TGGTAGTTCAGTTGGTTAGAATACCGGCCTGTCACGCCGGGGGTCGCGGGTTCGAGTCCCGTCCACTCCGCCACTAACTTGCAGGGCGCCCATGCGGCGCCCTGCGCATTTCTGACAGTCTTAAACCAGACCGGAGTCAGTCTCCAAATGCTTCAGGCCATTCGTGATCGCGTAACCGGCATCGTTGCCATCTTCGTTCTCGGTCTTCTCGCCGTTCCCTTCCTTTTCTTCGGCATGGAAAGTTACATGCGCGCCGTGCCGCAGGATGCGGTCGCGGTGGTCGGGGATGATGAAATATCGACCAGTGAATTCCAGACCGAGTTCGCCCGACACCGGGCCGAGCTTCGCCAGCGCCTGGGTGACGACTACGACGATGTAGCGACCAACCAGCCCACCTATCGACGCGAGTTTCTGGAGAGCATGATCGACGAGTTGTTGCTTCGGCAGCACACCGAGAAGCTCGGGTTGGTGGTGTCCGATCGGGCGATTGCCGATATTCTCAGAGATGTCCCGCAGTTCCAGGTCGATGGACAGTTCAGTCCCGAGGCCTATCGCATGGCATTGAGTGCGGCGGGCCAGACTCCGCGCACGTTCGAGCGCGATCTGCGCGACGATGTCCTTTCACGCCTGGTGCCGGGCGCACTGGCCGATTCGGTCATTGTGACCCAGACCGAGGTTGATCGACACATCAGCCTGCAGAACCAGACGCGGCAGATCGCACTGGTCGATATTCCGGCCGAACGTTTCCATGAAGGCATCGAGGTCACTGATGCCGATGTCGAGGCCTACTACCAGGACAACCTGGAGGTCTTCACGACCGAAGAGCAGGTCAGTCTGGCTTATGTCGAGTTGCGCGGCGAGGATCTCCTCACTGACGCAACCCTGGAAGAAGATGAGCTTCGTCGACGTTACGAAGCGGCGCGCCAGCGCTACCTGACGCCCGAGGCGCGGCGTGCCTCGCATATCCTGATCGAGGAAACCGAAGAGCGCGACGAATTCGCCGCACGCCAACTGGTCGATGAGTTGCTGGCCCGGATCGGGGAGGGCGAGGACTTTGCCGAGCTGGCCGCCGAGTATTCCGATGATATCGTTTCCAGTGAAGAGGGCGGTGATCTGGGGTGGATCGAGCCGGATGACATGGTTGAGGCGTTCGAAGAAGCGCTTTACGGGTTGAGCGAGCCCGGCGACCTCTCCGAGCCGGTTGAAACCCGCTTTGGCTGGCACATCATCCGTCTTGATGAGATCCGTCCTCCGGAAGGGATGAGTTTCGAAGAGGCGCGTGAGGAAATTCTGGAGGAGTACCTCGAGCGTCAGCGCGAGGATCTCTACATCGAGTTGTCCGAGCGCATGGTCGACATCGTCTTCGCAGATGACACCAGTCTCGAGCCTCTGGTTGATGACCTGGATCTCGAGATTCGCTACACCGAACCGTTTACCCGGGCCGGCGGCGAAGGGATCGCGGGCGAGTCCGAGGTTGTCGAGGCCGCGTTTTCCGACCTGGTGCTGCTGGACCGAGCCGTGTCCGACCCGATCGAACTCGGGCGTGACCACATGATCGCGGTCAAGGTCCACGAGCACTTCCCGGCTGAGCCACGGCCGCTCGCGGACGTCGAAGACGAGATCCGTGAGCGCATTCTCCAGGAGCGCGCCGCCGGTATGGCGCGGGATCTGGCCGACAGGCTCGCCGAGGCTGCTGGAGACGACGGCGCAGCGCTGGCCGAGGCCGCCGAGGCCGAGGAGTTGACACTCGAGGAGCTGGGGGCGATTGGTCGCAACGATTTCCAGCATGGGCCGGATTTCATTCAACAGTTGTTCCGTCTGCCCGACCCGGGTGATACCCCGAGGGTTCATGTCTTGCCGCGTGGCGGGAGCTATGTCGTGGTCAGGCTGGATGCCGTTCGTTCGGGAGATCCCGCCGCTGCATCCGATGCCGAGCGCCAGATGGCTCGCCAGCAGATCCAGTTTTCGCGCCTGAACCACGAAATCACTGGGCTGGTCGAGTGGCTGCGAGACGACACCCGTATCCGGGTGGTTGAGGACCGGCTGTAGTCCGGGGTTACGCGACGTGGAACATGAAAAAGCCGGGCAATGCCCGGCTTTTTCATGGCTGGTTGAACGGGGAGTGAGGAGAGGGTTAACGGGTTAATGCGTTAATGGGTTAATGGGTTAATGGGTTAATGGGTTAATGGGTTAATGGGTTAATGGGTTAATGGGTGGGGACCCTTTACCCATTCACCCATTCACCGTCCCTGTCTCATTCCAGCCCTGCCATTCCCACGATGTTGTACCCGGCATCGACATAGGTGATTTCCCCGGTAATCCCGGCGGCATAGTCCGAACACAGAAATGCGGCGGTGTTGCCGACATCCTCGATGGTGACGCTGCGGCGCAGCGGCGCGGTGGTTTCGACATGGTCGAGCATGGAGCGGAACTTCGAGATGCCGGCAGCGGCCAGGGTCTTGATGGGTCCAGCCGAGATGGCATTGACGCGAATGCCGTCCGGTCCCAGGCCGTGTGCCAGGTAGCGCACCGAGGCTTCCAGCGAGGCCTTGGCCAGGCCCATGACGTTGTAGCTTGGCATCGCGCGTACCGCGCCGAGATAGCTCATCGTCAGCATGGAGGCCTTGCGATCTTTCATCAGCGGCCGGCCGGCCCGGGCCAGGGCGGCAAAGCTGTAACTTGAAATGTCGTGGGCGATGCGAAATCCTTCGCGGTCGATCACATCGGCAAATTCGCCCTCAAGCTGTTCGCGCGGCGCGAATCCGACAGCGTGGACGATGGTGTCCAGTGCACCCCACTCCTTGCCGAGCGTGTCAAAGACCACCTCGATCTGCTCATCTTCACCGACATCCAGTGGCATCACCAGGTTGGAACCGGTCTGGCTGGCGATCTTCTCGACTCGTGAGCGCAGCTTGTCGTTCTGGTAGGTGAATGCCAGTTGTGCACCTTCACGGTGCATGGCTTCGGCGATGCCCCAGGCGATCGAACGCGGGCTGGCGACACCGACGATGAGGGCCTTCTTGCCTTCCAGCATGCCCATTGGTCTGACTCCCTTCGTGTGTTGTTGGAAAGGGCGGATTGTACCGCGAACGTCGACCTTCACCGTACGCTGACGAATCTTTGCTAAGATACGGACCGACCGATCGGTCAGGAGTGAGTGGAGTATGGATCAGGTAGTGAGTGCCGGGGCGGCAACTGAAGACGGAATGACGGCGTCGGCATCCGGCCGGGAACGGTTGCTCACGGCGGCAGCCGAGGAGTTTTCCCGGCATGGCTACGCTGGTGCGTCCATCGCAGCGATTGCCGGGCGGGCCGGGGTCGGCAAGTCGACGATCTTTCACCATTTCGAGTCGAAGGATGCGCTATACCTGGCGGTTATCGAGGGCGCGGCCGGGGAGTTTGCGCGCACCCTCGATCAGGTGCTGGATCTCGATCGTGATGTGCACGACAGTCTCGAGCAGTTCCAGGTTGCCCATCTGCGCCACCTGTTTCGGAATGCCAAGGTAGCCTCGCTGGTATTGCGCGAGTTGCGTGGCGAGGGACCCGGGGAAACCGCGGGGAAGGTACGCGATGTGGTCGCCGGAAACTTCCAGCGCCTGGTGGAGTACCTGGCCGCCATCCGCGGGCGCGGGGGCATCCGGGAGGATGTCGACCCACAGGTTGCCGCCCTGACCATGCTGTCGGTCAATGCGTTTGCGTTCCAGTGTCGTGATGTGCTCAGGGAGTTTCCGGGACTGGATATTTCAGGTGACCCGGATCAGTTTGCCACTGCGATCACCGACCTGGTGGTCCGGGGGCTCAATGTTGGGCCAGAAGCTGAAGGCGATAAGGCATGAAGACTTCAATCGGTGTTGTACTCACACTCTTTCTGTTGCTGATGGTTGCCGGATGCGATCGCGATGACGGCGACGAACCTGCCGAGCGCCGAACAGCCGTCACGGTGGTCGAAGCCGAGATGCGCGAGGTGGAGCGCCGGGAGGTGTCGGTCGGTCGCCTGGAGGCCAATGCCGCACCCGCGGTGGCTGCCGAAACCGCCGGCCGCCTGTCCATAATCCATCGCGACGCCGGCGATGCGGTGGATGCCGGTGAATTGCTCGCCGAGCTCGAGGGGCAGCCGCAGCGCATCGCCGTGGCTGCCGCTCAGGCCGAGGTGCGGCGAATCGAAGCCCTGCTCGACAATGAACGGCGCCGGGTTGACCGGCTGGTCAGCCTGGCCGAGCGCCAGTCGGTTGCACAGGACCAGCTCGACGAGGCGCAAACGGCGGTCGAGGGCTACGAGGCGCAGCTCGAGGCGGCACGATCGCGCCTGGACGACGCGGAGTACAACCTGGAGCGCACGCGGATTACCAGCCCGGTCGCCGGCCGGGTGCAGCGTCGGCTGGTCAGTACCGGGGATTTCGTGTCGGTCGGCCAGAAGGTCTTTGAGTTGGTCTCGCCGGACGCCCTGCGCGCGATTCTTCCGCTGCCCGAACATCTGCAGGATCGCGTGGAGATCGGTCAGCGCGTGCGCCTGTCGATTCCGTCTCGTCCCGACGATGTCATCGACGCTCGCGTCAGCGAATTGCGTCCCATGGTTGGCGAACGCTCGCGCGCCATCGAGTTGATCGTCGATCTGGAAAATCCCGGCAACTGGCGGCCGGGCGGATCGGTCACCGGGCGCGTGGTTCTGGAGCAACGCGAAGGCATCGTGGTACCTCCGGCCAGCCTCGTGCGCCGTCCGGCCGGCACAGTGGTCTACGTTGTTGACGGCGACAAGGCGTTCGAGCGGGTCGTGTCGACCGGTTTGCGCGGGGCCGACTGGGTCGAGATCGTCGACGGGCTGGAAGGCTGGGAAACCCTGGTGCTCGACGGTGCCGGTTTCATGAGCGATGGCACTGGCATTGATATACAGGATGACGGGGAAGCGTCATGACTCTGCCGGAGCTATCCATACGCCGGCACGTACTGGCCTACATGGTGTCGGCGGTGCTGGTGCTGTTCGGGCTGATCGGCTTCAACAACATTGGCGTCGATCGTTTCCCGGAGATCGAGTTTCCGCTGGTATCGGTCACGACCGTGCTGCCGGGTGCCAGTCCGGAGGTGGTCGAAGCCAGTATCAGTTCCATTGTCGAAGGCGCGGTCAACAGTGTCCCGGGCATCGATTTCGTGCAGTCGACGTCCTCGCCCGGTGTTTCCAATGTGCTGATCACCTTCAACCTGGCCAAGGACATCGATGTGGCGTTCAACGAGGTCCAGGCCAAGGTCAACCAGATCGTCCGACAATTGCCCGAGGACGCCGAGCCGCCGGTGGTGGCCAAGGTCGAAGTCGACGCCAGTCCCATCATGTGGATCTCGCTGCAGGGCGATCGCACCCTGCAGCAGCTCAACCAGTATGCCAACAACGTCATCCGCAAGCGCCTGGAAACCATCGACGGCGTCGGCGAGGTCAGGATCGGCGGGCGCCGTGAACGGACCATCCGTGTCGAGGTCGATCTGGATCGCATGGCGTCGTACGGCGTGACCGCCCAGGATGTGCGCGACGCCTTCGCCGCCGAGCATGTGCAATTTCCCGGTGGTTTTCTCGTGTCCGGCCAGACCGAGTCGCTGGTCAAGCTCGACCTGGAGTTTCACAGCGTCGAGGAACTCGAACAGATGATCGTGCGCTATGCCGACGGGGCGCCGGTGCGGCTGGCCGATTTTGCCGAGGTAGTCGACGGATTGTCCGATTTCCGCTCGGTGGCCAGGTTCAACGGCGAGCCGTCGGTGGGGCTGGGCATCGTCAAGATCGCCGGCACCAACACCGTGGCCATCGTCGATGCCGTGGAGCAACGTCTCGAGGAGGAAATCATCCCGCAGCTGCCGCCGGGCATGACCCTGCAGATCGCTTCCGACGATTCGGAGATGATCCGCGAAATCGTGCGGGCCCTGCAGGAACACCTGGTCGAAGGCGCCTTGCTCGCGGCGCTGGTGGTGCTGATCTTCCTTAGATCCTGGCGGGCCACCATCATCATCGCCCTGGCCATCCCGGTCTCGCTGCTGGCGGCCATCGCCGCCATCTACCTGATGGGCTACACCTTCAACACCATGACGTTGCTGGCGTTGCTGCTTCTGATCGGGGTGGTGGTCGACGATGCCATCGTGGTGCTGGAAAACATCTATCGTCATCGCCAGGATGTCGACCCCGATCCGGAGAAGGCCGCCATCTCCGGCTCCAACCAGGTGTTCTTCGCCATCATCGCTACCACGCTCACCCTGGTATCCATTTTCGCTTCGGTGATCTTTCTCGGCGGCATCATCGGACGCTTCTTCGAATCCTTTGCCGTGACCGTGACCGTTGGCGTGCTGGCTTCCTCGCTGGTGGCGCTGACGCTCACCCCGGTGCTCAGTGCGCGTTTCCTGAGGGTGCGCAGACGCGGCGAGGAGCGGGGGCGTACCTATCGCGCGCTGGACCGTTTCTTCGCCGGC
This sequence comes from Wenzhouxiangella sp., assembly GCA_007135935.1. Lineage (GTDB taxonomy): Bacteria > Pseudomonadota > Gammaproteobacteria > Xanthomonadales > Wenzhouxiangellaceae > Wenzhouxiangella. The sequence goes on from SLIA01000299.1 coordinate 6,445, forward strand.
ATGAATCGTATCTACCGCAATATTCTTGAATGGAGCCTGGGCCACCGCTGGGGCGTGATCGGCCTGGCCTTGCTGATCGTGCTCAGCTCCGGTTTCTTCTTTGCCACCATCGATGCGGAGTTCGTGCCCGAGGAGGACGAGGGCCGTTTCGTGGTCTTCTTCCGCGCACCGCTGGGCACCGGCATCGAGGCCACTGATCGCTACATGGACCAGATCGAGAACCTGCTGGGCTCGCGTGAAGAAGTGAGAAGCTACTTCACCGCCATCGGCCTGGGTGCGGCCGGCGAGGTCAACCGCGGCATTGCCTTTGCCCGGATGGTCGAGCGCGACAAGCGCGATATCCGCCAGCAGGACTTTCTTGCCGAATTGCGACGCGAGCTGGCCGGCATTCCCGGCGTGATCGCCTTTGCCGCGCCGCCGTCCATTGTCGGCGGCCAGCGAGGCGACCCGCTGCAGTTTGCCGTGACCGGCCCGGATCTCGACCAGGTGGCCGAACTGGCTCGGGAAATGCGCAACAGGCTGGAAGATGCCGAAGGTATCGGCAGCCTTGACCTGGACCTGCAGCTCGACCTGCCCCAGATCGACGTCAACGTCGACCGGCTGCGTGCCGCCGATCTCGGTATGCGCTCGTCGGATGTGGCGTTTGCCGTCAACATGCTGGTCGGCGGGCTGGATATCGCGCGCTACAACGACGAGCCCGGTGACGGCGAGCGCTACGATATCCGGGTCAAGGCCGCCGAAGGCCAGATCACCAGCCCGGACGATCTCAACCGCATCTTTCTGCGTGGTGCCGAAGGCGACCTGGTTCGGTTCGATGCGGTGGCCGAGGGGGTCGAGCGTCTGGCGCCAGCAGTGATCTCGCGCTTCGACCTCAACTACGCCGCCGATTTCTACGGCAATCCGGACATTCCCCTGGGGCGCGCGATCGAAGCCATCGACGAGGTAGCCGAGGAAATCCTTCCGCTGGGCTACAGCGTGGCCTACAAGGCCGAGGCGCGCGAGTTCCAGCAGACCATTCAGTATGTCCTGTTCGCCTTCTTCCTCGCCGTCATTCTGGTCTTTATCGTGCTGGCCAGCCAGTTCAACTCCTTCATCCAGCCGTTGATCGTCATGGTCGCCCAGCCGCTGGCGGTGATTGGCGGCGTCATGCTGCTGTGGCTGACCGGCAATTCGCTCAACATTTACTCCATGATCGGCATGGTGCTGCTGGTCGGCCTGGTGGCCAAGAACTCGATTCTGCTGGTCGACCTGACCAATCAGTTCCGGGCAGCGGGCGAGGAGGTGGACGAAGCATTGAGAAACGCCTGTCCGATCAGGCTCAGGCCGGTGCTCATGACCTCTCTGACCGTCATCCTGGCGCTGACGCCGCCGGCGCTGGGACTGGGTGCCGGTGCCGACACCAACGGCCCGCTTGCGATCGCCGTGATCGGCGGCATGATCAGCTCGACCCTGCTGACACTGGTCGTGGTGCCGGCCGTATACTCGCTGGTTGAAAACCGGATACAGCAGTTCAAGGACCGACGCGCACAACAAGGAGCCCATGCGACATGAAACTGGTAGCCATTTCGGGAAGCTTGCGCAAGCATTCGTTCAACACACGTCTGGCCAGGCTGATGAGCCGGCTGGCACCTGACGGGGTGACGCTCGAGGCGCTGACCCTGCATGGTATTCCGCTCTACGACGGCGATCTGGAGGAAAGTGCCGGCATTCCCGAGGCCGTCGAAGCGCTGCGCGGACGGATCAAGGCCGCCGACGGGTTGATCCTGGTGACCCCGGAGTACAACGCCGGCATGCCGGGAGTACTCAAGAATGCGCTCGACTGGCTCACGCGTCCGGGCGAGGAGATGAAGCCGACCTTCGGTGGTCGCAAGACCGCCATCGCCGGCGCCACGCCCGGCGCCTGGGGCACGGCTTTCGCCCAGGCCGGCGCCCTGATCAACCTCAGGCAACTGGGCTGCGAACTCTACCCCGGTTACCTGCGCGTATCGAAAACCGGCGAGCGCTTCGACGAGGCCGGAAACGTCGACGAGAAGCTGGAAGAGCAGGTGGGGAAGTGGTTGGAGGGGTTTGTTTCGTTTGTTGGTTGATTCGTTGGTTCGTTGGTTCGTTGTCGTTTTGTCGTTTGGTCGCTTTGTCCCTGGTCCCTGGCCCCTTTCACCTTTCACCTTTTGCCTTTTGCCTTTTGCCTTTTGCCTTGGAGTGGCGCCCCGGGCAGGATTCGAACCTGCGACCTGCCGCTTAGGAGGCGGCTGCTCTATCCTGCTGAGCTACCGGGGCGTAGTGGGCTTCAGGCAGCGGGAATGGTAACAGAAGCCGCTTCCAGCCGGCTAATCAGCAGCTCTCCGCGCCAGCCATCCAGCCATTCCGGGCGTTCGCTGCGAACAATGCGGGTCAGTTCACGCTTGCTGGCAATGAGCGCCGGCTCGACCTTCAACTCCTCGGCCAGCTCGCGCACCACCGCCTGGGCCTGCCGAAGTTGTTCACGCTGTCCGTCGTCCAGTGCATTGAGCCAGCTCGGTCGGCGAAAGGCATCGCGGTCAGTGGTCTCGATCAGTTCGACCAGGCGATCGCCGTGCCGCCGACGCATGCCGGGCTTGAGCTCTGAAATGGCAGACGCGGCTCCCCTGCGGGCAGCCGTCTCGGCCAGGGTGATCAGCGATTCATCGGACAGCACGAAGCGACGCGGCAGGTCGCGTTCGTCGGCCTGCTGTTCACGCCATTGCGCCAGCGGCTCGAGGACGGCCAGAATCTCGTCGGGCAGGCGCCCGGCTCCCTTCACCCGGCTCAGGGGTGGAGGACCGAGTTTGCGGCGGGCGTTTTCGACGATGCGCGCGCAGTCTTCCTCCAGCCATTCCAGCCTGCCACGATGCTCCAGTTGCTCGCTCAGGTGCCGGCACAGGCGGGGCAGCCAGATCACGTCCTGGGCGGCGTACTCGAGCAGCGTTCGGTCCAGCGGCCTGCGACACCAGTCATTGCGGGCTTTGCCACCGGGCAGGTGAGCGCCGAAGATTTCCTCGACCAGGTGCTCGTAACGGCATTGCAGGGGCATGCCGAGCATCGCGGCGGCGATCTGGGTATCGAACAGTGGCTGGGGCAGGGCGCCGGAAACCTGTTCGAGTACCTCCAGGTCCTCGCCAACGCTGTGCAATACCTTGGTCACACCAGTATCGGCGAGCATCTGGCCCAGTGGTTCCATTTCGGGCAGCGCGACCGGGTCGGCCAGCCAGATGCCGGTGCCGTCGCTGACCTGGATCAGGCCCGGACGGGCGCGAAAGGTCTTCTCGCGTACAAACTCGGTGTCCAGGCCGACAATGCCGGTCTGTACCCAGCATTCCCCCGCGGCATTCAGTGCATCGGGTTCGGTCAGCAGTCTGGCTTCGGCAACGGCCCGTTCGGCCTGCGCAATGGTTGTCTTGCAGGCGGTCTGCCGGATACTGGTCATGTCCATCTGGTTGGCTGGTTTGAACAAGTGGTGTTGTGATGAGCGCCCGAATAGGCTATTTTTCAGGTCTGTAAAAAGGGAATGCCGTGCTCGGGCCAGAAAAGCCCGTACGCCGGCAGCGCAATCCAGCACATTATCCAGTATAAATTGAGGTCTTGATGAGGTATCTGGCGATTATTTTTGGCGCCCTTCTCTTGTTTGCCCCGTGGCCGATGGTCCAGGCGCAGGAAGGAGCGGAGGAGCCTGAGGCGCAGGAAGAGACGACCGAGGAGCGTGAGCGGCGCCGGGTTCGTCGTCTTGGCGACGTGGTCGGTGAAGGTGACGGCGAGTGGTCAATGGCCCCGGCGGTCGATATTCCAACCCAGCCGGTTGAGCCGCCCCCGGACGTCAGCCTGCCCGACCCCGACCAGGATGCTCGCCTGCAAAGCCTGCTGACTTCGCGTGCATTCACGCCGGATGACCCGGAGGTGCAGGACGCGCTTCGTGACCTCATGGACGAGGTTGCCGATGATGCCGGTGCTGCGTTGTCCGACGGCGATCTGGCGCTGGCCAGTCGACTGGCCGATGTCATCGCCGAAATCGACCCTGAGCGTCCCGTGATCCAGGGAATCCGTGCCGAAATGGATCGAATCGGATCGATCAACGAACTCCTCGTGCAGGCTGACGCCGCCTTTGAAGAGGGGCGGCTGGTTGCCCCGCCGGGTGACAATGCTCTGGAGTATTACCAGGCCGTACTGGAGGCCGACGACGAGAACGAGACTGCTCTCGAAGGGCTGGCCAGCATCCATGGGGCCTTGATCGAGGAAGCCCTGGAGCTGGCCGGCGAAATGGATTACGAAGGTGCCGAGGACGTGCTTGCCCAGGCAGCACAGGTGCATGACGATCCGGAAGCCATCGACCAGGCGCGTGCAGACTTGGTGTCGATGCGCGAACAGCAGATCGCCGACCTCGACGGGGCCGTGCTGGCCGCTATCGATGAAGGGCGATACGAAGATGCCGAAGACGACATTACCCAGCTTGTGGCGCTGGGCCATGAGCGCGAGCGCATTGATCGTCTGCGCAGTTCGCTTGAGGATGCCCGGCTCTACGGCAGTTTCGAGCCCGGCCAGGTGTTTAGCGACACGTTGGAGGGACTGGGCACATCCGGTCCTGAAATGGTCGTCATTCCGGCCGGATCGTTCATGATGGGTTCGCCGGAAGACGAGCCGGATCGGATGAGCAACGAAGGACCACGTCATCGGGTGACTTTCGATCGTGGTTTTGCGCTCTCCCAGACCGAGGTCACGGTGGGAGATTTCCGGCTGTTCGTCGAGAGTACGGGTTACCGTACCGATGCCGAGCAGGCAGGTGCTTCGCGGGTTTACGACCTCAACAGTGGCCGAATGGACCGGCAGAGCAACATCAACTGGCGTCACGATTACGCCGGTAACGACGCCACGGACGACCTGCCGGTACTGCATGTTTCCTGGAATGATGCCGTGGCATATGCCGAATGGCTCGCCGAACAGACCGGGCGCGCATATCGATTGCCTTCGGAGGCGGAATTCGAGTATGCATTGCGGGCCGGCACTCAGACACCTTACTGGTGGGGCGAAGGCACTCCCGAGAGTCGGGTGGAGAACCTCACTGGCGATCGTGACCAGTCACCCACGGGAGCACGCTGGAACGTCGCTTTCAGGCGCTATGATTCAGGGTTCTGGGGGCCGGCTCCGGTCGGAAGCCTGGAAGCCAATCCCTTCGGGCTCTACGACATGGGTGGCAATGTCATGGAATGGGTAGAGGACTGCTGGCATGACAGCTACGTCCGTGCGCCCGGTGATGGCACAGCATGGGTGAATCCGGGATGTGATCGCCGCGTGATTCGTGGTGGTGCGTGGTCGAGTACGCCGGCGATGTCACGCTCGGCTTTCCGGATCGCCAGCGACCCGGATGGCAGCGACATGCGCGTCGGCTTCCGCATCGCTCGCGAACTCTGACCGGTCAAGCGTTAGTTTGAAGCATAAGAAGGCGGATGACGGATAACGTCATCCGCCTTCGCATTTCTGGAGGTGCAATGTCAGCCGCGAATGCCGCCCGCATTGCACGAGCCCAGTGCAGTGGGGTGGGGGTAATCGTAAAGAGATGGCGCCGGGGGCGGGAATCGAACCCGCACTGCCTTTCGGCAAACGGATTTTGAGTCCGAATCTTTTGTGTGCCACCCTTTGCGATGTAATCCGACAGTGCTTGATATATCAAGCCTGTAGCCCTGTTGTTATCCGATGGTTTTGTATGGTACCTGACTGAATCGCGTTACATGTGGGTTACACGGGTACGCGCGGGAGGCCAAATCCAATGAAAACCACCGCCAGCAGGGTTGCGCGGGTTGCAACACCAGGAAAGGGACACTCGCTGCATTGGGACGATGAACTGAAGGGTTTTGGTATACGCGTCACGGCTGCCGGCGCAAAATCCTACATTGCCCAGGCGAAGGTCAACGGTAAGGCCAGACGGGGCACCCTCGGCAGGCACGGCACGATCACTGCCGACCAGGCCCGCAGGAAGGCCAAGACGGAACTAGGCCGCATGGCTGCCGGCACTGACCCCGCGGCCGAGAAAAAGCATGACAAGGCCGTGAGCGTCACCCTGGAGGCCGTCACGGAGTCCTATCTCGGCAATCGTTGACCCCGTGAAGGCCTGCCCCTCAAAGATCGCACGCGGGCTGACATTCGGTACCACCTGCGATCCACCTTTCAGGCTTGGCGCAACAAGCCGGTCGCCAGCATCAACAGGGAGATGATCCAGCGCCGGTACTCGGAACACTCCAAGCGATCAGTTGCACAGGCGAACCAGTCCATGCGCATCCTGCGGGCGATCATCGAATATGCAATGTCCACCTACCGCACCCCGAACGGCAAAAAGGTCATGACCGCCAACCCGGTCGACGTGCTGCGGGAATCTTCGATGCTGCGATCGGTCAAGCCGCACGTCTACGACGAAATCGAGGCTCGAATGCGCGAGCGGGTCCACCAGCTCAGCCTCGACGCTGACCGAGTGGTCTTTCAGGCGGCCATGCAGGCCTACTTTGATGCTCGCGGATTGGCACACCCCGACGGACAGCCTAAGCAGCTGCACGAGCTAGACCCGGTAACCGCCCAGGTCGTGCAGGTAGAGACGACTCAGAAAGAGGGAGAGAAGCCGGTGCTCAATATCCGGGATCCCGAGCGTTCGCATGCACTGGAGAAGTTGGCGAAGTACCACGGACTGTACCATCGGGATAATCAGCAGCGGGGCGGTGAGATCGCCGAATTGCTCCGTGCTATTTCGGCCAGTTCGGGAGTGCTAGATGATGCGCGGGAGCGGTCAAAATGAGAGTGCGTATGAAAAATTTTGCCCCTGGCTGCCTGTATTACACTTGAACTGAATCGCTGCGCCAGGTCGCACCCCGCGCCTGGGCAGATGAGGGAGGAAATCTGCAATGCCTGAAGTCCAGCTCAAGGATCTGCCGAAGCCCACCGAGGAGGAGAAGTGTTCTGCTCTGCTGGAGACGCGGTTCGAGAATCGGTTCGAGTTCCGGCCGCCGGCACACCTTAGAGACCCCGGCCCAAGCCGGGGTTGGCGGGACAATGTGCGTGCGATCCATTCTTGTCGGGCCCCCGTGGAAATTGACAAGGTAGCCAATAAGGTGGAGATCATCGTTCGGGAAGTGAATTGTCAGGAAAAGGCACTACGATCATTACCGGTTCGATCAGAGCCCCCAACTGGGGACGGGCAACCGTCTACCCAGTTGGATAGGGGGCTCTGGCCGGGAATTTTCACCTGGCGGCGCGTCCGGGGACGGCCCCGGCAACCAGACCATCCGGCCTGCACCAGGCGGAAGAGGCATCGCCCGGCCGGAGCGTATGCGTGGCCGGGCGTACTGACTCGGAGCATCCCTCCGAGCAGGAGGCCTCGTCGACGGCGCCCCAAGGCCGGATTATTGGCGTGGCCGAGGGTACTGCGTCAGAACGTCCTTCTGGGCAGGAGGCCGCCGACATGCTGACAGTACCACCGGAGCCTGGAGCTGATCAAGCATAGCTCCATGGAAGGTACCGGCTCCCAATGCCTTCATCCGCATGGCAACGGATGTGGATCTGGAATGCAGGCACCATGATCTGCAACAATGGATGGTCATAGCTGGAAGTTGACCATCCAGAACCCCTTATCTGCAACACAGGGAGGACTGCATCATGGGGTTGTTCGACCGGTTTCACCGCCCACGGGCATCCGAAGCTCGCAGTTCACACGGTGCCTCCGTTGAACCGCAAGTAAAACCCCGCTTTCACCTGCAGGGAAGCGGTTGTGATTACAGCAACGTCAACCGCAACGACCA
>SLIA01000313.1 GCA_007135935.1 Wenzhouxiangella sp.
CAGCAACAGTAGGTGCAACCGGCAGTTTGTTGTAATAGGCAACAGGCTTGAGGGTGCTTTCATCCCGGTACATGCCGATGTGCCACACCTCGGCTGAGGGCATTAATTCCCAAACCCCTTCAACCATGCCCAAACCAGCGCGCAGGATGGGGATCAACCCGATCTTTTCCTGTAAATCCTCACCGTCTGTTTCGGTCATGGGTGTGCGGATGTGAACAGGTTTAGTGGCCAAATCCGTGGTTGCCTCGTAGACCAGCAGGGCAGCCAACTCACGCACCAATTCGCGAAATTTCTTTGGCTCGGTGCGCTCGTCACGCAGGCGAGTTAACTTGTGTTTGACCAGGGGATGGTTGGAGGGAAAAACGTTTCGCATGGCACCTCGTTTCAGAACCAGATCACAGTGTTGACATAAGTATACACGACTGCCAATTAATCAGCTGAGGGTTTTGACAGTTGATCTTTAATATCAATGGTTTTTACTTATATAGAGGATGTTAATACAGGGTGGTTTTATTGATTTGAAGCTGGCATATGATCAGGACGATCGGCCATGGCGGCTATAACTGAACACCAGCAGCCAGACCGCCCACAATAGCGTGGTAATGATGATCCAAGTGTGGAAAGGCGTCATGTTTCTGCCCAGACGGAAGAACATTCCCCATGTAAAGCTGGTCCAAGAACCAACTTGGATCAGCATGGCGATCCAATAGCCCCACCGGCTACCCTGGGGTTCTAACCGCAGCCAGCGAATGCCGGCCAGGGGCAGCAGTGTGGTGGCGACGGTGATGGTGATCGCAAAGGTCATCAGCCATAAGGAGAGTTCCGTCCCGTTCTCGATATGGGCCAGGGAGCTGCCAAACAGGTAGAGTAGAAAAGACAGTCCGTACAGCCATTCAGCAGCATGAAGTTTGGCAAGTTTCATTGTGACTCCTTGTGGGCGATGATCAAAAACCGGTGGGCGGTGGTGATTAATTCGCCCTGCCATTCCATGAAATTATGTAAACGAACCAGTTTCTCGAAGTGGGTTTCTATACTGAATTCGTCAATTTGCCATGGAATGGCTTTGAGGTAGTACAGCACAGCGCCGATGTCCATAAAGGTGGTCTTTAGGGCTGCTTTTTCTGCACGTTTTATGCGCAATCCGGCTTCTGCCAGGTGAAATACTTCTGCTTCTAGGCCCCAATCTGATAATTTTTGAGGTTTCTCCTCCTCCAGAAGCAGGTTGAGTTCCAGGTTGTCAAGTTCACCAACTTGCTGGGTAATGAAGACTCCGCCAGGTCTGAGGATGCGATAAACCTCCTGGTGGTCATAGCTTTCATGACGGTTGATGACCAGGTCAAAATACTGATCTTCGAAAGGCAAGGGTGCATCTTCCGTAATGTTGTGGACCTTGATTCCCAGCGGTGATAAGCGCATATGGGCGATAGGCAGGTTGGGTGGGTAGGCTTCCGTGGCGTGGGTCTCGGGGGGCAGCGGTACCAGGGAGGCTAAGAATTCGCCGCCGCCGGTGCCCATATCCAGCAGACGGTTTGTGTCCTGTAAATGTGCTGTAACCAGGTCAGGATAATGCCAGGGTGGTTCTTCCTGGTGCATCCTTCCCACCAGCCATGAAAAATCCCAACCTGAGAAAGGGGTTGATTGTGCTTCTTGCACCAAAGCCTGGAAGCGTTGGGGATTGATGGGCTTCATTAATTAGTCTTTAGCGGCAATCCGGGGGCCGGTTTGCTTGCGGTTCCACTGCCCGGGCCAGACAGCTGTGATGATCGCAAACAGGGATACACCGAAGCCCAGCAAGCCCAGCAAGCCGGCGATCAATCCCAATGGTGGGATGACCATGGTGAGAAGCAGACTAAGCAACGCCAGCAGGAACAGTCCACCTGCTACAGCAGCGATGATCTTGGCTATGCGTGCGCCGCGCTTTTGGGAAGCGAGGCGGGGGCCGCGTATGGCGCCAGTTTCGCCGTTTACGACCACTATTTGGGGCTGACCATCATCATCCGTGTAATAGGTTGTGTACATTGGTAAGAAAAACTCAGTCCAGTTCTGGTTGGAAAAACTGGCCGATATGGAAAAGTTCCGAAAATGCTGAGCTCCGGCTGCTTTTGAACTGGTTTTTGCCAGGGCTTTATCGACGCGCGGCCGTGCGAGTGGCCAGGCGTCCTCTGGTGGGATATCCGGCAGTTCAAGGAATGCTCCACCAAGTAGGGCAGGGTCAAAGCCAATGCCCCGCTCTAGGTGATATTTTTCAGTCATCTTCTGGCGGTTCTCATGTTCTTCCAGGGCAGGTGTGATGACATTTTCAACGCGGGTATTGATCATCCCAACCCGGGGTTCCCAACGCACCCGGTTCTCAATTTGCTTGCGCGATTCCCACCGGCCGTTGTTATAGACTTCCTTAGCACTTTCTACCTGGTAATCAAACCCTGCTTCCATTTCCCAATGGCCGCTCACGTCGCTATCTACCAGCCATTCGGGCCAAAACACCGGCCGGGTATTTCTGAGCAGGGTCTCTGGGTTGAAGTCCTCTGGCTTTATCCATACCCCGGAGATAAATTTTTTGTAAGTTGGCAGCAAGTCATTTCTTTTAACCCGGAAGGTTAGCATCTGTTCCGGCTGTGCTGTGCGCATATGGGCTGGTTGGGCTTCAAGGACTCCTTTTCGACATAGCGGACAGGAAGCACCACGGTAGTCCGGTGTCACCAGGTAAACGCGGTGGCACTGACTGCAGCCAGCCGGCTGACGATCTGTGTGCCAAAGGGTTTGGTTTTCGTCGATAATTTCCTCAGTTGGGGGATGCTCAACCATCATGATTCCTCCGATTTCCTAGCTTTGTTGTAAAGTGAGAATCCAATGATCACACCGATCACGAACAGGATGATGCCCAGGGCAATGGCAATGATGCCGATGCCGCCCACCAAGAGCAGCGGTAAGCCAATTAGGGCTAACAGGGCACCAGGAGCGAGACAGGCGGCAATTGCCAGCCAGATCTTCCACCACGCCACGGGTTTGCTCCCGGCGACGATGCCTGTTTGACCGTTGACCATCACCTGGAAGACTTTGTCCTCATAGCGGTAAGCTGTCAGGTAAACTGGCAAGAGAATATAGCGCCAGGATTCGTCAGAGAAATCCGCACTCATGGTGAAATTTCTGACCTGGTTTGAGGCAATTCTTTGATAACACGCTTTCTTCGCTTTCCCGCGAATGGTGGTTTTGCCTGTTTCCCAGGCTTCTGTCAGGGTGGTCTCAAAGGCTTGGGCGTTCCAGCCGGCCAGGAAATCAGGCCGGTAGGCCACCAGGTCATCCATATTGAATGGATAGAGTTGGTGGAGTATATGGTGGCTGATGTGATTGGGAGCCGAGCCGGTGACAAGTAGATTGTCAATATCGAGATGCACACGACCGTTTTCCCATTTCCAAACCGTGCGAGTTCGGGTTTCCCAGCGTTTGGTGCGGGCGTTGTATCGGCGATCTGTTTTCTGATAGCCAACCTCTGCTCGCCAGCGGGCGTCGACTGCAGCATTAAAAGTCCAAAACGGGAGGTAAACACCCAAAAAGCGTTGAACAACCACGTTTTCTGCTAATTCATTGGGATGAAACCATCCCTTACCCAGCCATTTTTTGGCCAACGAAATGGTATCTTCAGGTTTTACTTTGAAAGGTACCAGGAAGCGCGGCCGGAGGGTTTCTTCCTGGCTGGTGATGACGTTGACCTGGTTTGAAGCGCAAAAAGGGCAAGAGGTGGTCAGCGCGCCCTCTGAGAGGGACAGTTCTCCACCGCAGGAATCACAGTGCAGCAGTTGGCGTTCCGTTCCCCAACCTTGACGAG
>SLIA01000229.1 GCA_007135935.1 Wenzhouxiangella sp.
CGAACACGGAAATGGCCTGATCGAAACGGGCAACCACGTAAACATGAGCCTGGTCGGGACTGACTGCCACGCCCGATGCACCCCACAGGCCGTTGATGCCGGCCACGTTGTTGCGCTTGATTTCCTCGAAGCTCAGGTGACCGAATTCATCGGCCGAATCGTCATCCTCGCGAGCGTAGACCACCAGGTTGCCGGAGACATCATCACTGCCGTCACTGGCGCTGACTGCATAGAGGAAGCGGCCGTCCTGACTGACCACCATGTCCTGCAGGTCGCGCAGTCCCTGAGCGCCACCGCTGCCGGCAACGATACGGTCGATCCACTCGAGCTGCATGCCCTGGCGCCGGAAAATCGCAATTGCCTGGCTGGCATGACCGGCGACGTAGAGATGAGACCCGTCGGGCGAGACCACCAGGGCATTGGGGCTGCCCATGCCGGCGATTCCGCTGTCGCCGTTGACGTAATGGGTCTCGAACGTCATCCGGCCGTTATCGGACAGGTTGCGGTTGAACACCGCCACGGCATTGTCGGCACGACCGGCCACGAAAACCTGGTCATCGCCAGGCGCCACGGCAATAGCCGAGGCGTTGGCGATGCCGCGCACGGTATTGCCGACCGGATCGGCCTCTCCACGCTCCAGGTGCTGGCGGAAAAGCAGGCTGCCATCGCTTTCGCGTGAGAAAGTGACGACATGCCCTGCACCGCCGCCGGCGGCCACATAAACGTTGTCGTCATCGGGACTGACGGTCAGCGCGCGCGGCCCGTCCAGCCCGCCAATCGCAGCCGGGTCGGTGGGCGCCTGTTCACCGTTGAAATGGACCGCCTGCAGGGTAAGCTGACCGTGATCGGGAGCCTCCGGATCGGTCTCGCGGATCCAGCTGGCGATCGCGTCGTCGTTTTCCGAGACCGTGTAGACGCTGCTGCCATCGTGGCTGATGGCCACATCCGAGAATCCGTCTATGCCGTCGATCTCGCGTCCGAGATCAGACAGTTCGTCGGCCAGCGAGATGGATTCGACTGGTGTCAACTGCCCCGAGTCGATATTGCGACCGAATATCACGAGTTCATCGGCCGTGCGCGAGACCACGTAGACATGTGCTCCGTCGGGACTGGCCACGGCCACCCGGACCGGGTCGGTCATGCCATCGAAACCAATGCCGTTGGTCAGGGTTTCGACATGAACCAGGGTCTGCAGCGCATCGACGATCACGGCCCGGCCCTGGGCATTGCCGAGGCTGGCCTGCTCGGGACCGGACAACTCGACGAAGAAGTCGCGATCGTCCAACGCGGCCGGATTGGCCAGCACGCTGACCGGAATCTGACGGCTCTGCTGACCGGGCGCGAAGCTGATCGTGCCGGCGTCGGCCACGTAATCCAGCCCGGCCACGGCACTGCCGTTGGCGGTAGACCAGTCGACCGTGACCGTCTCGTGCCACTCGTCGCTGAGGCTGACCTGGAAGATGGCCTCGGCGGTCTGCCCGACCGGTGGTTCGGCAACGGTAATGTCGTGAATGTAGAGCTCCGGCAGGGTATCGCCGTCGAGAATGATGGCTTCCCCGACCGGCTTGATGATCTGGGCGTTATCCGAGGCATCGGAGATTTCGACCAGGAAGCGCCGATCATCGAGCGGCTCGTCGTTGCCGCACACGGTCACTTCCAGCTGTGTCTCGGAATCACCGGGAAGAATCTGTCCACTGCCAAAGGTGCTGATGAAATCCACGCCGGCCGTACAGCTGCTCCCGCCGACGGCGGTGTCGTCCAGCGTATTCCAGCTGAAGGTCACCGCATCTTCCAGCGGCTGAGTCAGCTCGACGGTGAACACGGCCGGGGTCGTCGTCCCGGCGGCGCCCTCGGGTACCGTGATGTCGTCAATCGTGAGGCCGGCCACGCCGACCAGGTTCTCGGGATCCAGATCCATCCGCTGGGCGGTGCCGCGCGCGCCGACCTCGGTCAGGGCCACCAGCTCGCCATCCAGGTAGATGCTGGCCTCGTCGCCTTCCCGGGCTGTGCCCTCGATGCGCGGTCCGGTGGAATGCATCGGCACGCGCAAGGCGTACTGATCGCCCAGCGCCTGTTCCGAACCGAGCGTGTACACGGCCACCGGTCCGTCCCAGTCCGGCACGTGAATGGCAAGCTCTCCGGTGTCGACCGGATCGCCATGCCAGCTGACCTGGCCATAGAAGATGTGATCGGGCTCGGAAATCGAGCCGTGGGCGACAAGCCAGCCAGCGGCGAAGAGCACCGGCACGAGAGCCTTGAACAGGTGGCGACCACGGTGGGTGATTGAAGTCATGGCTAGTTACCCGAGTAGGAATAGGTTTTGAAGAAGATGCGGATGTCGGAGACGCCCTGGCCGTCGCGTTCACCGTCGTCGATTTCCAGACCGTTGATGAACGTATCCAGCCCTTCATTGGCATCGGCCAGCAGGCTGCCGCCGGGGATGATGACGACCCATTCACGGTTCCAGACCGATCGTCCGATCAGGCGGCTGTCGGTGATGATCTCGCCTTCGTCGAACGGCTCGCTGAAATGGTGCGCCCGGAATTGCGAATAGCGCCTGATCTGGTTGAAGCTGTCGGACAGCGAGTCGGCCATGGGAATCCAGTTGGCACTCTGCAATTCCTGAGAACCGATTGGAAACGGTACGGGCAGAACCTGGTCGATGATCTGCCACTGGCGAGTGGTGAAATCATCGTAGCTCGGTGCCCGCAGCACATCGGCACCGACCGGGAACATGTAGATGCGCGGCGTTTCGGTCAGCGGCAGATCGGCGTAATCACGGAACCACGTACCCACGCCACGGACCTTGGTCGAGAAACGGGTCGGGTCATAGGTGCTGTCGCCGGGCCCCAGCGGCCAGTGGAAGAAGTTCAGGCCGAAGGTCACCGTCGTCGGGAAACGGAACACCAGTCCGGGCAGCGGCCCGGCCGATTCCGGCTGGGGTGGTCGCGCGAAACGTCGGAATTCCGGCAGATCCCACAGGTTGTCGACGCGCGCCTCTTCAAGCTCACGCCGCCAGGCCTCGTCCCCGGCCTCATCATCATCGATGCGGAACAGCTCGCGCCGCAGGGAGAAACGGTTGGTCTCGACCTGCGGATTGTTGAAGCCCATCTGCCCCTTGAGCACATCGAAGTTCTGCGACATCCGTGCCATCGGATCGGCCAGCCCGCGTGAGCCGGCAATGGGTTCGCCGCCCAGAATCTGGCCGATGGAGCGCTCACGCACGATGTCGGTCAGGAACTGCTGCCCGGCCTTCTGATCGCTGCCGAGCAGGTTGGTCTCGTAATCATAGGCAGCGGCCGCCAGGTAGACGTAGCGGGCGGCCAGGTCGAAGGTGGCGCGGTATTTCTGCAGGGCATCGTTACGGAAGATGCGGAAGGCCATGTCCTGGTAGCGGTATTCCTGGGTAGCCGCTGCACCTTCTTTGCGGAAACGGATGAGAGCTGCAAGATGGCGCTGCCCCTCGGCGAGCTGCTGCTGGTACTTGCGGAACAACTCCTCGACTGTCCCGGCGCGCTGAGTCAATTCGATGCGCATCAGTGGCTCACGGCGCAGCAGTTCGGTCAGCTCGCCTTCCAGACCAAACAGCTCGAGCCGATCATCCAGGGTGCTGATCTGTATCGCTGAAGACAGGGATACATCCTCGATCGAGGCACCAACAGCCGCAGCCGAGGTTTCGAAAGCCTGCCCGATACCATCCATTATGTTTTTCTTGACCAGGCCCAGCCCCTTCATGGCACAACGCCCCCCAGAGGTCACATCACCCCCGGAAGCGACACCTGCGATCAGGTTTTTCGGCAGACA
>SLIA01000108.1 GCA_007135935.1 Wenzhouxiangella sp.
ATCTACTCTGCATCGTCACGCTTTGCAAGACTTCCCGGTAACGCCGAAGGCGGTGGAAGTTAGCACCGGTGCGCAACGGTCGGGAGACAAGGGCTTGAGAGGGTAGCGGTCAGGTGCGCAGGCCCACACCCCGCCTGAGCAGGGTCAGGCTGGCGACAAACAGCACCGAACCGAAACCGACGACGATGGCGTAGGCCAGCCACAGCGAGACGTCGGTGACTCCGAGCATGCCGAAGCGGAAGGCATTGACCATGTAGAGGATGGGGTTGGCCAGGGCGATCTGCTCGGTCACGCCCGGCAGCAGCCCAACGGAGAAGAACACCCCGCCGAGGTAAGTCATGGGCTGAAGCACGAAAGTGGGGATGATGGAAATGTCGTCAAACTTCTGCGCGTAGACCGCGTTGATGAAACCGGCCAGGGCAAAGGTCACGGCCGTGAGCAACAGCATCGACAGCGTGACCCAGACATTGTGCATGTGAAATCCGGAAAAGAACGCGGCCACGATCCACACCAGGACGCCCACGGCCAGCGCCCGGAACACCGCACCGGTCACATAGCCGGCCAGAATGATCGACGGCGGCAGGGGCGAGACCAGCAACTCCTCGATGTGCTTGCCGAACTTGGCGCCGAAGAACGAGGAGGTGATGTTGCCGTAGGCATTGGTGATCACGCTGAGCATGATCAGCCCCGGCACGATGAAGTCGATGTAATTCATGCCGCCCATCTCGCCGACGCGGCGGCCGATGATGGCGCCGAAGATGACGAAATACAGGCTCATGGTGATCATCGGCGGCAGCAGCGTCTGCGGCCAGATGCGCAGGATGCGCGTGATTTCCTTGATCAGGATGGTCTGGTAGCCGATCCAGTAGGTCTTGGCCGAGACCTTCTCGTTCATGCCACCTGCTCCTCTTCAAAGCCGACCAGGCGCACGAACAGCTCTTCGAGGCGATTGGCCTTGTTGCGCATGGACTTGACCTCGATGGCCTCGTCCTCGAGCACCCGGAACAGTCGATTGAGTCGCTGCGACTTCGGGATACTGGCCTCGATGGTCATCGGATCGCGCAGGTGGAGATCCATGCCCTCGATGTCCGGCACACGCTCGATCGGTTCACACAAGTCGAGCACGAAAGTCTCGACCTGCAGCTTGTCGAGCAGGCGCTTGACCGAGGTGTTCTCGACGATCTGGCCATGGTCGATGATGGCGATGTTGCGGCACAGCTGTTCGGCTTCTTCCAGGTAGTGCGTGGTCAGGATCACCGTGGTGCCCGCTTCGTTGATTTCCTTGATGAAACGCCACATGGAGCGCCGGATCTCGATATCGACACCGGCGGTGGGCTCGTCGAGGATCAGCAGTCGCGGCTGGTGGACCATGGACCGGGCAATCAGCAAACGCCGCTTCATACCGCCGGAAAGCTGGCGCGAGGGGCCGAAAGCCTTGTCCCACAGGCTGAGCTTCTTCAGGTAGTACTCGGCGCGCTCCTTGGCGATGCGCCGCGGCACGCCGTAGTACCCCCCCTGGTTGACGACGATGTCGAACGGCTTTTCGAACTGGTTGAAGTTGACCTCCTGCGGGACCAGCCCGATCTCGGCCATGGCCTGGGAGCGGGATTGCTGCACGCTGGTGCCGAACACCCGCGCCTCGCCGGCCGTGGCGTTGACCAGCGAGCTGACGATGCCGATCAGGGTGGACTTGCCGGCACCGTTGGGGCCGAGCAGGGCAAAGAAGTCGCCCTCGGCGACATCCAGGTCGACACCGCGCAGCGCGATGACCCCGTTCTTGTAGGTTTTCTCCAGGCCGCGGATTTCCAGCGCGTTCATGACCGATTGCCTATTGGTTTATTTCGAGGGTGTCGGCACAATAGCAGGCCGATTGTATAGCCACATTCATCTTGGGTTGATCCGAGTGGGAATCAAATCAATTATTTATTTTGCGCTTGGCCTGCTCGCTTTCCCGGCAACTTCCGGCGCTGCGGCCGGGAAAGATCGCTGGGCCGGCCTGGAGCCCTGTGAAATCGCCATCGCCGGCGGGCGCCTGAGTGCCGAGGCGCACTGCGGCACCCTCGAAGTCCCCGAGAATCCGGCCGCTCCCGAGGGACGTCACATCGAACTGGCATTTGCCGTCGCCCCGGCCCGCGCCTCGCGCGCCGAGGCCGATCCGATCGTCTACCTGGCCGGCGGGCCCGGGCAGTCGGCGCGAGAAACACTGCCGATCATGCAGCGCGCCCTGCGCGATCTCAACCGCGACCGCGACCTGATCTTCCTCGACCAGCGCGGCACGGGGGGCTCGAACATCCTCGACTGCGAGATGGACGACGACGGCGAAATCTGGCTGGAAACCGACATGGAGCACAGCAGCGACGTGTTGCGCGAGTGCCTGGAGCGCTGGGACGCAGACGTACGCTTCTACACCACCACCGAGGGCGCGCGTGATCTCGAAACGCTGCGCGAGCACTACGGGATCGAACAACTCAACCTCATCGGCGGCTCCTACGGCACTCGCATGGCCCAGGTCTACCTGCGCAACTATCCCGAGCGGGTCCGCAGCGTCGTACTCGACGGCGTCGCGCCCACCCGGCTGCACCTGGGTTCCGAGCACGGCATCATGCTCGACCGCGCCTTGCAGCGGCTGTTCGACGCCTGCCGCGAAGACCCGGAATGCGCCGAGCGTTTCCCCCGGCTGCACGCGGCCTTCGACGAGCTCAAGGCCCGCTATCGCAGCAACAACCAGTCGATCTTCGTCACCCACCCGCGCACCGGACAGGGTTTCGAAATGAACTTCACCCGCGAGGTGCTCGCCAGCGCCCTGCGCTTTCTGGCCTACAGCCCGGAAAGCCAGATGAAGATTCCCTACCTGGTGCACGAGGCGGCCGAAACGGGCAATCCGGAACGACTCGCCAGCCAGGCGCTGATCGTGACCGACCAGATGATGGACCTGATTGCCGTCGGCCTCAATTTCGCGGTCGGCTGCAGCGAGGACTGGCCGGACTGGCCGCAGGACATCGACCAGTCCGCCACGCTGCTTGGCGAGAGCATGACCGAACTCTATCGCGAGATCTGCAGCTGGTGGCCGGCCGGCGAAGTGCCGGAGGATTTCCACCAGCCGTTCGATGCCGATGTGCCCATGCTGATCCTGTCCGGGGAGCTCGACCCGGTCACGCCGCCGGAATACGGCGACGAAGCACTGGCCCAGTTCTCCAACGCGCGTCACCTGACCGCCACCGGGCGCGGTCACATCGTGCTGACCAACCCCTGCATCAGCCGCATCGCCACGCGTTTCATTCGCTCGGCCGACATCAAAGACCTCGACACCGGCTGCATGGACGCCATCGGCCCCGAACCCTTCTTTCTCGACCTGCTGGGACCCGCGCCATGATCGAAGCCAATGGATTGAGAAAGACCTTCAACAAGGGCAAGGTCGTGGCGGTCGACAACGTCAGTTTCACCGCCCGCGACGGGCAGATCACCGGCCTGCTCGGTCCCAACGGCGCGGGCAAGACCACCACGCTGAGAATGCTCTACACGCTGCTCAGGCCCGATGCCGGCAGCATGCGGATCGACGGCATCGACCCCGAGTCCGAGCCGCTCAAGGTCAAGAGTGCTTTGGGCGTGGTGCCCGACTCGCGCGGTCTATACGATCGGCTCACCGCGCGTGAGAACATCCGCTACTACGGCGACCTGCAGGGCCTGGACCGGCAAACCACCCGTTCACGCATCGACCAGCTCGTCGAGGTGCTCGACATGGGCGAGTTCATCGACCGGCGCACCGACGGCTTCTC
>SLIA01000293.1 GCA_007135935.1 Wenzhouxiangella sp.
GATTTTGTGAGGTTCTCAACGCCTTTCAGCTTTGCAAGACCGAAGTCCATCACTTTGATGCGGTTATCTTCGGTAACCATAATGTTTTCAGGTTTGATGTCCCTGTGTACGACGTCTTTTTTGTGTGCTTGTTGGAGGGCTTCGGTGATTTGGATGGCGTAATCTAATACGGTTCCAAGTTCCAGGTTCCATGTTCCAGGTTCTTGTGATGCTGACTTCTGACGTCTGATCTCTGACCTCTGACGAAGGGTCTCTCCATCAACATATTCCATTACAATAAACTGCGTGCCGTCGTACTCATCGACACTGTGAATAGTACAGATGTGCGGATGATTCAGCGCGGCGGCGGCTTTGGCTTCGCGGATGAAGCGCTGCTTATCTTCATCGGATTTTGTGAGATGTGGAGGGAGAAACTTTAACGCGACGGTTCGGTCTAATTTATTATCGTGTGCTTTATAGACTACCCCCATTCCTCCTTCACCCAATTTCTCTATAATCCGGTAATGCGATTTTGTCTGACCGATCATCTATACCTCCGATATTTCGAGTCCCGCCATCCCGATAAACAGAATCGGGACACAAAAAACGTGAAAACAGCGGGATCCGCAAAATCACAACTACTCTCCCGACTCTGTCGGGTTCGTGGGTGATTTTGGGACATTCCACCTTCTCCGAGCTTTTCTATTACCTCATATTGGAAAATTGTTTTTCCGATCATTTATTTTTCTTCTAATAGTTTGATAAATTCCAGGTCATCGAAACCCGGCTTCCCAGTTAGTTATTAACGACAGCGGCGGTAAATCCTGCAGCTCAAGCCTTCGACTTATTACTATCATGTTCCCATCGGGAGAAACATCGTAATTTTCAAGAAATGGCGGCACTAAAAACAATGAACGGAGACTTATCACTTCCACTTCATTATTTCTAAATTGAAGCGATGCGATAGTCATATTATTATATGCATCGATGAAGAATAACTCATTTATATTTCTCCCCCATGCCGGCAGGATACCGCCGGCAGTTGATACCTTTCTGCTTTGAGTTCCGTCGCCATTAAGTGGTCTGAGATATACTTCGTTTTCTCCACTTTGATCGGACGTATAGGCAATCCATTTGTTATCCGGTGAGATTCTCGCATTAATTTCCTGAAACTCGGTATTGAGAAAAAGATATGGTTCTTTTTCGCCGGTAAGAGGATATATCCATAAATTCATATCCATCCTGAGAGAATCTATTCTTCCGTAAATAAAAAATTTACCATCTGAAGACCAATCATAAACAGCCGGTCTGTCGCTTGTTAAAAGCAGGAGCTCTTCTTCGCCCGGACGAATCAAGTTTTGACGATATATGTTCCAGTGTTCATTCCTTAAAGAAACATAAATTATACTATTCTCATCGGGTGACCATATTTGCCAATCCTCGCCCGAACCCGACGTAACTCTATTTCTTCCCCCCGTACGTATATCGTAATGCCAGAGGTTTAACCGAAACGATCTCAAATCGAATAAACTGGTCGATATTTTTCTTCCATCCGGTGAGAATCGGGGGCGAAAATGTTCTAACACATCTCCGAGTCGGTCGATTATATTACCTGCACGATCCATCAATAATAACGGTGCACCGGATTGTACCTCACCGGATTGATAAACCAACATACCCGTTTGTGAGGCGGAAAATACTGCCAGATTAAATCCGGGATCGTCGACAACTTTATCGACAATCTTCACCGGCTCTCCTTTTAGTTCAAGCGATTTCAGATCGAATTGTTGCGCCATCAATGACGAACCGCGGGTGAACACTAAATAACCCGATGCGTACATTGCATTAGAATTAGTATGCAAAAGCAGTTTATTAACACGCCCATCGAGAGAAGCTACATACACAGCGTGACCTTCTGCTTGAGTAGCGGTGGTTGCAGTCCGGGAAAAATAGAGAAAATGCTTTCCATCCGGAAGGAAATAGGGCCATCGATGAGTTGATTCATTTCTGGCAGCATCAAGTGCAGTAATCTGCTCAGGAATTCCTTCTGTTGCAGAAACACGATACAACGGAGTCCAAACAGATGGAGTAAAGATAATCGTTCCGTCCGTCCCCCAGCTCCCACCTCTACCCTCCACTGCATCACAAATCGAAATCACCGAGCCACCGGCGACACTTACTCTTTTCAATTTGTTATCGGCAAAAAAAGCAATATACCGGCTGTCCGGAGACCAGAATGGATAATGCGCTCCCTGTGTTCCTTCAAGCGGTCGCAAATCCGAAGAGCCGAGCGAACGAACATAGAGCTGAGAAACTCCAGTTGAAAGTACTCCGGTAAACACAATGTTGCGACCATCGGGAGAAAGAACCGCCGGACCGGCATATTGACCAAAGGAATGCAAATAAATTTCATCCGGTATTAAAACGGAGGAATGAATGGAGAACAATTGATCCGTAGGCGATGAAAAAAATCGAGTCAACAAAATCATCGATACAATGAGTAACACCCCGGTAAGCAACCACGGAAGATATACTCTTTTCAATATCGAAATTGAAGGTTGAGGAATTACTGCCTGCGATTGTTGAAGTCCGGTTTGTGCGGTGAACGTCCGGCTCACGCGCTGTCTGCTCGATTCCCGTTTAACTCGGCGCAGCTCTTTCCCGATCTCCGCAGCCGATTGATAGCGTTCGGAGGGTTCCTTTGCTAAGCATTCAAGCACTATAGAATCCAATGCAGGATCGATATCGGGTTTGACCGTTGACATCGGCTGCGGGTCAACGTTCACGATCTCATAGGCAAGCGCAGTGTCGTGCACTCCTTTGAACGGAAGCTCACCGGTAAACATCTCATATAATAGAACACCAAAAGAGAAAATATCCGAACGGTGATCGACATCCTGTCCCTGTACCTGTTCGGGCGACATATATCCTGCGGTCCCGACGGTGCTTCCTTCTTTCGTCATTCTAGAAACTCCGCCTAGAAGCGCCAGTCCAAAATCCATTATCTGTACGCGTCCATCTTTGCGGATCATTATGTTATCCGGTTTGATATCGCGATGTACGATTCCCTTCTCGTGCGCCGCAGTCAGTCCGTCGGCAATTTGGACACCGATTTCAAGCGCCTGTTTGAAGGGGATATTCTGTTTGTCTTTTAGTGTTTGCCCTTCTACATACTCCATTACGATAAACGTAGTGTCTTCATACTCATCGATCTGATGAATGGTACAAATATTTGGATGGCTCAACGTTGCCGCCGTTTTTGCTTCCTGAAGAAACCGCTGCTTATCTGTTTCCGAAGCAGCAAGATGCTGCGGAAGGAACTTGAGGGCGACGGTGCGGTCGAGTTTTGTGTCGTGGGCTTTGTAGACGACGCCCATGCCTCCTTCGCCGAGTTTCTCTATAATCCGGTAATGCGATATTGTCTGACCGATCATCTATACCTCCGATATTTCGAGTCCCGCCAAAAAATGGGGCCCCGAATGCTTTCGGGGTCAAAATCGCATCCGCTCATAAAAAACATTCGCGGGCGATTTTGGAATTTCGTATCGTGGGCCCTATACACTATTCCCATACCACCTTCTCCTAACTTTTCGAGTATCTTGTAATGAGATATCGTTTGACCTATCATAAAATCAAACCTTAATTTTAGATTTTACCTTACCGCAATGCGATTTACTTCTTCAAACCAGTTTAAAATTACATTAAGTTTATCGGATGTATTATCGACCCCCTGTTGGGCAACTATCATGCTTTTTCCGTCCGGACTCAGGTCGAAATTAAGTAA
>SLIA01000291.1 GCA_007135935.1 Wenzhouxiangella sp.
GGTTTCAGGTTTCAGGTTTCAGGTTTCAGGTTTCAGGTTTCAGGTTTCAGGTTTCAGGTTTCAGGTTTCAGGTTTCAGGTTTCAGGTTTCAGGTTTCAGGTTTCAGGTTTCAGGTTTCAGGAAAACCAGTGTATTGCCCGCCCTGAAACCTGAACTCTGAACCCTATTCATAACGCCTTCAAAAGGCACTCGGCGACGCGCTCGACCTGCTCGTCGGTCATTTCCGGGAAGATCGGCAGCGACAGGCAGCGCTCGCTGACCTGCTCGCTGACCGGCAAACCGTCGTGCACGCCCAGCTCGGCAAAGGCCGGCTGGCGGTGCAGCGGCGTCGGGTAGTAGACGGCACAGGCGATGCGCTCGTTCTTCAATGCCTGCATCAGTTCATCGCGTCGGCCGTCGGGCACGAGCATGGTGAACTGGTGGTAGACATGGCGGCCGATGCCGTCTTCGTGCGGCATGACCAGGTCGGTGTCGGCGAGCAGGCGGCCATACGCCCGGGCCACGCGCCGGCGCTGTTCGTTGAACTGATCGATATGACCGAGCTTGACGCGCAGGATGGCGGCCTGGATCTCGTCGAGTCGGCTGTTGTAGCCGATCATCTCGTGGAAATACTCGCCGGCCTTGCGGCCGTGGTTGCGCAAGGTCCACAGCGTCTCGTGGAGCGCGCTGTCACTGGTGGTAATCAGCCCGCCGTCGCCGTAGCACCCCAGGTTCTTGCTCGGGAAGAAGCTGAAACAGCCGGCCAGCCCCATCGAACCGGTCTGCCTGTCGCCGATTGCGGCACCGAAGGACTGCGCACAATCTTCTATCACCAGCAATTCATGCTCATCGGCGATTTGTTGCAGTGCGTCCATGTCGGCCGGCTGGCCGAACAGGTGCACCGGCAGCAGCGCGCGGGTGCGTTCGGTCACGGCCGCACGCACCGCCTCCGGGTCGATATTGAACGTCGTCGGGTCGATATCGACAAACACCGGGGTGGCACCGCAGTAGGCAATCGCCTCGGCCGTGGCAATGAAGGTGAAAGGCGAGGTAATCACCTCGTCGCCGGGGCCGATGCCGGCCGCGCGCAGGGCCAGATGCAGGGCATCGGTGCCCGAGGCGCAGCCCAGGGCATGCTTCACGCCCAGGTAGTCGGCCGCTTCACGCTCGAATTCGGACACGTTGGGTCCGAGGATAAACCGGGTGCCGGCAAGCACATCGGCAATGGCCGGGTTGATCTCTTTTTCGAGCTGTCGGTACTGCAGCTCGAGGTCGACCATGGGAATCGGATTCATTGGCTTGATTCGGGATGGTTGGCGTAAACCATGTCGGTAATGCGTATCGCCGTCTCCAGGGCGCGCTCACCGTCATCGCCGCTGACGACCACCGGCGCGCCGTTCTGGATGGCGTCGAGGAAGGCAACGATCTCGGCCTTGAGGGCATCGTTCTTTTCGAAAGTCGACTCCTCGCGCAGGATCTCGGGCACGCCCGGGAACATTTCCTTCTCGCCGATGCGGTGTATGGCCAGTCCGGAATTCTGGAAATCGATCGAAATATAGGCGTCGGACTGGAACATGCGCATCTTGCGCTCGGACTTCATGCTCACCCGGCTGGAAGTGACATTGGCCACACAGCCGTTGTCGAACTCCAGGCGCGCATTGGCAATGTCGATGCCCTTCGACAGCACGGGCGTGCCGCTGGCGGCCAGGGTTTTCACCGGGCTGCCGACGATGCCCAGGATCAGGTCGATGTCGTGGATCATCAGGTCAAGCACCACGTTGACGTCGGTTGCCCGCGGTTTGAACGGCGCCAGCCGGTGGCATTCGATGAACAATGGATCCAGATCGACGTCGGCCAGGTCAAGAAAGGCCGAGTTGAAGCGCTCGAGGTGACCGATCTGGAAGACCAGGCCCTTGTCGCGCGCAATCCGGTTGAGTTCGCGCGCCTCGTCAAGCGTGCTGGTGATCGGCTTTTCCAGCAGCACGTGGGTGCCGGAAGACAGGAAATCGCGCGCCACGGCAAAGTGATCGACCGTGGGCACGGCAATGGAAACCGCCTCGACCTCGCCGAGCAGCTCCCGGTAATCCCCCAGGGCCCGGCAGCCGCACTCGGCGGCACTGGATCGGGCGGCCTCGACGTCGACATCGACCACCGCACTCAGGTCGGCATTGGGCAATTCGGCGTACTTCTGGGCGTGGAACTTTCCCAGGTAGCCGACGCCGATCACGGCACAGGACGTCATTGGCATGGCAGCGCTTCGGGTCACGGCAGCTATCAGTGATTTGGAATTCGGAAGTGCCCTTTCGTGGACCCTCCAATGATGCCACAGGCACGCCCGCGCCAAGAGAACGATTATCCCCGGACTGGCGACTGCCGGTAAACTGGTGCTCCCACTGACCTCAAGGAAATAGCGCCGATGGAATACCTCGCCGAGTACGGCATTTTCCTGGCCAAACTCATCACCCTGCTGCTGGCGGTGCTTTTCGTGGTCGCCGCCATTGCCGGGCGCATGCAACGCGGCCAGGGCAATGCGCCATCGCCCGGCAGCCTGGAAGTCCGCAAGCTCAACGACGACTACAGGAAAGCGGCCATGACCATCAAGGCCAGCCTGTTGCCGCGCAAGGAGTTCAAGGCCGAGCACAAGGCCGAGAAGGCACGTCGCAAGCAGCAGGCCGCTGACAAGCGGGCGCGCCTGTGGGTGCTCGATTTTCACGGCGATATCCGCGCCTCGGCACTGACCGGTCTACGAGAGGAAATCACCGCGCTGCTGACCACGGCAAGCGAGGACGACGAGGTACTGGTCAGGCTCGAATCCGCCGGTGGCCAGGTTCATGCCTACGGGCTGGCCGCCGCCCAGCTGATGCGAATTCGCGATCGCAATATCCGGCTGACCGTATCGGTCGACAAGATCGCCGCCAGCGGCGGCTACATGATGGCCTGCGTGGCCGACCGCATCATCGCCGCGCCGTTTGCCATCCTCGGCTCCATCGGAGTAATCGCCCAGCTGCCCAACTTCAACCGCTGGCTCAAGGAACGCGACATCGAATACGAGCAGTTCATGGCCGGGGAACACAAGCGTACCGTCACGCTTTTCGGCGAGAACACCGAGGAAGGCCGAAGCAAGTTCCAGGAAGAAATCGAGGACGTGCACGCGCTGTTCAAGGAATTCGTCGGCACTCACCGCCCGCAGGTCGACCTGGACGAGATCGCCACGGGTGAATACTGGCTCGGAACCCGCGCCATCGACCACAAGCTGGCCGACGAACTGATCACCAGCGACGACTACCTGCTGAAAGCCAGCGAACAGGCCGACCTGTTCCACCTGCGCTGGACCGGCAAGCAACCCTGGCTGGCGCGGGTGCTGTCGCAGACCACCGACGCGCTACTTCGCTAACCATCCGGCATGCCGGGCCGATCGCGCAGCGCCGAACCGCCGGAATCCGCAACTCGCCGTATCCGGCCGGCACTTCACCAGGGTCGGCATTCCACTGCCGCCCAACCCTGACCCAATGACCCACACGCCTCCAGCGGATCCTTTCCCGGAAAGGCTCGGGAAGCTGCCGACCGAATCGGTCACGGCTTGATCAAGCGCTCGGGCCACCGAGCACGATTGGCAATCCGTTGATCCAGATCATGACTTCAGCGGGCCGGCACAGTTATACAGGGATATGACTTGCCTGCGGGCGGGACACGGGGACTGTCGTGCGTCCGACCCCGGCAAGTCGAGACTTTGCCGCTTGCCAAGAGAGGTCCATATGCTCACCAATACCCGCCGCTCCCGCTTCAGGCTGTGCCTGTTCTCGATGGTCCTGCTCACCTCGGTCGGCGTCGCCCAGGAACCGACACCGACCACGTTTGTCGACTGGCCGGTACCCCAGCTCACCGACTGGAACGACGTCAACATCCGCACGATCGACGATCCCCTGGCCCGCACCACGCACCACTCGCAACGCGCCGAGAATGGCCCGGAAGCCCTGACCTACATTTATCCCGACCAGGAAACGCGCGATGCCGACGTGGACGGCACCGGCGAAGGCAGCGTCGCCTTCATCACCTGGGCGCTGGACGATGGGAGCGGGCGGGCGCCCGGACTGCAGGTCGTGACCGGCGACCTGGCCTTTCCGGTTCAGAACTGCATCATGGCCTCGGGCGAGCGCGAGTCGGACGATTTCCCCGGCACCGTCATCCCCAAGACCTGCAGTGACGATCCGGGCAGCTCCAAGCGCTTCTTTCTCGAGGTCACCGAGGCCGATGTCCCGATTGACCTGGTCTTCGACACGGGCATGGCCATCAAGCGCTACAAGGGCGTCAAGGATCCTGAAGACGATGGCGGCTCGGCCCTGCTGAACTTCCGCGACGAGTTCGGAATCGGCCGCATCTACCGGGTGATCGAGAAGGTCATCAACCAGACCGACGAGCGCATCGTGAGCTTCCGCATGGAGGTGGGCACGGGCGTGGGTGAAGAGTTCGAGCCTCTGGAATTCGAGGCTGACGGCGTCGCCTTCGAGATGCGCACCGAAGTACCACGCCCTTTCTTCGAGGGCAGCACCGGTGCACCGCCACGCTCGGCCTGGAGCCCGGACGAGTTTGCGACCTTCTCGCCCAAGCTGTTCGACGACGGTGAGCGGCCGCGCTTCGATCCCGGCTTTTTCGACCATGCCTCGGCCGGGCTGATCCCGCCCCAGGACGTCGAAGCAGGGGAGAAGAGCCAGTACATCGACACCGGGCTGCTGTTCGACCCCGTCGGCATCCGTGTCGGCGCGATCACCCCGAACTACTTCGACATGGCCGGCAACCAGGCTGCCGACAGCGACCTCAGTGGCCACCATTTTGGCTACTGGGTGCCGGAGTCGCTGGCACCGTGGGTGATCGCACGTCACGATGATGGCGACCCGGAAAGCGAATCCGACGCCTTCATGGCCTGGTGGGATGGCAACACCTGGCGCTATGGCTACGACGGCAACCCCGACCTGGACATCGACCCGTTCGGCGAAGTGCCGCTGTCGGAACTGGAGCAATGGGCTGCCCTGCTGCTGGGACTGGACATCCCGGGCGGTCCCGACGAACGCTACGAAGATCTGGAAAGCGACGACTTCAGCGGTCTCAATGTCGATACCTACCTCTATATCGGTGATGGCATTCTGGAGGCAGGTGATCCGCTCGATCCGACCCGTCAGCCGCGCTACGATCAGATCACCCTGCGGCTGACGCTCAATTCCATCGAGGGTGACACCCTGCCCGGTTCCGAGCTCGACCCGCCCTGGCTGGAGAACGATCCACCGCCGCTGGCCAGTTACATGCCCGAAACCGGGGTTCCGGTGGCCTTGAACGACCTGGCCGTCACCATGGTCAACGAACCGGTAACCGTCGATGTGCTGGCCAACGACCTGCTCGACGGCGCGCCGGTCGATCCCGAAGTGACCACCATCAACCTGCAGTCGCAACCCGCCAACGGCACGGCGACCGTCACCGGCGACAACCAGGTCGAGTACACGCCGGATCCCGGCTTCAGCGGCGACGACACCTTTACCTACACGATCACGATCGACAACGAGGAGTCGAATGTCGCCACCGTCAAGGTGACGGTCAACCCGCTCCCCGTTCCCGGCACCCCCATCGCCAACAACGACAATGCCGTGACCTTCCTCAACAATCCCGTGACAATCGACGTTCTGGCCAATGACACGCTGGAAGGCGGGCCGATTCCGGAAGGCGCAGTCATCACCATCGTCGACGAGCCCCTGACCGGCACGGCCGTGGTGGATGACCGCTTCATCATTTACACGCCGAACCCCGGCTTCATCGGTTTCGAGCGGTTCACCTACCGGGTCACCGTCGACGGCGTGGACTCCAACGCGGCGCTGGTTACCGTGCGGGTGGACGAAACCGACCTGCTGTTCCGGGATCGCTTCGAAGCCCTGTCGCGATCGGCGAACCGCTGACCCGGAACGACTGGCCGCTGCAGGCAACTGCAGCGGCCGGGTTCCTGGTCGGGCCAAGCGAATCAGACGGCGTTTGGCCGGTGTATGCGGCGATCCATGGCGGCAACCGGGCCGCCATGGATCGAGTGGCAACCTACTGTGCCTTGGCGAAATAGCTGGTCATCAGGTTGCGGTAATCGGGGATGTGATTGGAAAACAGGGCGCCCAGGCCCTCTACATCCCGACGCCAGTCGCGGTGCAGTTCGCAGGCAACGCCAAACCAGGTCATCAACTGCGCCCCGGCCGCCGACATCCGGTCCCAGGCCGAGTGACGGGTCAGCTCGTTGAAAGTGCCGGAGGCATCCGTGACCACGAACACTTCGAACTCCTCCTCCAGGGCCGAAAGTGTCGGAAACGCGACGCATACCTCGGTAACCACACCGGCGATGATCAACTGCTTCTTGCCGGTGGCCCTGACCGCCTCGACGAAATCATCGTTGTCCCAGGCGTTGATCTGTCCGGGACGGGCGATGTAGGGCGCATCGGGAAAAGTCTCTTTCAGCTCCGGCAGCAGCGGACCGTTGGGCCCGTCCTCGAAACTGGTGGTGAGAATCGTCGGCAAACCGAAATACTTTGCCAGGTCGGCCAGCGCCAGGACATTGTTCTTGAACTTGTCCGGGTCGATGTCACGCACCAGTGAAAGCAGACCGGTCTGATGGTCGACCAGCAGCATGGCGGCATTGTCCCGGTCGATTCGATTGTAGGTAAAAGGTTGGCTCATGATGTTTTCTCCTGTGTGGTTTGGGTTCTGTCCCGTCGCGGGACGAATAGGTGCCCGCAACCAACCGGTTGCGAGCTGACTGGATTCAGGCGGGAATAGCGCCAAACTGCCCGGTGGAAAAGTCGTGCAGGGCCTGCCGGATCTCCTCTTCGGTGTTCATCACGAAGGGGCCGTGACCGACGATGGGCTCGTCGATGGGCTGACCCGAGAGCACCAGCACGGTCGCGTCGTTGTTGGACTCCACGACCACGCCTTCGCGCTCGGCACCGAGCGCCACGAGCTCGCCTTCGCGGGCAATCTCGGCATCGTTGATTTGCACCGTGCCCCGAAGCACCACCAGCAGGCCGTTCCAGCCCGCGGGCAGATCGAGCCGGGCGGCGCCGTCACGGTTCAGCCGCAGATCCCACACGTGCATTGGCGTGAAGGTGCGCGCCGGGCCGCGGTGGCCGTCAAGCTCGCCGGCGATGACCCGCACCTGTCCGGCGCCATCGGGTAGATCGACCGCCGGAATATCGGCATCGAGCAGCGTCTGGTACGACGGGTCGGTCATCTTGTGCTCGGCCGGCAGGTTGACCCACAGCTGCACCATCTCGAGCGTGCCGCCTGTGCGGGTGAACTCGTGCGAGTGAAACTCCTCGTGCAGAATGCCGCTGCCGGCGGTCATCCACTGCACATCACCCGGCCCGATCCTGCCGCCGGCGCCGGTGGAGTCCTTGTGCTCGACCTCGCCTTCATACACGATCGTCACCGTCTCGAAGCCGCGATGCGGGTGCTCGCCCACGCCGCGCGGCCGCTCGGCCGGCTCGAAGTCCATCGGACCGGCGTGGTCGAGCAGCAAAAACGGGCTGACATGCCGGCCGTGGCTGTTGTACGAAAACATCGACCGGACGGGGAAACCATCACCCACCCAGTGACGCGGCGGGGCGCTGTAGATGCCGGAAATGCTTTTCATGTCGTCCTCCTTTCGAACAGGTTGTTCAGGTTGGAGGACATTCTGAACCCGGAACGCTGGCACCGGTAGTAGGCAGAATTTATACTCACCGTTCCATATTCAGAACGGCATTCCAGTGCAGGACCTCAACGATCTCTACTACTTCGCCCAGGTGGTCGAACACGGCGGCTTCGCCCCGGCCGGCCGCGCCCTGGGCGAGCCCAAGTCCAAGCTCAGCCGGCGCATTGCCGCCCTGGAGGAGCGCCTGGAGGTGCGGCTTCTCAATCGGTCAACCCGGCATGTCAGCGTCACCGAGATCGGACGCATCTACTACCAGCACTGCAAGGCCATGCTCGTCCAGGCCGACGCCGCCCAGGAAGCCATCGACAGCCTGCGCTCCGAACCCTGCGGCACGGTGCGCATCAGTTGCCCGGTCGCGCTGCTCGATGCCCGCGTGGCCGCCATGCTGGCCGAATACCAGCAGCGCCACCCCCAGGTCGAAGTGCATCTGGACGCGACCAACCGTCGGGTGGACGTGATCGAGGAAGGCTTCGACATCGCCATTCGCGTGCGCCCGCCGCCACTGGAAGACAGCGACCTGGTATTGCGCACTTTGGCCGACCGCGCCCAATGCCTGGTGGCCAGCCCGGATTTTCTGAATATCCACGGCCGGCCGGCCATCCCCTCCGACCTGGCCGAACTACCCAGCCTGGCCCTGGGCAGGGCCCAGCACCGCCACCAGTGGCACCTGCTGGGCCCTGACGGAACGGAGGTGCGGATCAACCACCACCCGCGCCTGGTCACGCGCAGCATGAACAGCCTGCGGATTGCCGCCGTGGCCGGCATCGGCGTCGTCCAGTTGCCCACCATGATGATGAGCGAGGAACTCGCGCAGGGGCGGCTGGTGCGAGTGCTCGAAGGATGGGCGCCGCCGCGTGAGATCATTCACGCGGTGTTTCCCTCGCGTCGCGGCCTGCTGCCGGCGGTGCGCGGATTGATCGATTTTCTGGCCGAACGCTTCGCGGCCCTTCAGGAGGATTGAGGAATGATCGTCACTCGCAGAATCTCGCTGGCCAAGCTGCTGTGGTTCACCTGGCCCCGGCTATTGTTGCTGGTCGCTTTCACGGCGCTGGCCTGCCTGATCATGGAGCAGGTTCCCAGAGAGCTGCTGCAAGCGCTGTCCTATGCCGCCGGATTTCTGGGCACGGCCCTGGCCTTTCTGATCGGCTTTCGCAACAACTCGGCCTATGGGCGCTGGTGGGAAGGTCATGGCGTCTGGTCGAAACTCAAGTACGACTCGCGCAGTTTCGCCCTGCTGGTCAAAAGCCTGATCGGCGGCGGCGAAGCCACCGCAGCAACGCGTGAAGCACTGGTCCACCGTCAGATCGCCTTTGCCTGGTGGCTCAATCGTTTCCTGCGCAAGCTTCAGCCCGGCGACGAGCTCGCCGGACTGCTGTCAGATGCCGAACGCGCCGCAGCCGCCAAACGCCAGACCCCGCCCCTGGCCCTGCTCGAGACCCAGGGGGCGACATTGCGGCAACTGGCCGACGAAGGCCACCTCGATGCCTACCGTCACGTGCGCTTCACCGAGCTGATCCAGGGCTTCAACGAATCACTGAGCAGTTGCGAGCGGCTCAAGAAAACCCCTTTTCCGATGCAATACACCTGGTTTGTCTACTACACCCTGGTGGTCTTCCTGTTCGTGCTGCCATTGAGCCTGGCCGGTCACATGGGTTACTGGGCGATTCCGTTCGCAATCGTCATCGGCTATGCCTACATCATGCTGGAATATGTCGGCCGCCACATCGAAAACCCGTTCGAGAACGCGGTCAACGACGTGCCCATGGACTACATCGCCCGCACCATCGAGATCGACCTGCGCGAGTTGCTTGGAGCAACGGAACTGCCCGAACCGGTTCGGCCACACGGCAAGGGCTACCTCTACTGACTCGGTGGAGCCCAGGCGCGCAGGAAAGGTGAGGCGGGGGTTGGTTGTCGTTTTGTCGTTTTGTCGTTTGGTCGTTTTGTCGTTTGGTCGGTGCGCCCGGTCCCCCGCCCCCCGAAACCTGAAACCTTAACGAAAAAAGGGAGCGAACCCGCTCCCTTTTTCGTTCCTTGCTCTTGCGCCGTCAGGCCTCGAAACGCGCCTTTAGCTTTTTCAGGGCCGCAGCCTCGAGCTGGCGAATGCGTTCGGCGGAAACGCCGTACTTGTCGGCGAGCTCCTGCAAAGTGACCTTGGGCTCGAGCAGCCAGCGGCTCTGAATGATGTCGCGCGAGCGGTCGTCCAGGTTCTCGATGCCGTCGAACAGCAGGTTGTGGTGATGCTGCTCCCAGTCCTGGGCCTCGGCGGCCTCGTCGGGAGAGGCCGACAGGCCCTCGAGATAGGCCGCCGGAGCGACGTAGGTCGATTCGTCGTCGTCGGTGGGCATGTCGAAGCCGATATCCTGGCCCGACAGGCGCGATTCCATTTCCATGACCACCTCGGGCTTGACCCCCAGGTCTTCGGCCACGGCATTGACTTCGGACTGATTGAGCCAGCCCAGGCGCTTTTTCTGCTTGCGCAGGTTGAAGAACAGCTTGCGCTGGGCCTTGGTGGTGGCCACCTTGACGATGCGCCAGTTGCGCAGGATGAACTCGTGGATTTCGGCGCGGATCCAGTGCACGGCAAAGGAAACCAGGCGCACGCCCTGGTCGGGGTCGAAGCGCTTGACCGCCTTCATCAGGCCGATATTGCCTTCCTGGACCAGATCGCCCAGTTGCAGGCCATAGCCCGAGTAGCCACGGGCGACGTGCACGACGAAACGAAGATGCGACATGACCAGCATGCGTGCCGCGTCGAGATCTTCCTCGTCACGGTAGCGACGCGCCAGGCTCTGCTCCTCTTCCAGGCTCAGTACCGGAATGCGGTTGACCTCCTGGATATAGGAGTCCAGCGACCCGGTGCCGGCCGGCGCGAGCAGATGACTTGGTACGAGATCCTTGCCCATTCGTTCCTCCTTCAAATCCATCCGACAGTATATCAGCTGGAGTGCAATCCCGCCATACGGGAGTGAATTGGTCCGTTTTTATTTCCGTCGGGCGATTCGACCGGTTTTCCCTCCCCGAAGTTCCTGACCTTGGGCCGCGGCAACGCCATTGCAAGCAGGCAGCAGAATGCACCACGGAGACACAGAGATCACAGAGTTTTTCAACTTACTGATTTTCCTCTGTGTACTCTGTGCCTCCATGGTGAAAGCTTCGGCCGGGTATCGGACTACTCGGCTGACTTGCCACCCGCGAGGCGGTCGTGGAGATAGCTGTACATCAGCGCCGAGATGTAAGCCCTTTGCTCGAGATTCGCCGCGCCGCCGTGGCCGCCCTCGATGTTCTCGTAGTAGAGCACGTCGTGGCCCTGGTCGAGCATCTTCGCCACCATCTTGCGGGCATGGCCCGGGTGCACGCGATCGTCGCGCGTGGAGGTGGTGAAGAACGCCTTGGGATAATCGGCGTCGGCCGAGACGTTCTGATACGGTGAGTACTCCTTGATGTAGGCCCACTGGTCCGGGTCGTCCGGGTCGCCGTACTCGGCCATCCAGCTCGCACCGGCCAGCAGCTTGTGATAACGCTTCATGTCCAGCAGCGGCACCTGGCAAACCACGGCATTGAGCAGGTCCGGACGCTGCACCATTACCGCGCCGACCAGCAGGCCGCCATTGGACCCGCCCTGAATGCCAAGGTGGTCCGGCGAGGTGACATCACGCTCGATGAGATCCTCGGCCACCGCGATCAGATCGTCGAAAGCACGCTGGCGGTTCTCCTGCAGCGCCGCCTGGTGCCAGCGCGGGCCGAACTCGCCGCCACCGCGAACATTGGCCAGCACGTAGACGCCGTCGCGCTCGAGCCAGCTCGTTCCGATCACGCCCGAGTAGAACGGCGTGCGCGAGACCTCGAAGCCGCCATAGGCCGACAGCAGGGTGGGATTGGCGCCATTGGCCTCGAAGCCTTTCGGCTTGACGACGAAATACGGGATCATTTCGCCGTCGGCGGACTCGGCCTCGTACTGTTCGACGTGCATGCCCTCGCTGTCGAACCACTCGGGCTCGGAGCGCACCTCTTCATGCGCGTCAGTGGCGGCATCGGCTTCGAACAGGGTCGAGGGTGTCAGGAAACCGGTGAAGTTGTAGAAGAAGCGATCGGAACGGTCGTCGGTGCTGACCACGCCGACCGCGCCCATTTCCGGCACCGACAGCGACTCCGAATGCCAGCCGTCCTCGTCATGGGTAAAACGCTCCATGCGGCTGACGACGTTATCGAGGATATTGACCAGCACGGAGTTCTCGGTGGTCGAAACGCCGGCAATCGATGAACGCTCGCCCGGCTCGTACAAGACAGTCAGCTCGGGCTTGTCGGTTTCGAAACCGGCCATCGGGCCGGCAACCAGCGTGCCCTGGTTGAAGGTCGTCTCGCCCACCGTCCAGTCGGACTTGAGATCGACCAGCAGTTGCCCGTCGATCAGGCCGACGATGCTGGCATCATCTGGCACGTTGATGCGGCTGACCTCGCCATCGTGGTAGTGGTAGTAGTGGCGGGTGAAGAACCCGGGGGAGCGCACGATCAGATCGTAGTAATCGTCGCCGTCCCAGATGCGCATGCCGGTGACGGCCACATCCGAGCGCTCGCCCTCGAAGACCAGCTCCGCGTCTTCGGCGGGCGTACCGCGTTCCCAGATTCGCACGGTGCGCGGGTAGCCGGAATCGGTCATTTCCTCGTCACTCAGGGCCCGGCCGAGGAAGACGCTGTCGCGGTCGCGCCAGGCAATGCGGCTCTTTGACTCGGGCAGCACGTAGCCGTCCTCGATGAACTCGCGGGTCTCCAGGTCGAACTCACGTTGCACGGCAGCATCGGCACCGCCAATCGACAGGCCGACGATGCAGCGATCGTAATCCGGATAGCGGCAATTGGCTCCGGCCCAGACCCAGTTCTCGTCCTCGGCCCCGGCCAGTTGGTCCACATCGATGAGCACGTCCCAGTCCGGTGCATCGCTGCGGTAACTCTCGCGCGAGGTCTTGCGCCAGATGCCGCGCACATGGTTGGCATCGCGCCAGAAGTTGTAGACCTCCCCGCCCATCAACGACGGATAGGCAATGCGGTCGTCCGAGGTCAGGATTTCCAGGACGCGGTCGTGGATCGGGTCGAACAGGTCATGCGACTTGAGATAGTCGAGCGAGCGCTCGTTCTGCCCCTCGGCCCACTCCAGCGCCTGCTCACCCTCGACCTCCTCGAGCCAGAGAAACGGATCATCGCCAGCCATCACCGCCCCCGAGACCACCAGACCGGCAGCCACTGCCAGATTCCATGCATGCTTCATGAGTCACTTCCGTCGAATTTGCCCAAAACGGCGCATCATGCCAGATTCGGCGTGAAGCTGCGTAGGGCGGAAGTCATGGATGCCTCAATCAAATCGAAGGTGCTTGACCGACCTCCCCTGGTTGCGGATTTCCTTGAGCGAATCGATGCCGATGGCGATCTGGGCGTCGACGTAGTGTTCGGTGACCAGGCGGTCGGAGGCGTCGGTCTTGACGCCGTCGGGCACCATGGGCTGGTCGGAAACCAGCAGCAGGGCACCGGCGGGGATGGAATTGGCAAAGGCGGTGATGAAGATCGTCGCCGTTTCCATGTCGATGGCCATGCTGCGGGTGCGGCGCAGGTACTTCTTGAAGGCCTTGTCATGCTCCCAGACACGGCGGTTGGTGGTGTAGACCGTGCCGGTCCAGTAATCCAGATCGTGATCGCGGATGGTCGAGGAGACGGCGCGCTGCAGGGTGAAAGCCGGCAGGGACGGCACTTCGGGCGGGAAATAGTCGCCGGATGTCCCTTCGCCGCGGATCGCCGCGATCGGCAGGATCAGGTCACCGAGCTGATTTTTCTTTTTCAGGCCGCCGCACTTGCCGAGGAACAGCACGGCCTTCGGCCCAACCGCGCTCAGCAAATCCATGATGGTGGCCGCGTTGGCGCTGCCCATACCGAAATTGATCATGGAAATGCCATCGGCCGTGGCATTGCGCATCGCCTTGTCGCGGCCACGCACCTCGGCACCCATCACCGCGGCGAATTTTTCGACGTAATTGTCGAAATTGGTCAGGAGAACATACTGGCCGAAGCCATCCAGTTCGGTGCCGGTATAGCGCGGCAGCCAGTTCTCGACGATGCTTTGTTTTGAGTCCATGAGTTTCGTTGGTTCGTTGGTTCGTTGGTTCGTTGGTTCGTTGGTTCGTTAGATGAGACTTCTTGGGTGCCGGTCTGTCAAGTCGCAGACATGCCCTCCCGCAACGAATTAAACGAACAAACGAACAAACGAACAAACGA
>SLIA01000103.1 GCA_007135935.1 Wenzhouxiangella sp.
GCTGTCGACGCGCGAGGCGTTGGTCAGCATGTCAGCCAGGCGATCAAAGCCAATCGCCGTCCGATACAGGGGAGAGAGATCAAACGTGTTCATAACCGTATCCTCCTATGAAGCAATCGGTCGTGTTTCAGGATGTGCCCGCCTGCGTCGAGGCCGGGCGTTGAGTCGAGGCCCCGTTTCCGGCGACCTCGGTCAAAGAGATAGGGACGTGCTGGAGAATTTCAAGAGGCTTGAGATGTGGAGGGGTAGAGGGGTAGAGGGGTAGAGGAAGAGAGGGAAGAGGGAAAAGCGAGGGATTCTGGCACACCTTCCCTTTACCCTCTACCCCTCTCTCCCTCTCCTCCTCTACCCGTCCCCATACTCCACGGCAATCACCGTCAGCACGCGCTCCCCCGAAGGCGTACGCACCTCGGCCTCCTCATCGATCGCCTTGCCCAGCAGCGCCCTGGCTACCGGGGAATCCACCGAGATCCAGCCGCGGTCGGCGTCGGTTTCGTCGGCGCCGACGATACGGTAGGCCACCTCGCTGCCGTCTTCTTCCTCCAGCGTGACGGTCGCGCCAAAAAAGACCTTGCCGGGGTTGTCCGTGCGGGGCGCTACCGGCTGGACTTCGTCGAGGCGTTTTTGCAGGTAGCGGATGCGCCGGTCGATCTCGCGCAACTGCTTCTTGCGATAGATGTACTCGGCATTCTCCGAGCGATCACCCTCGGCGGCGGCCGCCGCCAGCGCCACGGTTACCTCCCGGCGCAGCTTCCAGCGTTGCTTGAGTTCGTCCTGCAGCCGGCGATGACCGGCTGCAGTGATATACGGTGATCGCAAGTCACAGACCGCCTTCGGTGAGCTTCAAGGGGTCGAGCAGTTGCTCGAGCTCCTCGCGCGACAGGTCGGTCAGCTCCGCGGCCACATCGATGATCGGACGCCCTTCGGCATAGGCCTGCTTGGCCGCCGCTGCGCCCTTTTCGTAACCGATGACACGGTTGAGCGCCGTGACCAGGATCGGATTCTTCGACAAGGCCTCGCCCAGGCGGTCTTCGCGCACGGTGAAGGTGGCAATGGCCCGATCGGCCAGCAGGTTGGCGGCATTGCCGAGAATGTGGAGACTCTCCAGCAAGGTCGCTCCGACCACCGGCAGCATGACGTTGAGCTGGAAGTTGCCGGACTGCCCGGCCACCGTGATCGTGCCGTCGTTGCCGATCACGCGTGCGGCGACCATGCAGACCGCCTCGGGAATGACCGGGTTGACCTTGCCCGGCATGATGGAACTGCCCGGCTGCAGGGCCTCGAGCTCGATCTCGCCCAGCCCGGCCAGCGGTCCGGAGTTCATCCACCGCAGATCGTTGGCGATCTTCATCATGGCTACGGCCAGCCCCTTGAGCTGACCGGACATCTCGACCGCGGCATCCTGGCTGGCAATCCCTTCGAACTTGTTGTCGGCCGACAGAAATTCGAAGCCGGTGGCCGATGCCAGGTGTTCGGCCACGCGTTCACCGAACTCGGCATGGGCGTTGATCCCGGTACCCACGGCAGTGCCGCCCTGCGGGAGACGCCGGATCCGGTCCAGGCTGTCCTCGATACGACGATAGGCACTGTGGATCTGGGCGGCCCAGGCGTGCAACTCCTGCCCCAGCGTGACGGGCATGGCATCCATCAGGTGAGTACGGCCGGTCTTGGCCACTTCCCCGAGTTCGGCAGCGCGCTTTTCCAGCACGGAGTAAAGATGCTTGAGCGCCGGCAGCAAGTGTTCGGAGGCTTTCAGGCAGGCGCTGACCTGGATGGCGGTGGGAATCACGTCGTTGGAACTCTGGCTCATGTTGACGTGATCGTTGGGATGAATCCCGAGTTCGCCATCGGGGTCGGCCAGGCGGGCAATGACCTCGTTGCTGTTCATGTTGGAACTGGTACCCGATCCGGTCTGGTACACGTCGACCGGAAAATGCTCGTCGGCCCGGTTGTCGGCGACTTTTCCGGCGGCTTCGGCAATGGCCTTTGCCAACGGCTCCTCAAGCAGTTTCAGGTCGCAGTTGGCACGGGCACAGGCGGCCTTGATCAGGCCCAGCGCACGAATGAAGGCCGGCGGCATCGGCTGGCCACTGATCGGGAAATTGTTCACGGCGCGCTGGGTCTGCGCGCCCCAGAGGGCATCGGCGGGCACTTCGAGTTCGCCCATGCTGTCGCGTTCGGTTCGAAATTCGCTCATGACGGAGTCTTCTCTGGTAGGGATTGACACGAAAGGAATTCAGCAAGTCATTATAGGTCACACGCTTGTCGGATTCGGCCCCGGTTCAACCAGCGAACCATGCGGTCGTGAGAGAATATCGCCATGATCAGTCGCCTGAATTTCGTACTGCGCGTGGCCGGCGCCACGCTGCTGCTGAGCCTCAACACCCTCGTTCATGTCGCTCCGTTGCTGGCTGTCGCCCTGCTCAAGCTGCTCACGCCTCCAGCCAGCCGACCACGCCGGTGGTTCGATCACCTGCTGATGGCCATTGCCGCAAGCTGGATCGACTTCAACTCGTGGATGATCGATCGCCTCACCGATACCCGCATCGAGGTCAGCGGCCTGCCCGAGCCCGATCCGTCCGGCCAGATGCTGGTGATCTGCAATCACCAGAGCTGGGTCGATATCCCCGTGCTGCAGAAGCTGTTCAACCGACGCCTTCCCCTGCTGCGTTTCTTTCTCAAGAGTCAGCTCATCTGGGTGCCGCTGCTGGGACTGGCCTGGTGGGCGCTGGACTTCCCGTTCATGAAACGCCATACCCGGGCCCAGATTCAGCGCCGGCC
Source organism: Wenzhouxiangella sp. (assembly GCA_007135935.1). Lineage (GTDB taxonomy): Bacteria > Pseudomonadota > Gammaproteobacteria > Xanthomonadales > Wenzhouxiangellaceae > Wenzhouxiangella. The sequence continues at coordinate 2,782 of SLIA01000103.1, forward strand.
GGAACTGGCTGATCGGGACGTTCAGGCCACCCGCGCCGCCTGCGCCAAATTTCGCAAACTGCCCGTTGCCGTGGTCAACTTCGTCGAGGGCACACGTTTCCGACCAGCGCGGCACGCCGCCCAGGCCTCGCCCTATCGTCACCTGCTCAAGCCGCGTGCCGGCGGCGTGGCCTTCACCCTCGATGCCATGGGCGAGGCAATCGAGCGCCTGATCGACGTCACCATCGTCTATCCCCAGGGCCGACCGCGCATGGTCGACCTGTTCTCCAACCGGGTGCGCGAGATTCGCGTCGCCGTCCACAGCCATCCGATCCCCGACTGGCTGCGCGGTGGCGACTATCTCAACGATGAAGACTTTCGCCGGCGGGTGCGCGAGTGGATCAACGAACTGTGGCAGGCCAAGGATGACACCGCGAGCCGCCTCCTGGAATCCTCCGATCGCCGCGGGCAGACAACTTGACCACGACGATGTGGATATCCTTGCGCCATGTTTCGGAATCCGAAGGGGTCCATGTCACCTGACAGCCTCCGGCATGGCGCCGGACTGAAGTTCGCGCTGCTCCTGTACTGTCTTGCCCCGCTTGTTGCCCAGGGCGGCGGCATGACCCTGGAACAGGTCGGCCAGATCCGCTCGATCAGTCAGATCGCCATCGCCCCTGATGGCAAACAAATCGCCTTCGTCGTCGACGTCCCCATCGACCCCTACGAACAGGCTGGCTCGATTCGCAGGGAATTGCACCTGGCCGGCTCGCCGCAGGATATGCAGCCACTGGTCTACACGATTACCGACCTGTCGTCGCTTGCCTGGCGGCCGCCGGGCGACAGACTGACCTTTCTGGCGCATTGCCCGGAGTCCGAACACCGGGTGCTCTACGAGATCCCGATCGATGGCGGCGATCCACGGCGGGTACTGGAGCACGACACCGACATCAGTGCCTACAGCTTCTCGCCGGACGGCCGTTTCGTCGCCTTTCTCGCCGCCGAAGCGATCAGCGACGAGAAGCGGGAGCTGGCCGATCGGGGCTTCGACGCCATCGTCTGGAAAGAAGACATCCAGCCGCAGCGAGTCTGGATAGCCGACACCGACGGCGATATCGAAACACGGATGCTGGCCACGGAAGGTTCGGCCTCTTCGCTGAGCTGGTCGCCGGATGGCGAGCACCTTGCCTTCATGCTGGCACCGACCACACGGGCCGACGACCACTTGATGTACCGGCAACTGGTGGTCGCCGGGGCCAGCGACGGAGAAATCACCCACCGCTTCAACCACGAAGGCAAGAAGGGCGACGCGGTGTGGTCCCCGGACGGAAAACGCCTGGCTTTCATCGGCGGTGTCGACATGCACGACCCGCGCGAAGGCCGCTTGATGATTGCCGAACTCGCCGATGGCAGCTATCGTGACATCACCCTGGGGTATCGAGGACACATCCGGGACTTTGCCTGGGACGACGCCAGACACCTGTTCTATGTCGGCCATGTCGGCGTGCACTCGGAGTTGGTACGGATCGACTATCGGGGCGGCAACCGGCAGTGGATCCATGACGAACCTCGCCCCCTGCTGCGGGCGATCGATCATGCTGCCGGCACGCTGGCGTTGCTGGCCGATTCTCCCGAACACCCGACCGAACTGCACGTCATGGAAGATGGCGAGCCCGTGCGCTGGACCGACAGCAATCACTGGCTGGCCGATGTCCGCCTGGCGCGGCAGGAAGTCATCAGCTATACCGCCCGCGACGGACTGGAACTGGAAGGCATCCTCGTCCACCCCCTGGACGATCCCGGCCAACCCGCCCCAACCATCCTCGCGATCCATGGCGGGCCGGAAGCACATGATTCCGACGGCTGGCTGACCAGCTACGCCAGACCGGCCCAGGCTGCGGCAGCCCGGGGTTACGCCATGTTCTTCCCCAACTACCGCGGAAGCACCGGTCGCGGCCCTGCGTTCTCGAAGCTCGGCCAGGGCGACCCGGCCGGCGCCGAGTTCGACGACATACTCGATGGGCGCAACCATCTGGTCGATGCCGGTGTGGCGGCCGAAGGCCGCATCGGCATAACCGGGAGCTCCTACGGCGGCTATGCCTCCGCCTGGGCGGCAACTGCCCAGAGCGAATACTTCGACGCCAGCGTCGTCGGCCCCGGTGCCGGCGAGAACATCTCGAAATTCGGCACCTCCGATATTCCCCATGAGCTCTACCTCGTACACATGCGGAAATGGCCCTGGGAAAACTGGCAGCGGCAACTGGAATCCAGCCCGATCTACCACGCCGAGCACTCGCGCACGCCAACGCTGATTCTGCACGGCGAGGACGACACGCGTGTACACGTCTCTCAGGGCATCATGCTGCAACGCTATCTGAACCTGGCCGGACAGGCACCAGTGCGGCTGGTGATTTATCCGGGTCAAGGCCACGGCATTCACGACGCGGCCGCACGCCGCGACTACAGCATGCGGCTGATGCGCTGGATGGATCATTTCCTGGTCGAAGGCGCGGAAGAACCGCCGCCGCAGCGTCTCGATCACTCTCCCTGGATGGCTACCGGCGAGAACGGCGATTAGGTGGCGAATGCGCCATTCTGCTATCGTGGTTGATCATGCGGGGGAGCCGATGCGGTCGCCTCCGGCATTAATCGGCAATTTTTGGTGAGGTGACATGGAACGGCTGGGCCGCTACCAGATCGAGCGAGAACTCGGCCGCGGGTCGATGTCGATCGTCTACGAGGCTTTCGACCCGCATATCAACCGGCAACTGGCGGTCAAGGTGCTGCGCGAGCGCTACGCACGTGACGTCAAGAGTCGTCAGCGCTTTCTGCGGGAAGCCCGCTCGGCCGGCGGCCTGAGTCATCCGAACATCGTCACCGTGTTCGATGTCGGCCAGTTCGAGGGGCTGCCCTACCTGGTCATGGAACGACTCAAGGGAGAGAGCCTGGAAGACTTTCTGGCCGCCGGCAACAGCCTTGATCCCCGTCAGGTCATCGAGATCGGCATTCAGCTTGCCAGCGCACTGCACTACGCGCATGAACGGGGTGTGATCCATCGCGACATCAAGCCTTCGAACATCTATTTCGATCCCGACTCGGGTCTGGTCAAGCTGGTCGATTTCGGCATTGCCGCGATCGACCGGCGAATCAGGGAAGGCAAGGCCGTCGATGACGACACCATCGTCGGCACGCCGCGCTACATGGCGCCCGAACAGTTGCAGGGCGACAGGCCCGATCATCGCTCCGACCTCTACAGCATGGGCATCGTGCTGTATCGTCTGCTGGCCGGGAAACTCCCCTTCAATGGCGAACCCTTGTCGGCACTGGCTCGCCAGGTCATCAACGAGCCGCCGCCCCGGCTGATTCCCGAACACGACAAGACGCCGGTGGAGCTGATCGAGCTGGTTGTCAGGCTCATCGCCAAGCAGCCGGCAGCACGCTACATCGACGGTGCCCAGGTCCTCGAGGAGCTGCAGGAGATCCGCGCCGACCTGGACCGGGGGCTGCTCAAACAGGCTCATCCGACCTCGCCCGCCTGGCGCTGGCCGCTGTTGCTGAGTCTCGGGGTGGCGGTGATTCTGGGCGTCGGGCTGACGTGGATCTATCACAGCCAGAGTGGCGCCATGACCGAGACCACCTACGGTTATGGCGATGCGTTGACCAGCGTCATCGCCCGCGAAACCGCCGAAGCCTTGCTGCTGCAGGATGCGACGGCACTGGGCAACCTGGTTTCCGATTTCGCGGTCAACCCCCGCATTACGCACCTGCATGTCAGTGATGGCGACGGGCTGATTCAGGCCAGCACCGACCCCTTCCTGCAAGGCGAGGCGGCACCGGAGGCCGAAGGTGCGCTCATTGAACGCTCCCATGGGGGCGTGCGCCTGGTGGCCCTGGACAACGGCCACCTGGAGTTCCAGACCCCGGTGCGCTTTCAGGCCCGTCGCATCGGCCAGGTCCAGCTCGGCATCGACGGCACACAGCTGCAAGCCACCGCCCGCACAACGATGATCATGCTGGTCATCGTCTTCTGCGCCACGGTGCTGGTTGGCGCCATCGGCTTTGCCTGGGTGGCCAGATGGCAGCAGCGTTCCATTCAGCGGATTGCCTGGGGACTACAGCGCATCGCTCGCGGACACTACGACTTCAAGCTCGACGATGCCCGGCAGGACATGCTGGCTCCGATCATCCGGCGCTTCAATGACATGGCGGTTCGCCTCGAAGAACGCCACGGTCACGAAAAACTCGGTCGTGCCCGTCCCATTCCTCCGCTTCGCGACGACACGCTGGAGTCGGGCCTGGACGCCACTGCGGAAATGACCGCCGAGAAGAAACCGGTGTTACGCAGCATCGGTGGCGCAACCGCGGCACGGAAAGACGAGGACTCGGCTGACTCCGAATAATCCGGGCTCAGAGACTCTCCAGCTCCTCGAGTCGCTGCTGAACGGCCCGTGCTCGCTCCAGGTAGACCTGTGCCGGCTCGAAATCCGGATCAAGTTCCAGCACGCGATTCCAGTAATCGACCGCGACATCGACATCCTGGCTCCGCCAGGCTTCGAGCGCTCGTCTGTGGTAGTGCTCGACCTGGGCCGATGTGGCCGCCTCGAGCGCATTTTCGGCGGTCTTGAGTTCCGGATCCAGCTCCACTGCCCTGAGCAACAGACTGCGCTTGGCCTGGTAGTCATCGTCCGAGGCAGCCTGCTCGGCTTGCCGCAGGACATGACGGGCCTCGATCCGGTTGCGCTGTGTTTCAAGCTTTTCCTCGCCGGCCAGCGACTCTGACCACGGCTCCAGGCGTTCCAGTACCGCACCGGCCTGGTCGACATCGCCTGCGGAGAGATGACGCTCCGAGACTGCCACTGCCGAGCGCATCAGAACGATTCTTTCGCGCTCGCCCAGTTCGCCCAGCTCGGCCATGGTCATCACGTGGGATAGCGCACGTTCGGGCTGCCCCTCGTTCAGCAAGGCCTCGGCAAGGGCAAGCGCACTCTCATCGCTTTCCATCACCGCCTTGTCGGCGACCGGAACCTGCAGCACCGCCCCGGGACGCAACAGACGTGGCCGATCGACGGCATTCAGGCGCGCCAGGGCCACGAATAGCATGCCGTCACCGGCGTGGCGCTGAGCCAGTTCCGAAAGCGTATCGCCGGGTTCGACCACCACTTGCGTGAATTCCTCGCCCAGAAAAGACTCCGGCGCTTCGTGGAGCTGGCTGAGCAAACGCGCCGCCAGGCGGTTGTCCGGGTGATCCTCCAGCAGCTCCGCCAGAATGACCTCGGCCCGAGCATTCTCGCCATCCTGCAGCAGGTCGATGGCGCTGGTCAGACGAGCGCGCCTGTCGGTCGGTACTTCGGCTACGTCCCTGGACTCGACGTCAGGCGCATCGTCAACCTCCGCGCGCTCCTCCAGCAACTGGCAGGCCGACACGAACAGTGCCAGCAGCAAAAGGACAAGCAGGCGAAATTTCATGACTGGATTTCCCGGGACGGGTCGTGGCAGTAAAGAGATGGAAAGTGTACCGAATCGGGAGATGCAATGATGCAGCACTCGGCACACCGAGGGCGTGTTTCCGGCATCCCTGGGTTAAAATGGAGAGTTTGATCTGTAATGAACTGCCGGGACAACATGGACCTCTCAGCCCTGACTGCACTCTCACCACTCGACGGCCGCTACTGCGGACGCCTGGCCGGACTGCGCGAGCTGTGCTCCGAAGCCGGATTGATTCGTCACCGCGTGATCGTCGAAATCGCCTGGTTCAAGGCACTGGCGGCACATCCCGACTTCCCGGCCCTGCCCGCGCTGGACAGCGAAGACCGTCGCTTCATCGACCAACTGGCCGAAACCTTCGGCGAGGAAGAAGCCGCGGCCATCAAGCAGATCGAGGCGACGACCAATCACGACGTCAAGGCCGTGGAATACTGGCTCAAGCGGCAACTGGAACAGCGCCCGGGGCTGGCCCCATATGGCGAGTTCGTGCACTTTGCCTGCACCTCGGAGGACATCAACAACCTGTCCTGGGCACTGATCATTCGCCGGGCCGTGGTCGAGCAGCTCGACCCGTTGCTGGCCCGGCTCGACGAGCGCCTGCAGGCACTGGCCACCGACCATGCCGAACTGGCCATGCTGTCGCGAACTCACGGCCAGACCGCCTCGCCGAGCACCCTGGGCAAGGAAATCGCCAATGTCGTCTTTCGCCTGCGCCGCCAGCGCCGCCTACTCGACCAGGTCGAGATCACCGGCAAGATCAACGGCGCGGTCGGCAACTTCAACGCCCATCTGGCCGCCTGCCCGGAACTGGACTGGCCGGCACTGTCGCGCCAGGTGGTCGAGGACCTGGGGCTGGTCTGGAACCCCTACACCACCCAGATCGAGCCGCACGACATGATCGCCGAGGTTGCGCATGCGCTGATGCGCATCAACACCATCCTGCTGGATTTCGCACGCGATGCCTGGGGTTACGTGTCGCTGGGCTACTTCCGCCAGAAGCTGGTCGAAGGCGAGGTCGGCTCGTCGACCATGCCGCACAAGGTCAACCCGATCGACTTCGAGAACGGTGAAGGCAACCTGGGCCTGGCCAATGCCCTGCTCGACCATCTCGGCGCCAAGCTGCCGGTTTCGCGTTTCCAGCGCGACCTGACCGATTCCACCGTGCAGCGCTCGCTGGGTTCGGCCTTCGGCTACTGCTCGCTGGCCTGGCAATCCATTCTGCGCGGACTCGACCGCATCGCGCCCGACGCCAGCCGTCTGGCCGAAGATCTCGACGATGCCTGGGAAGTGCTGGCCGAACCGGTACAGACCGTGATGCGACTGCATGGCGTACCCGAGCCCTATGAAAAGCTCAAGGCACTGACGCGCGGACAGGGCATCGATCGCGAACGGATTCGGGAATTCATCCGCTCGCTCGACATCCCGCAAGCCGACCGCGATCGGCTGCTGGAAATGACGCCGTCGAGCTACACCGGCAATGCCGCCGACATGGCCCGGGACATCGTCAAGTACACATGAAACCGGTCGAGCGCCTGGCACCGTTCGACAGCGATCGTTTTCTCGCGGAGTTCTGGCAACGCCGCCCCTGCCTGATCGGCGGCTGGCCGGCACCCGAGCCGCACTCGCTTGACGACCTGCTGGATGCGGCCGGACGGGACGGCTTGCCGACACGCCTGATCACCGGCACCCAGCAACAGGCCGACTGGACCCTGCAACACGGCCCGCTGGAGATCGACGAGCTGCCGGACAATCGGCAGGGCTGGACCGTGCTGGTACAGGAGATGGACAAGTCCAGCCGCGCCGCGGAATCCACCCTCGATCGATTCCGGCGCTTCCTGCCCGACTGGATGCTCGACGACATCATGATCTCCCACGCCCTGCCGGGCGGCTCGGTGGGCGCACACGTGGACGCCTACGATGTCTTCCTCATCCAGGCCGCCGGAACCCGGCATTGGCAACTGGCCGAGGATTTCGATCCCGCGCTCGACCCGCGCTTCGAGCTGGCGCTGCTGGCCAACTGGCAGCCCGAGACCGAGTTGCTGGTCGCCCCGGGCGAAGTGCTCTATCTCCCGCCCGGCATCGCCCACCACGGCGTGGCCGCCGACGAATGTCAGACCTGGTCGGTAGGGCTGAGAACCCCGTCAGGCCCGGAAATGATGTTCTTTCTGGCCGAATCGCTGAGCCTGCGCGCTGACGACACCCCCCGGCTGCGGGTTGACCGCCCCGACTCGCAATCACCCGCGCGCATCACCCCGGAACTGACCCGCCAGGCCCGCGACTTGATGAAGGCAGCGCTGGAGCTCGACGACGACGAACTCCAGGGGCTGCTGGCACAGTTTCTGACGCGCTGGCGGCTGTGGCCGAGAGACGCGATGGACGGCGACGATGCCGATATCGCAAGCCGGCTCGCAAAGGGTGAGTCAGTACGACTCGATGGCAGTGCTCGACTGGCCCTGAGCGGGAGCGGAGAAGGCGAATCATTGACCGTCAACGGCGAGGTCGTCGACTGCCCTCCCCGCCTGGCGCGCGAACTGGCCACTACCCGGCTGCTGTCCCCGGAATGGGTGGATCAGACCGAGGCACTCGAACAACTGCTGGAGTGTGGCGCACTTGCCCATTGCTGAAAAAAACACCAACCAGCGAGAAATTACGGCGTCATGTACACCCGGTCGGCAACAAATCAATCACCAGCCCCGTTATAATTGGCGGTCTTTGATCTGGCCACCCGATTTCCCTGGCGCTAGCCCATGACCGACGACTTGCAGGAGCAATACCGGGCCTCCCACCTGTCCGGCGGAAACGCCGCCTATGTGGAGGAATTCTACGAAGCATGGCTTGACGATCCGGCTTCCGTCCCCGAACACTGGCAGAAGATTTTCCGGACTTTCAGCGATGCCGGCGAAGACACCCGTCACCGGGCCATAAGCGAGTACTTCCGTGAACTGGCCGCCGACGGACATTATCGCGGCGGCACCAGCGTTGCCGAAGACTTCAAGCAGGCCGGCGTACTCAGGCTGATCAACGCCTACCGCGTCAGAGGCCACCAGCGCGCCAGGCTCGACCCGCTCGACATCAGCCATCGCCCCGACGTGCCCGACCTCGAGCTGGGCTTCCACAGCCTGTCGGAAGCCGATCTGAATACCAGCTTCCACACCGGCTCGCTGGCCGGCCCCGATCACCGCCCGCTGTCGGAAATCATCGATATCTGCCAGCGCACCTACTGCGGCAGCATCGGTGTCGAGTACATGCACATCACCGACACCAACCAGCGGCGCTGGTTGCAGCGAAGGCTGGAAGGCACACACGGCAATTACACGCCCGAGGCCGACGAACGCAAGCGTCTGCTCGACAAGCTGTCGGCCGCCGAAGGCCTGGAGAAGTACCTGCACTCGAAGTACGTGGGTCAGAAGCGCTTCTCGCTCGAAGGCGGCGAGAGCATGATCCCGCTGTTCGACACCCTGATTCGCCACACTGGCAGCCAGGGCGTGCGGGAAATGGTCATCGGCATGGCCCACCGCGGCCGCCTCAATGTGCTGGTCAACATTCTTGGCAAGAGCCCGCGCGAGCTGTTTGCCGAGTTCGAAGGCGCGCTGGCCAAGGACGACCCCAACCGCAGCGGCGACGTCAAGTACCACATGGGCTTCAGTTCCGATGTGCCGACCCCGGGCGGCCCCATGCACCTGGCGCTGGCGTTCAACCCGTCGCACCTGGAGATCGTCAACCCGGTGGTGGCCGGTTCGGCCCGGGCCCGTCAGACCCGGCTGGGCGACGAGCAACGCGAACAGGTCCTGCCCGTGCTGGTACACGGCGATGCCGCCATCGCCGGCCAGGGCGTGGTCATGGAATTGCTCAACATGTCGCAGGCGCGCGGCTTTGCCGTCGGCGGGACGTTCCATGTCGTGGTCAACAACCAGATCGGTTTCACCACCTCGCACCCGCTCGACGCCCGCTCGACCTTCTACTGCACCGAGGTCGCCAAGATGGTCCAGGCGCCCATCCTGCATGTCAATGGCGACGATCCCGAAGCGGTGCTGTTCGCCACCCGCCTGCTGGCCGACTTCCGCCGCGAATTCAAGAAGGACGTGGTGCTCGACCTGGTGTGTTACCGCCGCCACGGCCACAACGAGGCCGATGAGCCGGCTGCCACTCAGCCGCGCATGTACCAGGTCATCCGCAAGCTGGACCCGGTGCGCAAGCAGTACGCCGACCAGCTCATCAAGGACGGGCTGGCCGAGAAGAAGATCATCGACCAGGCTGCCGCCACCTATCGCGACAAGCTCGATGCCGGCGAGCCGGTAGTCGAACTGCTCGACGAGCCGGTCGAGACCGTCGACTGGTCGCCCTACCTGGAAGGTGACTGGCAGGAAGCGGTCGACACCGGCGTTGACCGCAGCCGCATCAAGCAGCTGTCCGACCGTCTCACCACGCTGCCGGAGGGCTTCAGCCTGCACAAGCAGGTCGAGCGCATCGTCGAATCCCGCCGCAAGATGGCGGCCGGCGAAATGCCCATGGACTGGGGCTTCGCCGAGACCATGGCCTACGCCACCCTGGTCGAATCCGGCCACGGCCTGCGCCTGGTGGGCCAGGATTCCGGACGCGGCACTTTCTTCCATCGCCACGCCGTGCTGCACAACCAGGAAGACGGCAGCTCGCACCTGCCGCTGTCGACCCTGTCGGACAACAAGCGTCGCGTCACGGTCATCGATTCCCTGCTCTCGGAAGAAGCGGTACTCGGTTTCGAATACGGCTATGCCACCGCCGAACCAGGCACGCTGGTCATCTGGGAGGCTCAGTTCGGCGACTTCGTCAATGGCGCGCAGGTAGTCATCGACCAGTTCATCTCGTCGGGCGAGACCAAGTGGGGCCGCCTGTGCGGCCTGGCCATGTTCCTGCCGCATGGTTACGAAGGCCAGGGGCCGGAGCACTCCTCCGCCCGCCTGGAGCGCTTCATGCAGCTGTGCTCGGGCAACAACATCCAGGTCTGCGTGCCCACCCTGCCCTCGCAGATGTTCCACATGATCCGGCGCCAGATGCTGCGGCAGTTCCGCAAGCCGCTGATCGTGATGACGCCCAAGTCACTGCTCAGGCACAAGTCCTCGACCTCCACGCTTGACGATCTCGAGAGTGGTCACTTCCAGCTGGTCATCGACGACCCGGCCGGCCTGGATGCCGACAAGGTCAAGCGCATTGTCTTCTGCTCCGGCAAGGTCTACTTCGACCTGGCCAAACAGCGCGACGAAGACGGCATCGACGACATCGCCCTGGTTCGCGTGGAACAGCTCTATCCCTTCCCGCGCGAGGAAGTGCAGAAGATCATCGCCCGCTACGGCCAGGCCGGGGAAGTGGTCTGGTGCCAGGAAGAACCGCTCAACCAGGGCGCCTGGTTCCAGATTCGTCACCACCTGCAGGCCTGCATTGCCGATGGCCAGGAACTGTTCTATGCCGGCCGCGCCGGTTCGGCCTCGCCGGCAGTCGGCTATTACCAGGTACATCTTGAACAACAAAAACGTCTGGTCGGCGATGCGCTGACCCATGGCAAAGGATCGGAGTGAATAACCCATGAGTGTTGAAGTCAAAGTCCCCAACCTGCCCGAATCGGTATCCGATGCC
>SLIA01000253.1 GCA_007135935.1 Wenzhouxiangella sp.
CCGAAGTTATCCTGGTTCGGGAAGGCAGTGAAGGCCGCTCCGTGCAAGATCCCGCAGCACTCGAATGCCAAGGACTTCATTCCTCATATCCTTTCACCCTTCACCTTTCACCTTTTGCCTTTCACCGCTTTTTTCCACGGCCAGGGGAAAAAAGCCGACGTCGTTCGCTGGTACTCCCGATACGCCTCGCCGCGCGATTTCAGCGCCTGTTTTTCGGTATAGGGAATGCCGCTGAGTCGATACAGGAAAACCAGCATCACCACCGGGGCCAGCCAGGCCAGCCAGGCGTTGGGTGCGCCGATGGCGACCAGCGGGTAGCTGAACCAGTGCAGCCATTCGAAGAAGTAATTGGGGTGGCGTGAGTAGCGCCACAGGCCGACAGTGCAGACCTTGCCGCGGTTGTCGGGATCAGACTTGAAGTTGGCAAGTTGCCGGTCGGCAATCGATTCGCCGGCCAGGCTGGCGAACCACACGGCCACGCCGGCAATCACCCAGCCCGACAGGGTCGGCGAAGGGTCGTGGGCCACCACCCAGGCCGGCAGGGCAAACAGCCAGGCGATTACGGCCTGGACGATGAAAAAGAAGAACAGAAACGACTGCTGGCGACGGCCGAAGTGCTCGCGCATGGCGCGATAGCGGCCATCCTCGTTCGTCTCGGCCGCCAGGCGCGTGACCAGGTGTTGCGTGAGACGAAACGACCAGGTACCGGCCAGCAGCACGACCAGGATGCGCTTTTCCAGCGCACCATCACCGACCACTGCCCAGGCCAGCGCCTGCAGGCCGATCAGGGCCGCCCAGGCCGCGTCGACCCAGTCCGCGCGGCCCGAACGCCGCTGCCACAGCCACAGCGCGATCATGGTGGCAAGACAGAAGAAGAAAGCGATCAGGAGTTGCATCGAGATCGCGGCTGGTCCGAATCATTCATGAACCTGCGTGATGAGCGCGCAGGGCATTGTCCGTACAGGGCGTTTTTCGATGGCGCGGCGTATCGGGCCATACCACCGACTGAAAAGAATTTCCGGTGCGAACGACAGACCAGCGAAGGTGCGCGCAACTTCATGTATCATTCGGGCAGGTGAATCATTGCCCATGATTTTAGCGGAAAAACGAACGCCCACCGTGAAGGCGGGCGTCGATTGTCAACCGGCGGTTTCGGTTGACGGATCAGGTGTCGATTATTGCTGACACCACGGGTTCCCCTTCCCATGTTCGGGGCGAACACCCGCCCTCGGCAGGTGCTCGGGGCCGAAGTATCAGTCGGTCGCGTGGAGGGTTTCGCTGGCTTCCAGGCTGCGCAGCCACTCGACCACGACTTCGTCGGCCAGAAGGCTTTCGAATTCGCTGTCGTCTACGGGCTGGTCGACTTGCAGGTCGGGCCCTTCGCTGACACTGATGAGATTGAGTTCGGCCATTGTTCTGTTCTCGGTTGTGTTGTCTTCGGTAGAAGCAATGCAGGAATCGTGCCAAGGCGAGTGATTTCACGGTAGGAAGGGGGCTGCAACGCGAATGACCGGAGTCCACGCCCCGTGGAAGTGACACAAATCGTCAGTTCGGTGACAGCCTGCGTCGCCTCCGGTCGCGTTTCTGGGGCACAATGTGTCCCCCTTTCAGACCACCTCCGCCATGCCAGCCGCCCACTTCCTGCTGCTGATGTTCATCTGCCTGATCTGGGCGGGCAATTTCATTGCCGCGGCCTGGGCGGTACAGGCCATGGAGCCGGTCACCTTCACGGTGGTGCGGTTCGCGCTGGTGCTGCTGCTGTTGCTGCCGTTGTTGCGCATTCCGGCGCGCCGGCAGTGGACGTTGCTGATCGCCTGCTGCTGGACCATGGGCGCGGTCCACTTCGGGCTGGTGTTCTTCGCCCTGGGCCGCTCGGCCGACGTCTCCTCGATTGCGCTGCTGATGCAGGTCTACATTCCCATGTCGACCGTACTGGCGGTACTGGTGCTGGGCGAGCGCATTGGCTGGCGGACCACGACCGGCATCCTGGTTTCCTTCGGCGGCGTGCTGGTAATGGGGCTGGACCCGCTGGTACTGGCGCAGCTCGATGTCCTGTTGCTGGTGCTGGTCTCGGCCCTGTCGCTGGCCACCGGCACCATCCTGATGCGCCGGCTGGAAGGCATCAGCGTGCTCAATTTCCAGGCCTGGAATGCCCTGCTGTCGATCGTGCCGCTGTCATTGCTGGCATTGTGGCTGGAAAATCCACTGCACGGCATTCCGGCCACCCTGGAAAAACCGGATGTCTGGTTGGCGGTGACCTACTCGGCCGTGGGCGCCTCGATCATCGGCCATGGCGGTTTCTACTGGCTGATCCAGCGCCACGAGGTCAATCGCATCACCCCCTACCTGCTGCTGGTGCCGGTGCTGGCAGTCCTGCTGGGGATCGTGTTCTGGGGCGACCGGCCCGGGCCGCGACTGATCGGCGGCGGCTCGCTGGTGCTGGCCGGCGTGCTGTGGATCACCCTGCGTGCGCGCTGGCGCCGCAAGCCGGTCCGGCCCCGGGCCGCCCCGCCGCCGGCCTGATCTCCCGGGTTCAGAACGTATTCAGGGTGGGCAGGGACAATACCCCCATGAAGGCAAGCTATCTGATACTGGTCTGGTTGATGCTGGTCCCGTTCGCGGCCTCGGCACAGCCCGGGCCACCCCCAGCGCCACCCGGCGGCAATCCGGATCCCTATTACCGGCACTATCAGCACGAGCACCCGCAACATCGCCTGGCGCACTGGTACGCTGGCGAATCCATGCGCCAGAACGAGGATGCACGGCGCATGATGTGCGGCTTTTCCGGCCAGCGCTGGGCGCTGGACTGGGACATGCACTACCGCTGGGCGCTGCGCGCCAACCCCAATCGGGTCTACCGCGAAGTCGAAGAACGCGACCGCCACCTCGCCCGCTGCCGCTCCAGCAAGCTCCGCGAACACCGCCGCCCGCCACGCGGGCGACCCTACTGAATGCTGAATTACGCTTCGGCCAGCACCTTGCGCCGGATCATCTCGGCCATGGGAGCGGGCACCGGGTAGTCCTCGATCAGGCGGTAGGCTCGCTGCACGGCCTCACGCTTGCACATCCGCTGAAACCAGGTTTTCAGGGCCGGAAAATCATCCATATTCTGGCCCAGCATTTCCGACGGAAGGATCCACGGATAGCAGGCCATGTCGGCAATGGAATAGTCACCGGCAATCCAGTCCCGGTCCGACAGGAGGCGGTCGAGCACGCCGAACAGCCGGCGCGTCTCGTCGACAAAGCGATCAATGGCATACGGAATCTTCTCCTCGGCGGCACGGGCAAAGTGGAAATTCTGCCCCGCGACCGGACTCAAGCCCGCCGCCTGCCACTCCAACCACTGCAGCGCCTCGTAGCGCAGCCGGCCCTGCAGGGGCAGAAAGCGCCCGGTCTTGTCAGCCAGGTACTGGAGAATCGCCGATGACTCGAACAACGCCATCGCCTCGCCACCATCGGCCGGCGCATGATCAACCAGCGCCGGAATCTTGTTGTTCGGCGAAATCTTCAGAAATGCCGGCTCGAACTGCTCGCCCTCCGAGATGCGTACCGGATGAATCGTGTAGTCCAGCCCGGCCTCTTCAAGGAAGATCGTCACCTTGTGTCCATTGGGTGTGGGCCAGTAATAAAGATCGATCATCAGCGTCTCCTCCAGGCGTTCGGGACATTTATATATTCGATAGCGCTAATTCTAGTCGGTTTCCGGTTTCCGGTTTCCGGTTTCCGGTTTCCGGTTTCCAAGCAAAGCTTCACTCCCAGCACCCAAACCACAAGCCCCTGGTCCCCCAATCCCGTTTACCCATTCACCCGTTCCCCCGTTAACCCATTAGCCCATCAATCCCTTGCCCTTCTTCACGCCAACGTGTTAACGTACTAACACGTTAATACACTCACACACCATGAAACACCACGACCCGGAACACGTTCGCGCCAACCGCGCCGCCCGCTCCAGCCTGGCCGAGGCCTTTCTGGCCATGCGCACGGCCGAGGAAATGCGCGCGCTTCTGAAAGACCTGACCACGCCGGCCGAGCTGGAAGCGCTGGTCGATCGCTGGCGTGTGGTGAAGTTTCTCGAACAGGGGCTGCCATACCGCGAAATTCATGATCAGACCGGCGTGAGTGTCACCACCATCGGCCGCGTAGCCCGCTTCCTCGAGCAGGGCAACGGCGGCTACCGGCTCGCGCTGGAACGACTCAACAGTGACGACGAATAATGGACAGACTGCAGATCGCCATCCAGAAATCCGGTCGCCTGGCCGACAAGTCCCTGAGTCTGCTGGAAGGCTCGGGCCTGCAATTCGCGCGCAGCAAGGACAAGCTGTTCTGGTTCGGTCGCAACCTGCCGGTCGACCTGCTGCTGGTGCGCGACGACGACATCCCGCGTTTGCTCATCGAAAACGTCTGCCAGCTCGGCATCGTCGGCGAGAACGTGGCCGAGGAAAAGTTGCTGGAAGTGCGCGAAACCAGGCCCGAGGCCCGGCTCGATTCGCTGCTCAGGCTGGACTTCGGACACTGCCGTCTGAAACTGGCCGTGCCCGAGGACAGCACCATCGACTCGATCCAGGGGCTGGCCGGCGGCCGCCTGGCAACCAGCTACCCGCAACTGGTCAGGAGCTACCTGGCCGACAACGGCGTCGATGCCGAGGTGGTCACGCTCAACGGTGCGGTCGAAATCGCGCCCAGCCTGGGCACGGCCGATGCCATCGTCGACCTGGTTTCCACCGGCACCACGCTGCGCGCCAACCACCTCAAGCCCATCTCCGAGGTGCTCGCCAGCCAGGCTGCGCTCTACCGCTGCCCGGCCAGGCTTGATAACGCCGGCGAAGAACTCATGGCCAAGCTGCTGACCCGCATCCAGGGCGTGCAGCAGGCCGCCGAGAGCAAGTACGTGATGCTGCACGCGCCGCGCGCGCGGCTGGCCGAGATCTCGGCCATTCTGCCCGGGGCCGAATCGCCCACCGTGCTGGCACTAGAAGGTCAGGACGACCGCGTTGCCATCCACGCCGTGTGCACCGAGCAAGTGTTCTGGGAGCATCTCGAGGAACTCAAGGCCGCCGGCGCTTCGGCCGTGCTGGTACTGCCGGTGGAGAAGATGCTGGCATGAAGATCATCGCGCTCGACACCCTCGATACCGGCGAGCGGGCCCGGCTGCTGGCGCGCCCGGAAATGGAAACCGGCGAGGAACTACGCGCGACCGTGGCAGACATCATCGCCACGGTGCGCACCGGCGGCGACAGGGCCGTGATCGAACATGGCCGGCGCTTCGATGCCTGCCCGCCCGAGTCCCTGCTGGCCACGGCCGAGGATCTGGACGGTGCTGCCGACGAACTCGACGACGAGCTGATCGCGGCCATCGACACGGCCATGCAGACGGTCGAAACCTTCCACGCCGCCGCCAGACCGCGCGACCAGATCGTGGAAACCGCGCCGGGCGTGACCTGCCAGGCGCGCTGGCGAGCGATCGAACCGGTCGGCCTGTACGTGCCTGCCGGCAGCGCGCCCCTACCATCGACCGCCATCATGCTGGCCGTGCCCGCCCGTCTGGCCGGTTGCCGGGACATCGTGCTGGCCACGCCACCGGGCTCCGACGGTCGCGCCGATGCCGCCGTGCGCTACATTGCCCATCGCCTGAATATCGACACGGTGCTGGTCGCCGGCGGCGCCCAGGCCGTGGCCGCCATGGCCTGCGGCACCGAATCGGTGCCGAAAGTGGCCAAGATTTTTGGCCCCGGCAATCGTTTCGTCACCGAGGCCAAGCGCCAGATGGCCGAATCGGCCAGCGGCGCGGCCATGGACCTGCCGGCCGGCCCGTCGGAGGTCATGGTGATTGCCGACGAGTCGGCCGAAGCCGAGTTCGTTGCCATGGACCTGCTCAGCCAGGCCGAGCACGGCCCCGACTCGCAGGTCTTTCTGGTCACCGATTCCGACCGCATCGCCCGCGAAACCGCCTTCGCCCTGGAAGCGCTGCTGCCCAGGTTGCCGCGGGCCGAAATCGCGCGCACCGCGCTGGCCTCCGGCGCCATCTTGCTGACCGGGGATCTCGAGCAGGCCGTCAGCGTAGCCAACGAGTATGCGCCCGAGCACCTGATCATCGCCACGCGCGATCCCGACCGCCTGTGCCGCGACATCACCAGCGCCGGATCGGTGTTTCTGGGGCACTACACCCCCGAGGCGCTGGGCGACTACATTTCCGGCACCAACCACGTGCTGCCCACCGGCGGCTGGGCACGTTCGATCGCCGGTCTGTCGATCACCGACTTCATGCGGCGCATGACGGTACAGCAGGCCACCCCCGAGGGCCTCAAGACACTCGGCCCGGCGGGCGCCCGGCTGGCCGCCCACGAGGGCCTGGACGCCCACCGCCTGGCCATCACCCTGCGCCTGGACCGGCTGGCCGCGGAGGGACAATGAACATCCAGTCCCTGGCACGAGCGGAAATCCTGGCGCTGGAACCCTACGCCTCGGCCCGGCGCCTGGCCGACAGCGCCGGGGTGCTGCTCAATGCCAACGAGAACCCCTTTGCGCCCAACGCCAACGGTCCGGCGCTCAACCGCTACCCCGACCCGCAGCCGGACGCACTCAAGGCCGCGCTGGCCTGCGAGTATGGCGTTGCCGCCGACCGGCTGCTGGTCACGCGCGGCAGCGACGAGGGCATCGACCTTTTGGTGCGCGTGTTCTGCCGGCCGGGCAAAGACCGCGTGCTCATCTGCCCGCCGTGCTTCGGCATGTACGCGCTCAGCGCGCGGGTGCAGGGCGCGGCGGTGACCGAGGTGGCGCTGATCGAAACCGAGGCGGGATTCATGGCCGATTTCGACGCCATCGCCCAGTCGCCGCCGTGCAAGCTGTATTTCCTGTGCACGCCCAACAATCCAACCGGCAACGAACTGGCTGCCGACGACATTCTCGCGCTGGCCGAGCACGTGGCCGGCCACGGCCTGGTGGTGGTCGACGAGGCTTACGTGGAATTCGGCGAGCGGCCTTCCCTGGCCCGCCGCGCCGGAGAAATTGCCAACCTGGTCGTGCTGCGCACCCTGTCGAAAGCCTTCGGCCTGGCCGGCTGCCGCATCGGTTCGGTGATTGCCGCACCGGAGGTCATCGGGCTGCTGCGGCGCATCATCGCACCCTACCCTCTGCCCACCCCGGCGGTGACCGCGGCAATGCAGGCGCTGTCGCCGTCGGCGCGCAAGCGCAGGCAAAAGCAGCTCGCCTTGCTCACCAACGAAAAGCCCGGCCTGGTCGCCGCCCTGGGCAACCACCCGGCCATCGTCGATGTCTGGCCGGGTAAGGCCAACTTCGTGCTGGTCCGCACCGTGCCGGGCGCCGGCCTGGTCGAGGCGGCCGCGCTTGCCGGTATTCGCCTGCGCGACCAGTCGGCCCAGCCCGGCCTGGCCGATTGCGTGCGCATCACCCTGGGCACCCCCGACGAGAATCGTCGCCTCATCGCCTTCCTCAAGGAGTGGCAACCATGAGTCAACGCAAGATCCTGTTTGTCGACCGCGACGGCTGCCTGATCGAAGAACCGGCCGACGAACAAGTCGATTCCTTCGAGAAATTCGCCCTGATGCCCGGTGTCATCCCGGCGCTCCTCAAACTCAAGGCCGCCGGCTACCGTTTCGTGCTGGTCTCCAACCAGGACGGCCTGGGCACCGAGGCCTTCCCGCAAGAACAGTTCGAAGGCCCGCACCGGCTGATGCAACAGATACTGAGCTCACAGGGCATCACCTTCGAGGCCGAGCACATCGACCCCACCCTGCCCGAGGAGAATGCGCCGACGCGCAAGCCAGGCGTGGGCATGCTGCTCGATTACCTGGCCGACCCCAAGCTCGATCGTGAACGCTCGGCGGTGGTCGGTGACCGCGAAACCGACCTGGCGCTGGCGCGCAACATGGGCCTGCCCGGCTATCGCGTCGGCCCGGAGGGCGGGAGCTGGGACGAGGTGGCACGCGCCATTATCGATAACGACCGCACCGGCAAGGTTTCGCGCACCACGCGCGAAACCGCCATCGACGTCAGCGTCAATCTCGACCAGGGCAAGCCGGTCGTCATCTCCACCGGCATCGGCTTTTTCGATCACATGCTCGAACAGATCGCCGCGCATGGCGGCTTTGCGCTGGAGCTGACCTGTACCGGCGATCTCGAGGTCGACGAACACCACACCGTCGAAGACTGCGCGCTCGCGCTCGGCAGCGCCATCGACCAGGCCCTGTCGGATCGCTCAGGCATCGGCCGCTACGGTTTCACCCTGCCCATGGACGAGGCGCTGGCGCAGGTGGCGATCGACCTGTCCGGTCGCCCGGCCTGCGTGATCAACGGCGAATTCCCGCGCGAATCGGTTGGCGGTCTTCACACCGAGATGGTCACCCACTTCTTCGCCTCGCTGGCGCAGACCCTGCGCGCCGCCATCCATATCGACGTGCGCGGCGAGAACACCCACCACATGGTCGAGGCCTGCTTCAAGGGCGTCGGCCGGGCACTTAGACCGGCGCTTGCACGCACCGATTCCGGCACGCCGTCGACCAAGGGAATGTTGTGATGAGAGCAAATTCGAAATTCGAAATAGCAAATCCGAAACAAGCACGAAGCACGAAACACGAAACACGAAACGGCCGACGTGCTGGCACACCTGGCAGGCGACACGACAGCACCGCTGCGGCCCTTGCGAGTTTCGAATTTCGGATTTCGAATTTGTTTCGCATTTGGTGCTTCGGATTTCGAGTTTTTCCCTGCACCCAAATCAATCACCTCAAAAAGTCCGTGCCATGACCATCTCCATCATCGATTCCGGCGGCGCCAATATCGGGTCGGTGGTTCATGCGCTGGGTCGGCTCGGTGTCGAGAGCGTGCTCACGCGCGATGCCGAGGAGATTCGTGCCGCGTCGCATGTCATTCTGCCGGGTGTGGGCGTGGCCGCCAGCGCCATGGCGGCACTGCGCGAGGCGAAGCTGGTCGAGGTGATCCGCTCGCTGACCCAGCCGGTGCTCGGCATCTGCCTGGGTTTGCAGTTGCTCTACGAGTCGTCCGACGAGGGCGGGGTCGAATGCCTGGGCATTCTGCCCGGGCGCGTTAAGCGGCTTGCCGGCGGAGAGGGACTGAGACTACCGCACATGGGCTGGAACCGGTTAAGCTGGCGGCAAGACGATCCACTCGCCCGGGGCCTGGAGGGCAGCGAATGGTTCTATTTCGTCCACAGCTTTGCCGCACCCACCGACCATGCCGTGGCCACGGCCGCGCACGGCCAGACATTTGCCGCCGTGGTCCGCCACGGCAACTTCGCCGCCTGCCAGTTCCACCCGGAGAAATCGGCCGGCCCCGGCGCCCGAATCCTGCGCAATTTTCTCGGTCAACCCCGATGAGCAGCCCAATTTGCCAACTTTCAGTCTTCCTAAAGAATGAACCACAGAGGGCACAGAGTTCACAGAGAAGATCAATGATAAATCTTTTCTCTGTGTGCTGTGTGCTCTGCGCTCTCTGTGGTTAAGGAGAATCATCATGATTGTCATTCCGGCCATTGACCTGCGAGGCGGTCGCGTGGTGCGCCTGGAGCAGGGCGATTACGGGCGCGAACACCGCTACACGATCGATCCGCTGGCACTGGCCGAGCGCTACGCCACGGCTGGCGCCCGGCTCATCCACGTGGTCGATCTCGACAGCGCGCGATCCGGCGGCGAGGCCAATCTCGAAGTCATCGAACAGATCTGTAGCGAGATCGACGTGCCGGTGCAGACCGGCGGCGGCGTGCGCTCGCGCGAGGATCTCGACCGGCGGCTAGAAGCCGGCGCGAAGCGTGTGGTCATCGGCAGCCTGTGCGTGACCGAGACCGACACCGTCGGCCAGTGGCTGGACGAACTGGGGCCCGACTCCATCGTCGCCGGGCTGGATGTGACCCGCGGCATGGACGGCGGCTGGATGCCGCGCATCGCCGGCTGGACCCGCGAGGGCCGCGACGATCTGTTCACCCTGCTCGACCGGCTGATGAAGCACGGCCTGCAACACCTGCTGTGCACCGATATCGAGCGTGACGGCATGTTTTCCGGCCCCTCGCTGGGGCTGTACCGCGAAATCTGCGACCGCCAGCCGAAGCTCAAGGTGCAGGCCTCCGGCGGCATCGGATCGGGCGCCGACATCAAGTCGGTTTCGACCACGCGGGTCAGCGGCTGCATTATCGGCCGCGCCCTGCTCGAGAATCGCGTGTCCGTCACCGAGATTGCCCGATGGTCGCCGTAAGAATCATTCCCTGCCTGGACGTTCGCGACGGCCGGGTGGTCAAGGGCGTGCGTTTCCGCAACCACCGCGACATGGGCGATATCGTGGCCCTGGCCGAACGCTACCGCGATGCCGGGGCCGACGAACTGGTGTTCTACGACATCACCGCCAGTCCGCAAAAGCGCAGTGTCGATGTCGAATGGGTGGAGCGGGTGGCCGCGGCCATCGACATTCCCTTCTGTGTCGCCGGCGGCATTCGCGATGTGGCCACGGCCCGGGCCGTACTGCACGCCGGGGCCGACAAGATCTCGGTCAATTCCCCGGCACTCGAACGCCCCGATCTGGTCACCGAGCTGGCCGACGCCTTCGGTTCGCAATGCGTGGTCGTCGGTATCGACTCCATCCGCGACGGCGATGAATTGCGCGTTCGCCAGTACACCGGCGATCCCGACAACATGGTCGACCCGCGCCGCGACACCGCCAGCTGGGTCGACGAAGTCCAGCGCCTGGGCGCCGGCGAAATCGTGCTCAACTGCATGGACGCCGATGGCGTGAGAACCGGCTACGACATCGACCAGCTCGCCGCCATGCGCAAGCGCTGCCGGGTGCCGCTGATCGCTTCCGGCGGCGCCGGCGCGCCCGAGCACTTCCTGGAGGTGTTTCAACAAGCCGATGTCGACGGTGCCCTGGCCGCCACCGTATTCCATTCCGGCCAGATCGCCATCCCCGACCTCAAGGCCTGGCTGAGCGACCATGACGTGCAGGTGCGGGTTTGAGCTTCAATCAATTAACACGAAGGACACGAAGAAGGCACGAAGGTAACCAGATCATTTCTTCGTGATCCTCCTGTTACATCTCTTGCGAGCAATTGAATGAACACCAAACTGGAACCAACAAGCGAACTGGACTGGGACAAGGGCGACGGGCTGCTGCCGGCCATCGTGCAGGATGCCGATGACGGACGCGTGCTGATGCTCGGCTACATGAATGCCGAGGCGCTGGACAAGACCCGCCGGACCGGGCAGGTCACGTTCTACTCGCGCAGCAAGCAGCGCCTGTGGACCAAGGGCGAGACTTCCGGCAACGTGCTCGAACTCATCGACCTGGCCGCCGACTGCGACCGCGACACCCTGCTTATCCAGGCCCGGCCGGCCGGACCGGCCTGCCATACCGGCAGCGACACCTGCTTTGGCAACACCACCTGGCCCGCGGCCGGATTTCTTGCCCGGCTCGACCGGGTGGTGGCCGCGCGCAGCGGCGCGGATCCCGAATCGAGCTACACCGCCCGGCTGCTGGCCGAAGGCACAGCGCGCTGTGCTCAGAAAGTGGGGGAGGAAGGGGTGGAAACGGCGCTGGCGGCGGTCAGCGGGGAAGCCTCGTCAATGGACAACGAGGCCGCCGACCTGCTCTATCACCTGCTGGTCTGCCTGCGCTCGGCAGGCAGTGATCTCGACCGGGTCATGGACGTACTGATCAGGCGGCACACAGGCTGAACTCAGCACTTTCCAGTTCGTCGGCGCCGCCATGGATGGCTGCGGCCGTTTCTGCTGCCGGATGTGACAGCTTTTCCGGGCGGCCGAAGTAAAAGCCCTGGAACTGCTCGATGCCGGTAGCGGCCAGCCACTCGACTTCGGCCAGGTGTTCGACACCCGCCGCGATCGGGGTGATGCCCAGCGCCTTGCTGGTCGCTACGATGCCACAGACCATGGCCTGGCGGCGCGAGCTGGCATGGACGTTGCTGATCAGCTCCCGGTCGAGCTTGACGAACTCCGGGCGCAGCACGGCCAGACGCTTGAGGCCGGCCTCGCCCACGCCGAAGTTGTCGGCCAGCACGCGGAAACCGTACTTGTTGGCCTGCGCACGCACCGAGGCAAGCTGGCGGGGACTGCCCAGCCGCGCCAGGGTCGAGAATTCCAGCACGATCTGACCCGGATTCAGCCGACTCGCGGCCACCGCCTCGGCCGTAGCTTCCAGCGCCATCGACAGCGTGTTGGCATCGACCTCGGTGCAGTTGAGATGCAGCGTGCCCTGCAAGCCGGCACGATCGGCATCGGCGATGGCGCGCATGCGGCAGGCCTGGTCGAAGAAGAAGAGGTTTTCCGGCCGGACACCGGCAATGAGCTCGTGGGCAGACTCGCCATAGAGGCCGCGCACCAGCGCTTCATGACCGATCGTGACCTCCGAGTTCACCGACACCACCCGCTGGAACGCGAAGCGGATTCCGACATCGATGACGTCGGCGTAGTCGCTGAGCCGGTTGCCGTAGTTCGTGGTGTAGTCGAGATCGTTCATGATGCTTTCCCTTTTTTTGATTGAACGCTGAAGCGTTGTGGTCTTTGCCTGTGTTCAAGCAAATTTCGTGCCACAAGGGAAAGATGTGATCAACCTACCGCAATTCGGACAGAGGGCGCGCCCTGGCTCACGGAAAACCGGCGCGCCTCGAGCGGTCCAGCCAGTCAGCCGGTTACGCTTTTTGTCGTGCGCTTGCGCAAAATTGTCGGTACTGCTCCAGCGCATCGGCCAGGCCGGCCTCGTAGAAACGCCGGCCGAACTCGCGGCTGGCGCGCTGGGGCTCCGAACCGATGCGACCGTCGGGAAAGGAGGCGCGATAGCCGGCGGCATCGCGAATGGCCCCGTCGGGCGCGCGTTTGGGCGCCAGTTCGGCATCACGCTGCTGGTCGGGCCAGGCGTGCCAGGTCAGCGAGACTTCCGAGGCGGTGGCATGCTTGCCGTCGGCCTCGCCGAACAACTCGCGCGACAGTTTCGTCACCCGGGGTCCGGCGAACCAGTTGCCCAGCTTGAGATGCAGGCCGGAGGCTTGCCCCGCGAGACTGGCATCGGCCCACAGCTCGGCGAACGCCGCCTGGACAGTGGCGATGTTGCCGCCATGTCCATTGAGAAAGTAAAAGTGGGTGAAACCCTGGCTGGCCAGCGAGGCGACCACATCGCGGACCACGGCGATCAGCGTCGAGGGCTTGAGCGTGATCGACCCCGGGAAGGCCAGGTGATGCTGGGCCATGCCGATACTCAGCGTCGGGGCCACCAGAATGCCCTCCTCGGCCATGCCCGCGGCAATGGTTTCCGGGCAGATGGCATCGGTGCCGATCAGGCCGGTGGGACCATGCTGCTCGGTCGAACCGATGGGAACGACCACCCCGGTGGATTGCTTCAGGTAGGCCTCGACTTCGGGCCAGGTGGACAGTTGCAGACGCATCGCTTGGGCTCCTTGTTTATGTGATTCAGAACGGTCTCAACCCGGGGCACCGGCCCCCGGTTCCAGGCCATGCCACGCCTCCATCTCGACGAGCAGGTCACGCCGGCAGATATCGCCGCGCAGTCCGGCCAGCCGCACCCCGGGCCAGCGCGCGCGCAGGCGCTTTTCCACCGGCGGCCAGTCGCCCGGCTGGCGCACGTAGACTCTCACCAGGCTCCCGTCCCCCGGCAGGCGGGGGCCGGAAAGTTCCAGCCGGTCGGTCGCGGCGGCAATCAGGGCCTCGACGTTGGCCGCCGCCTCGTCGGTCTGGGCCAGCACATCGCCCGGATGCGCCGTGGCATGACCGACCACGCTGGCGGTCCCGGAAATCAGAAGCCCGGTTCGACCATGGGCAATCGGCAATGCCGTGGCGCGCGCAAATGCCGGACTACGCGGGCCGTAGCGCCGCGGGTAGGCCCAGGCCGGCACCTGGCGCGGATTCTCGATGGCCAGTCCGGCGCGACGACCAGCCAGCGCAAACAGACGAAACCGCTTCTCGTCACTGCCGATGGCGGTGGCCGCGCACATCGCCGCATCTTCCAGGCCCGCCTCGCTCAACGCCCGGCCGCGCCCGACACAGAAGCGCCGGTAGCGCTCACGATCGCCGTCGCCATGGTTGATGCCCGGCATGAAGTTCCAGATACGCAACAGCTCCGGGAAGCCGGCCGCGCGCACCTGCCCGATCAGATCGCGATACAGCGCATGGGCCAGCGGTTCGGGATCGGCCTCGCGATCGTCCGGCCTGGACAAGGCCACGCTCAGCAAGCCACCCCCCCGGGCCCACCAGCCATCCTCAGTCCTTGCCGTTTCGACCACCGAAGGAACCAGCCAGGACTCACGCTCGAAATCCCCGCCCAGCCAGACCAGCCCGGTGCCAACGGCCTGGCGCTCCATGCCAGGCGCGCCAAGATTGAAGCCGAGCAGCGGCTGTCCGGCAGAACGACCGGAACAGACTTCAAGCGGGGGCTCGCGACCGACGCGGGAGGAACGAATCATGGTCGATGACATGAACCCATTCTAACGCCGGCCATGACAGGTGACCTTTGTCAGGTGACTGAACGGCCCCGATGACCTAATCTGGGGCCAAAACCGGGAACACGAACATGCATCAGCCTTTGCAACCTGCCACCGATCGCCTCGAACACCTCGACGTACTGCGCGGTTTCGCCCTGCTCGGCATTCTGCTGGTGAACTTCGAATGGTTCACCCGGCCGCTGCAGGCCATCGTGCTCGGCGCCGAGCCGGAACTGGCCGGGCTTGATGCCGCCGCCGACTTTCTGATTCAGGTTCTGGCCGAAGGCAAGTTCTATCCGCTGTTTTCCATGCTGTTCGGCGCCGGTTTCGCGCTGATGGCCGAGCGAGCCCTGAGCCGTCACACGCCGTTCTGGGGCATCTATCTCAGGCGGCTGTCGGTGCTGGCAGTGTTCGGTTTGGCCCACATGATCCTGGTCTGGGCCGGCGATATCCTGCTGGTCTACTCCCTGACCGCTTTCGTCATGGTCGTGCTTTTTCGCAAGACGCCAACCCGGCGACTCTGGAAATGGGCACTGCCGTTCATCTTCCTGCCCGTGATCGTGATGTGGCTGGGCACGGTCGCCATCGAGGCCAGTCGACTCGATCCCCAGGCCCACGAAGCGGTGATGACCGAATTCGAGCAGGACGAACAGGCGCATCGCGAACACATCGCTCGCGCCACGGCCATTCATGCCGAAGGCAGCTGGCGCGAGAACGTGGGCCAGCGCCTGGACGACATGCGCTTCACGCTCACTTACTTCGTTTTCTGGACGCCCCCGGTGCTCGGTTTCTTCCTGATCGGGCGGTGGCTGATCGCCAGCGGTCGGCTGACGCGTCCGGCAGAGCATCGCATGTGGTTGCGCCGCTGGCGCTCGCGCGGGCTGTTCATCGGCCTGCCACTGGCCATCGCCGGAACGCTGCTCCTGCGCGAGGCGAACATGATGGTGCCGACTGTCACGGGCGCACTCGGCCTGACACTGGCAACGATTGCCGGCCTGCTGCTGGCGCTGGCTTACCTGTCGGTCGTCACCCTGGGCGCAAGGCGACTGGCATTCCTGGCCCCGGCCGGCCAGATGGCGCTGAGCAACTACCTGGCCCAGTCGCTGTTCTGGACCTGGATGATCTACGGCCACGGCGTCGGCCTGTGGGGACAGTTACCGCGCTCGGTGCAACTGGTGCTGGCCCTCGGATTCTTTGCCGCACAGGTGGTCATCAGTGTCTGGTGGATGAGTCGCTTCCGATTCGGCCCGGCCGAGTGGCTGTGGCGCAGCCTCAGCTACTGGCGCCTGCAACCCATGCGGCGTTGACGTGACGCGTCACAAGCGTACGTCCTCCGGCACGGCCCGGGCTGAACGACACCCGCTCCACGTCCGGCGATGCGCACTTGCCGGGGCAGCACGTGTGCCGTTGCCGGCACACGCAAGACTGCAATGGCGATTGCATGTATGCTAGTGGGCCATGCTCCCAGACTGCTGACGAACGATACGCCCCTTGCCAGATACCCGCCATCGGCCACCCACCCCGCGAGACGATCTGGCAACCGTCGCGCCGAGCAGTAGCGCAGATTCGCCGGCATTCGAGGCGAAGTCGGCCCTGTTCGAAAAATTCTTCAGCATCTCGCCCGACGGCATCGTGCTGCTCGACAACCAGGATTGCATCCTGGAGGCCAACCCGGCCTTCCTCGACCTGTTCGGCTACACGCTCGACGAGGTGCTCGGAGTTCCGATCAACGACCTGATCGTCGATCCGGCCTTTCACGCCGAAGCCAGTGAGCTGTCACGCCGCGCTCTGGGCTCGGAGGTCGTATTCCATGAAGCCCTGCGCTGTCGCAAGAATGGCGATCTGATCAGCGTCGAGATCTTCGGCACCCCGCTGATGCTCGATGATCGCCAGGTCGGCATTTACGCCATCTACCGCGACGTGACCGCCCGCCGCCAGGCCGAGGATCTGCTCGAACAGAGCGAGGCCAAGCACCGCACCATCGTCGAATGCATGACCGATGGATATTTCGAGATCGACCTGGCGGGCAACCTGCTGTTCTCCAACCGCGCCCTTGCCGAGACCTTCGACATCGAACCCGACCGCCTGGAGTCGCTCAACTTCCGCAGTCATTTCGATTCCGAAACCAGCGAGCATCTGTACCGCCGATTCAATGGCATCTACCGCGAACGCGAAGGCGACCACGACTCGCGCGTGACCTGGCAATTCACCACCGCCGATGGCGCAACGCGTCACCTGGAAGCATCCGTGGCGCTGATTACCGTCGACGGCGGCGAGCCGGTCGGTTTTCGCGGCGTGGTCCGCGACATCACCGACCGCGTCGAGGCCCTCAAGGCCCTGCGCCGCTCCGAAGAACTGTTCCGCCTAGTGACCGAGCATACCGGCCAGCTGGTCTACGACTACGACCTGGCCAGCGGACACATCGACTGGTCGGGCGCAACGGCGTCGGTACTCGGCATGTGCCGGACGGAAGCGGCCACCTTCAATATCGATCGCTGGGCCGAGCGCCTGCATCCCGACGATCGCGCACGCTGCCTGGAGTTGTTGACCGCGACCGGCAAGAGCGGCAAGCCCTATCGCATCGAGTACCGAATCAGGCGACTGGGCAACGACTACGTCCATGTCGAAGACCGCGGCGCCTGGCTGCTTGACGGCAACGGCCAGGCGGTTCGACTGATCGGCACCCTGACCGACATCACCCAGCGCAAGCGCCAGGAAGAGGCCATCGCCTACCAGGCCACCCACGACGCGCTGACCGGCCTGGCCAACCGCTTCAAGTTCGAGAAGACCGTCAACGAACTCAGCCAGGACGCCACCCGCTCCGGCCGCAGCCATACCTTCCTGTACATGGATCTGGACCAGTTCAAGGTGGTCAACGACACCTGCGGGCACAACGCCGGCGATGAGCTGCTGCGGCAGGTCAGCGACCATATCGGCGGCCTGGTTCGACGTGACGATCTGCTCGCCCGGCTCGGGGGCGACGAATTCGGTCTGCTGCTGGTCGACTGCGGCACCCAGGCCGGGGAGCGCATCGCCGAAAAAATCATCGAGAGCATCAATGCCTTTCACTTCGACTGGGACGAGCACCGTTTCAGCATCGGCATCAGCATCGGCCTGGTCGCGCTCGACGGTTCGCTGGATTTCGTCGACCTGCTCAAGGCCGCCGATCAGGCCTGCTACGTGGCCAAGGACCAGGGACGCAACCGCCACCATGTCTACCACGAGGAAGATCTGCTGCTGCGCCAGCGCAGCGCCGAGCTCAATGCCGTGGCCGACGTCCATGCCGCGATCGCCGAGAATCGCTTCGAGTTGCACGTGCAACGCATCATCGACCTGCATGACAACGACGCCCTGCCGGGCCACGAGATCCTGCTGCGCATGCGCAACCGCATGGGGCGGCTCGTTCCTCCCGGAGAGTTCATCCTGGGGGCCGAACGTTATAACCGCATGATCGACATCGACCGCTGGGTGGTCGACCATGCACTCGCGCAGGTCGGCCGCCTGTCGCGTGAAGGACAAGCTCCACCGGACCACTGGTATTCCATCAACCTGTCGGGCGCGACCGTCGACGACTGCGGCTTCGGGGAGTTCGTTTGCAGCCTGCTGGACCGACACCATGTCGATCCGGCCCAGGTCTGTTTCGAGATCACCGAAAGCGCGGCGATCACGCATCACCGCAATGCCCTGCGCTTCATCCAGTCGGTGCGCGCCATGGGCTGCCGGGTCATGCTCGACGACTTCGGCAGCGGCCTGTCGTCATTTGCCTACCTCAAGACTCTGCCGGTCGATTTCATCAAGCTTGACGGTTCGCTGATTCACGACATCGCCTGCTCCGAATTCAGCCAGGCGGTGGTGCGCGCCATTCACGACGTGGCCCGGGCACTGGAGATTCCCCTGATCGCCGAGCATGTCGAAACCCGTGACGAACTCGCTCATTTGCGTAAAATCGGGGTCGAGTACGCTCAGGGGTTCCTGCTGCACAGGCCCGAACCGTGGGTGCGCTCCCCCGGTACAGACGGGACAGGGCCGGACTGAGCGAGCTGCCCCTTCCGCCCATCCCAAAGCGAACCATTGACAGGCAAAACGGTCGATTGCTCGAAGTCGACCTGCCACCATATCCCGAACCCGGCCCATGAAACCAACAACTTCGATCCTCACCCTCGGCGCCGCCCTGCTGCTGTCGGCCAGCTTTTCAGACGCCCGGGCCAATACCTGGCCATTCGAACCGGCCGACATGGAAGTCGTCGGCGAGATTCAGCACGAGCATGCCCGGCGCAGCGACACGCTGATGGACATCGCACGCTGGCTGGGCATGGGATACCGCGAGATCCGCCGGGCCAACCCCGACGTCGACCTCTGGATTCCCGGCGAAGGCACCCGCGTCCTGATTCCGTCGCAGTTCGTACTGCCAGAGGGACCGCGCGAGGGCCTGGTCGTCAACCGCGCCGAGAAGCGGCTCTACTATTTCCATGCCGATGCCGACAACGGCCGGCCGGCCGTGACCACCTATCCCATCGGCATCGGCAAGGCGGGGCGGGAAACCCCGGTCGGCAACGCCACCGTGACCCAGCGGCTGGAGAACCCGGCCTGGTATCCCACCGAAGGCGTGCGCGCCGACTATCGCGCGCGCGGCATCGAACTGCCGCGCATGGTGCCGCCCGGCCCCGAAAATCCGCTGGGCCGCTACGCACTGATTCTGGACATGGACGGTTACCTGATACACGGCACCCACCGCCCCGACGGCGTGGGCATGCGGGTCAGCCAGGGATGCGTGCGCCTGTACCCGGAACATATCGAACGGCTGGTTTTCGATGTGCCCATCGGCACGCCGGTAGCCATGGTCGATCAACCGGTCAAGGCAGGCTACCGCGACGGCAAGCTCTACCTCGAAATCCATCCGGGCCACGACGACAGCGTGCCGGACATGAGCGAGGTGCGGGCAGTGGTGGAACGCGCCTGGCAACGCAACCGGGAACGGCTCGACCAGGGCGTGGATTGGCGACTGGTGGAAGAGGCCTGGGAAAACGCCGACGGGGTTCCCCGGGTCATCAGCGCGCCTTCCAGATCCTGAAACGAACAGCGGCCCTCGGGAGGGCCGCTGTTTTCGATCACTTTTCAGGCAATCTTACTTTTCCTGCATGCGCTCGAGCGCGCGGTCGAGCTTTTCATGCGCTTCGTCACAGCAGCGCTGCGAAGCATCGGCGGCCTGCTGGGCGGCGCGAGCGGCTTCCATGGCCTGGCGTGCAGCATCGGCTGCTTCCTGGGCGGCCTGCTGGGCCTGCTCGGCGGTCTGGTTGGCCTGCTCGGCCTGCTGCTGGGCGCGCTCCACCGAAGCGGTGCTGGCGCAGCCAGCCATCAGTGCGATAACGGCAGCGGCCATGAACAGCCGGGTACTGGAAAAAACGTTCTTGCTCATCTTGGTCACTCCATCGGTTCAGGGTTGATTATGTCCACTTCCGGTCAGCAAACCGGCGTCGGCACCACCGACGGTCCGGGCCGCGACCGGCCAAATCCGGTTCGCGCCCTCCCCCCAGCGGGCACAAAGCCGCTTGTTGACACATCTTACAGCAGTTTTCACAAATGTGCTGCTGTGCGTTGATGATTATTATCGTCGTCTGATTCCTCGTCTTCGTCGTCGGCCTCGGCCGGCTCGTCGGGGTCTGTCGAACGACGTTCGCGCGAGTCGATCAGCCCGCGCAGGAGCTGTCGGCTGGTTCGCTCGGACTCCCGGGCGGGTTCGGCTTCCTCTTCGCCAGGAGGGGCATCGGGCTCTTCGTCTTCGTCGCGCTCGCCCTCTTCCTCGGGCGGGCGCTCCTCCGAGCGCGGTCGGTCAATGCGGTCAAGCAGCCGTCGTCCGATCTCGTCTCGCACCGTGCGCTCGGCAATGCCGGCCAGGTCGACGCTGACCACCGGCGCGGTGACCGGCCCGGCAATGGCCAGCGGAATGGTCCCGCCGGTGGCCGAACGCAGGCGCGAGGGCAGACGTTCGAGCAGGCTTTCTCCCAGTTGCAGATCCAGCCGGTAGTCGACCTGGTCGGCCGCGAAATCAAGGCGGCCGGTGCCGCTGGCACCGAAGCCGGCGGCGGTCAGGTTCAGATCCGGCAGGGCGATCACCCCGTCCTCGGCGCGCAGG
This sequence comes from Wenzhouxiangella sp., assembly GCA_007135935.1. GTDB lineage: Bacteria > Pseudomonadota > Gammaproteobacteria > Xanthomonadales > Wenzhouxiangellaceae > Wenzhouxiangella. The sequence goes on from SLIA01000253.1 coordinate 20,604, forward strand.
CTGCCGCTGAGCGAGCGGAACGGCGTCTGACCGCTGAAAGCCTGGCGCACGTTGCCCAGGCTGGCCACGGTGAGCTCCTGCTCGATCAGCTTTTCCAGGTCGATGCCGCGCACCGCGCCGTCACTGAGCTGGAACTGGCCACTGCCATCGAGCGAAGCGAGGATGTCGCCCGGGCTCAGGCCGCGGAAACGAAGATCGAGCGACAGGTCGCCGCTGCCGGCCACCGGTGCATGTTCGCTGAACAGGCCGGCGATCTGCTCGACCAGCACGCCGGAAAGCCGGGGCTGAAGGTGAACCGCCGGCGGTACCTCGTTGAAATCCACTTCGGCCAGCCCCTCGAAACCGCCACCGAACAGGCGCGCCTCGAGGGGTTCCAGACGCAACACGCTGTCGGCCAGGCGAGAGCCGGCGCGCACCTGCGTCAGGACCATGCCTTCGGCCAGGATGAGTTCATCCAGGCGCAGGTCGGCACGAAAATCGACCATCGCCAGGGGCGCGAAATCCGGCGCTTCGCCATCGGCATCCGGCCGCTCGTCCTCACCGCCCAGGGCCGCAAGTGCGCGCAGGTCCAGGCGCTCGCCGCTGACATCCAGCCGCCCCCGGATCGGATCGGTCAGCACCAGCTCGGCGCTCAGGTCCAGGCGCTGGTCGTCGAGGCGGAACTCGGCACCGGGCATGGCCATTCGAACCGGGTCGTCGAGGGTGACCGACAGCTCGTCGGTCAACACCAGGCCCAGCTGCATGTCGGGCAGGTCGACACGACCCTCGGCACCGGCCACGACCATGCGGGGCGGATCGTCCAGGGTCAGGGTCAGCGCGTCGGTCAGCAGCAGTTCGGCCTGGAGATCGGGCAGGTCGAGACGGATCTCGGCACCGGCCAGGGCCACGCGCGCCGGATCGTCCAGGGTCAGGGTCAGCGCATCGGTCAGCGCCAGCGCCATGTGCATGTCGGGCAGGTCGAGGTCGAGATCCAGGCGGGGCACTTCGATAGCGAGGATGTCACCGCTCAGATCGATCCACGCCTCGCCACTTGCGCGGGCTTGAGCCTCGGCGGCCGGGAGAGACAGGCTGGCCTGCCAGTCACCCAGGTCGATTCGCGACAGGTTGGCGGCCACGCGCAGGGTGCCGGAGAAATCCAGGTCCTCGAGCACGGTCTCGCCGTCGTCGATGACGCGCCCGCGCAGGGCCATGTCGATATCGCGGTCGGCACGGAACGGTGCCATTTCGAAGGAGTCGACGACTACTTCCTGGCGCGTACCGGCCGCCAGATCCATCAGCACCACCGACACCGAGCGCAAGCCGATGGGGCCTGTCTGCAACCCGGACAGATCGGGCTCGCCGGGCTCGGCCGGATCCGGGTCGTCGGCAAACAGGCCTTCCAGGTTGCTGCGCCCCTGACGATCGGTCACCAGGGTGAACGTGGCCTGCTCGAAATCGATGGCGCCGATCTCCAGGTCGCCGCGAATCAGCGGCCAGAGCCGGATGCCGGCACGGGCAATGCCGATCTCGGCCAGGGGCGGAGCGTCCTCGAAATCCGGCGGATTGCCGACCGAGGCATCGCGGATATCGAACGCCAGCCAGGGAAACAGCCGCAACTCGATGGGTCCGTCCAGGCGCACCTCGCGACCGATCTGCTCCGAGGCGCGCTCGGCAATCTGTTCGCGGTAGTTGTCGGGATCGATGAACACGACCGCGGCAACCGCGGCCAGAACGATCACCACGATCAGGGCGATCAGAACCAACAGGATACGACGCAACATCAGCCAGGCCTCCAGGCAATCTCCACCCCGAAAGCTTAGCAGCCCAGCATCACTTCAGGCACATTTCATCGCCCAATCTACACCCGTTAACCCGTTAACCCATTTTCCCGTTTGCCCCTCACAACCCAAACCAGGCAAACGCATAGCCCTCCAGCAACTCCTCGCGATGCGGGGCGACCATCTCGACGGTCTCGTCGGGCACTTCCCAGGTCTGCTCCTGCATGGCGGTGTCGCCGTAGGCCGCCACCGCGACTTCCTGCCCGATCGCCCGGAAGGTCTGGTTGCGCACGTACAGGTATTCCTTGAGCGAGAAGTTGTAGCGGTTGAGTGCGTCGACCTGGGCGCGCTTGGCCTCGAGCAGCAACTCGCCCAGCCCCCGGTAGGCCGTGACGACCTCGGTGATGCTCGCCTCCCGGTCATCGCGGTCGATATCGTCCTGCATGGACTCGAAGGTGTCCTTCAGCTCGGTCATCTGTCCCTCCATGGACTCGCGCATGGCGCGCTGGGCCACGAGGAAGCGCTGGAACTGCTCTTCGGTGATGGAGCCGTCGCCCGGGGGCTGGAAATCATCGGATCGATCGACCTGTTCGTTGAGCTCGGCATATTCACGCACGAAGCTTTCCACATCGGTAACGAACTCATAGGCCGGCTTGATCACGAAGAAGTAACCGGCAATGCCGCCGCCCCCGACCAATACCACGACCACCACCAGGCAACCAACAAGAATCTTCGGCATGGGATTTTCCTCTCACATTTGATGTATTCGCTGCCATTGGTAAACGTGAAAGGCGCAGCAATCCTGCCACCGCACCGTCACACCACCGCAGTGGAAACCGTCTAACATAGTGCGCTGCCTTGTCACCGCTTCGTTTCACGCCTATGTCCGTCAACCCCGCTCCTGTTTCCCGCAACGCCCTGGCTGCCGTCGCGCTGGTGGCTGCAACCATCGTTCTGGTCGCCTGCCAGCCGGCGCCGGCCGATCCGGTCGAGCAACGCCCGACCCCATTGCTGCTGATTTCCATCGACGGTTTTCGGCACGATTACTTCGAACTCATCGACAGCCCCAACCTCGATCGCCTCCTCGACGAGGGGCTGCATGCAGACAGCCTCCACCACGTCTTCCCGACCAAGACCTTCCCCACCCACTACACGCTGGTGACCGGTCGCCATCCGGGCACGCACGGGGTGGTCGCCAACAGCATGTGGGACCCCGAGCGCGATGCGCGCTTCTCGCTGGGCGACCGCAATGCCGTGGGTGACGGCTTCTGGTACCAGGACGGCGAGCCGATCTGGGTCACCGCCGAGAAGCAGGGCCTGACCTCGGCCACCTTTTTCTGGCCCGGAACGGAAGCGAAGATTCATCGCCTGCGCCCCACCCACTGGCGCCCCTACGACGGTAGCGTGCCGCACATGGAGCGCGTCGAACAGGTGCTGGAATGGGCCGGGCTGCCCGAGAAGGAACGTCCCGACCTGATGACGCTGTACTTCAGCCGGGTCGATTCGCTGGGACATTCCCGCGGGCCGGCCGCACCGGCCGTGCTGCAGGCAGCCGAGGAACTCGACACCGAACTGGGCGAACTCTTCGAGGGACTCGAGCGCCTGGGCCTGTTCGATGCCATCAACATCGTGCTGGTGTCCGATCACGGCATGACCGAGGTCGATATCGAGCGCTACATCAAACTCGACGATTACCTCGACCTGTCGAAAGTGCGGGTATCGGACTGGGGGCCGGCCGCCCAGATCTGGGCAACCGACATGGAAGCCGAGGCCATCGTCGAAGCACTCGAGGGCGCCCATCCGCGCCTGCGCGTCTGGGCGCGCGCGGATATCCCCGAGCGTTACCGCTTCGGCACGCATCACCGCGTACCCGACGTTCTGGCCGAAGCCGACCCCGGCTGGATGATTTCCTCGGCCCCCTTCCTGGCCCAGCGCCAGCCGCCACGCGGCATGCACGGCTGGGACCCGGCCCACGGCGAACAGCACGGCATCTTCGTTGCCCGCGGTCCGGCATTCACGCCCGGTACGCGCAGCCCGGCCCTGCGCAGCGTCGATGTCTACGCCCTGCTCGCCGAACTGCTCGACGTAGAGCCGGCCGAACACGAGGGTTCAATCAGCCCATTCGCACCCTATCTGGTCAACCGTCCCGAACCCGGCTACGAGCGCTTGCACTTCGACTGCAACGGACAGGCCGTTCAGGCCCGCATCGGACCGAACCACATGGCACTGCACATCGATGCCTACATCCACGTACTCGACCGCGTGTCCGACCCCGCCGATTCCCGGCAGGCATTCGAGGAAGTCGACCTGGGTTTCTGGATAGAGGGCGATCGCGCCGGAGGGCGAATCGACGGCAGCGAACTCGGAACCTGCCGCAAGACGGGATACTGATCGACTATCGTCGGCCCGGCCGCCGATTACCCTTCAGGGGCGCGGTCGAGCAGATCGACGTAAGCGCCCGACACCAGGTGGTCCGGCTCGATGCCGAGCCGGCTCATCAGGTGTTGGGCAATGCTCCGGCCGGCTGCGCCATCGAGCGTCTGGTCGAGAACCACCTCCAGCTCGATGAACTCCCCCAGCCCCTCGACCCGATCGAAATGCAGGCGGGTCCTGCCGGTCAGCCAGACACGCCGCTGCTTGCGCACCACCGCGCGAACTCCCAGCGCCTCGGCCAGGGCCAGGCGCAAGCTGCCGGGCTCGGGCACGGGTGAAATGACGTAGCTGCTGGACTTCGGCCCGGCCACGTCGTCGCGTCGGTACTGGATCAGCTCGCCGCTGCCGTCGCCGAATTCGCGCAACTTCAGACGACGGCCATCGGGCACATTGAAAAAAGTATCGGTCTGCTCGAGGTCCCGAAACGGCCCGTCGGCCAGCGTCGCGGCGATATCCGCCTGCGCCTGGAAGTCACTGGCGCGCGCCTTGATCTCGATATTGGCCGGCATCAGCTGCCGGCAGACTCGCCGACGGCGAAGCCCACCGCCGCCGCCGCATGAAGCTCGGTGGTGTCGTAGAGCGGTACCGGAATGTCATCGGGGCCGACCAGCATGCCGATCTCGGTGCAGCCGAGAATCACCGCCCGGGCCCCGCGCTGGCTGAGGCTGGCAATGACCTGCAGGTAGCGGCGGCGGGAGGCGTCCCGGATCACGCCGTGACAAAGCTCCTCGAATATGACCTGGTTGATGGCCGTCATCTCTTCGGGAGCCGGAATGATCGTCTCGATGCCGAAGCGTTGCTGCAGGCGTTCGCGCCAGAACCCGTCTTCCATGGTAAAGCGCGTACCCAGCAGGCCGACCCGTTCGATGCCGTCGCGCTCGAGTGCGGCGGCGGTGACATCGACCACGTGAATCAGGGGAATGTCGATTGCCGCCTGGATCTCGTCGGCCACCTTGTGCATGGTGTTGGTCGCCACGATCAGGCCTTCGGCACCGGCCTGCTCGACCCGACGGGCGGCATCGACCAGCAGTTGTGTGAGCGCCGGCCAGTCGCCGCCGACCTGCAAGGGCTCGATCTCGGCAAAGTCAAGACTGTTGAGCACCATTGGCGCCGACCGCAGCCCGCCGAGCCGTTCGCGCACACCCTGGTTGATCAGGCGGTAGTACACCAGGGTCGACTCCCAGCTCATACCGCCCAGCAGCCCGATGGTTTTCATTCTCGTAGTATCCCCTTTTTTGCCGGCGCGTGGTCAAGTCGTTTGTCACAAAACGATTCGGGGGCGGAAAATTTCCGCCCCCGAAACCACGTCCGCGCGGGTCAGATCCGGCGGCGGCGCAGGCCGAACAGACCCATCAGGGCCAGCAGGCCACCACCGACGATCAAACCGATGCGGTTGAGGGTCGGCACCGGAATCGCCTCGATTTCCTCGTCGATATCCGTCACGCCGGTCCCCGACAGCGGGAAGTCGAACGGCTGGTCCAGGCCGGCCACGATGATCTGGGCACTGTCCTGGAAATCGCCCTCGTCGGTCGGTGCAAAGCCGAACACCAGGGTACAGGCATCGCCGGGGCTGATCACGAACGGCGGCTCGGCACAACTGCCGCCGGTCAGGCTGAACGGCGCATCCGGACCGACGATATCGTCGACCTGGACATCGTCATCGCCTTCGTTGCCCAGCGTCAGCTCCAACTCGCCGCTGTCGCCGACCTCGACATCGCCGAACACCCCGGCATTCGGAGTGAGAACGAGATCGCCCTCGACGCCGCGGCCGGTGAGCTGTGCGGAAACCGGATCGGTCGTGGCGTTGCTGGTAACGGCAACGGCGTCATCGAACTGGCCGCTCATTGCAGGGCTGAAAGTGATCGACAGCGCGCAGCTCTCGCCCGGATCCAGATCGAAAGGCAGGCCAGCGGCACAGTCGGAGAAGTCGAGCGCAAACGGCGCGCTTGCCCCGGTGATGTCCTCGACCACCAGCACGGCATCGCCGTCGCTGCTCAAGGTCATATCCAGCGGCCCTGCCGTGTCGCCGACCGCTACGTTGCCGAAATCCAGGTCCGGTGCCAGTCCGATGCCAGGCTCGGTCATTTCCTGCAGCTCGACGCTGCCGGCGTCGCAGGCACCGCTGCCCGCGCCCGGACGCGGCTCTCCGCGCTGGTCGATGTCAAAGCTGTTGTCGCATCCGCCCTCACCCAGTGGCACCAGATTGACCGCCGGGCTGGATGCTGCCGGCAGGTGAGTGGGGGTGGGGCCACCATTGTCAGCCAGGCCGGCCAGCTCGGGATCTTCACCCAGCACATCGGAACTTGCCGCATCCGGCTGGAACACACCGGTATCGGGCGCGGTGCCGATCAGGCTGAAGCTGACATCGAAAACGGTGTCTGCCGCCCCGCGTTCGCCGCGCGGACGATCGCCGGCCCGCTCGGCCAGGCCAAACCGTTCGCGGATGCGCTCCATGATCCGGTTAGCCGCGGCCAGGCCAACCGGAGTCGGATCGCCATTGGCCTCGCCCAGCCTTGCACTGAGATCGGGCGAATCCACGGTGGCCGTGTTGCCGGCAATGATGCTGTTGGCGATGATCAGGGCCATGCCGTATGACTCCGGAGCTTCCGCCGCCACGCCACCGCCGCGACCGTCAGTCGCAGCATTGCCGGTAATGGTCGTGCCGACCAGTGCGGCGGTCCCATACGAACTGCCGGTCAGCGCCAGGCCGGCGGCCGCCTCGGCGGTGTTGCCGCTGACGGTCGAATTGACGACCTCGGTCTGCCCGTACTTGTTGAACAATGCCGCCCCGCCGCCGAGTTCGCCGCCATTGTTGTTGCTGATGGTGGTCGACGACACCGTGAAACTGGAGTCGTAAGCAAACAGGCCCAGCCCGCCGATTTCGTCGGCGGTGTTGTCGGCAATCAGCGAATCGGTGATGCTGAGTTGCGAATAATAACCATAGTGGATACCGCCACCACCGCCGTCAGCGGTGTTGCCGGTAATCGTGGAGTTGTGAATTTCCAGCCCGCCATAGCCGCCCGGGGGGCTGATGCCGCGCTGCTGGTCCAGACCCATGCCACCGACATGGATGAACCCGCCAGCAACCTCGGCGGTATTGCCGCTGATGGTGGCATCTTCGATTACGAAACCGTACCCGCCGATACCGCGTGGCCCTCCGTAACCGGCACTGATCACCGCGAGTCCGCCGCCGGCTTCCTCGGCCGTGTTGTTCTCGATCACCGAACCGGAATGCACGCGCAGCCCGCCCTCGGCGAACACGCCGCCACCGGCATCGGCCGTGTTGTCGGATACGTTGACGCCGTCGAGTTCCGCACCAAAGGCGGTGGAAAGCGCCAGCCCGCCGCCGTTGCCGCCGGCGTCGTTGCCGCTGACGGTGGAATCGGCGATGGAGGCCTCGTAACCGTATTTGATCTGCACCCCGCCGCCGTCGTATGCGGCCGAATTGTTACTGATGGTGGAGCCAACGATGGTGGTGTTGTAAATGGCCGTGGCAGCCACGCCACCTCCGGGCCCATCCGAAGCGTTGTCGGAAATCACCGAGTCCTCGATCAGCAACGAATTGGCATAGAAGACCTCGATGGCACCGCCGTAGGAAGCTGCGGTGTTACCGGTCAATGTGGCGTTCCTGACCACCAGGTTCCCGCCGTCAACGCCAATGGCCGCGCCGTAGCTGGCAAAGCAGTCCTGAATGGTCAGGCCATCCACCTCCAGGTCGACACCGTAGGAATTGATGCAGGCATGCTCGCCCGCCCCGCTCAGGGTCACTTCACTGCCCTGCAGCGTCAGGTTCTCCTCGATACTCGGCAGGGACGATTCCAGCGTGATGGTCTCGCCGGCCAGCGCCGGGGCAAAGCTGATCGTATGCGGGCCGGCAACGTCGTTGGCATCCAGTATGGCCTGGCGCAGCGAACCCGGCCCACTGTCATCGGTGGTGGTGACCTCGAAATCATCGGCATGCACCATGCCGGAGGCCAGAGCGAAGCCGACGGCCACGGTCAGGGCGTGACGACGGGGGGTGACACGAACCTTGCGACTCACTTGCATGTGATTCCCTACCTTGGTGAGGATTTTCTTGATCCGCGTGGATACAGCCAGTTCACGCAGAAACTTTTGTTGACAGAACATGATATTGGAAATGCCTGCCACTTGAAACCCCCACGCGCGCGATCCTGCCCGGCGGCTCGGAATCCGCCGCGCCAGCAGGCATAATTGGACGCTGACTTGCCATGCGGGACATTCACCATTTCCACGCCACCGGATCAACAGCAGAACGCCAGCGGCGCCACCACGGACGCCCTGCGCAGCGTCCACACCCGCAGCTTCGTCGATCTGCTGCAGAAACTGGGCTGCTCGGTGCTGGTCACCACCTACCAGGCCGGCAAGCTCGCCATCGTGCGCGAGAAAGACGGTGTCATCAACACCCACTTCCAGGTCTACCGGCGACCCATGGGCCTGGCCCATGAAGGCGGTCGGCTGGCGCTGGGCACGGCCACCACGGTGGAGGAATTCCGCAACATGGCCGATGTCGCCGCCAAGCTCGAACCGGCCGGGCGCCACGACGCGGCCTACCTGCCGCGCAACAGCCATATCACCGGCAACATCGACATCCACGAAATGGCCTATGGCGGCGATGAGCTGTGGATCGTCAACACCCGTTTTTCCTGCCTGTGCACCCTGGACCGCGCGCACAGCTTCGTGCCGCGCTGGCGCCCGCCGTTCATCTCCGGCTACGCCCCCGAAGACCGCTGCCACCTCAACGGCCTGGAAATGGTCGACGGGAGGCCCAAGTACGTCACCGCGCTCGGCCAGACCGATCATGCCGGCGGCTGGCGCGAAAACAAGGCATCCGGCGGCGTCCTGCTGGATGTCGACAGCGGCGAGGCCATCTGCACCGGCCTGTCCATGCCGCACTCGCCGCGCTGGCACGACGGGCGGCTCTGGCTGCTGGAATCCGGCAACGGCACGCTGGCCAGCGTCGACCCCGCTTCCGGCCGGATCGAAACCGTGGTCGAGTTGCCCGGATTCACCCGCGGCCTGGACTTCTATGGCCCCTTCGCCTTCATCGGCCTGTCGCAGGTGCGCGAATCAGCGACCTTTTCCGGCATCCGGCTGACCGAACGCGAAGCCGAGCGTCACAGCGGCGTGTGGGTGGTCGACCTGCGCAATGGCCGCATCGTCGCCTTCCTCCAGTTCGAGGAAGCCGTGCAGGAGGTCTTCGCCGTGAGCGTCTTGCCGGGCCTGCGCTTTCCCGATGTACTCGCGGCCGACCACCCCCAGGTACCGAAATCCTACGCCCTGCCCACCGAAGCGCTGGCCGAGGTGCAACGGCCCGCTACACCGCCGGAGGACTCCCGCACATGACGAGCACCTCGGCCCACACATTGCAACGCGTTCTCGGGCAACCCGACGAGGCCCTGGCGCGCGAATTGCTCGATTTCTGGAGTGCCCGCAACGCGCTGACGCCCGAGCAGGGCCATCAGCGACTGCCCGAAGTGGTGGCCCTGCTGCGCAATGCCGCCGGCGAAATCGTCGGCGTCAATTCCATTGGCTCGGCACGGCTGGCGCTGTTCGCCAACCAGCGCATGCACATCTACCGCTGCCTGCTCACCGAACAGGCAGCCGAACCGGCCGACTGGCTGACACTGCTGCTGGCCGGCTGCGACATGCTCGCCGAGGGGGTGCATCCAGCCGGCGAAGGCAATGAGATCGGCCTGCTGGTGCGGATTGCCCGGCCGGAACTGCAACGCGCCTGGCCCGAAGCGATCTGGCCGCGAACCGGCCTGGTGCATGCCGGCTTCACCGATCGCGGCCACCAGCTTCGGGTGCGCTATCACGACGATGCCCGCATCGACCTGGAGGCCGCCACATGAATGATCGCCGGCTCGACGATTTCAAAATCGACAATGTCCGCGAGTCAGGCAACCGCGAATTGATCGACGGCGCCTTCGAACTGTGGCTGGCCGAGCGCGCCCTGCCGCGGGCGGAAGCCGAACGTCGACTCGACCAGTTGCTGCTGGTTGCCAGCGAGCGCGACTCCGGCCGCGTCGCCGGCATGGTCACCACCTACCTGGAAACCAAGCCGCGCCTGCGCGTGCCGCTGTGGACCCTGCGCGCCTACGTGGCCGCCGATTTCAGGCAGCGCGACATCGGTTTCCACATGCTGTTCGCCGCCCTGGACTACCACCAGGACCGTTTCACCAGCGGCCAGGACCGCTCCGGGCGCGGTCTGTACATGGAAATCGAGAACCCGGTCATTCAGCGCGCTCGCAACGAGGCCGTGTGGCAACGCTCACGCTTTGTCTTCATTGGCGTCAACCCGCGCGGCGACCACTGCCGCGTGCGCTACTTCGACGGCGCCCGGATCGACTGAAATCAGCGCTCGTCCCAGCCAGGCGTCGGGTAACGCGCCTCGGCGGTGGCCAGCTCTTCGGGCCACACCACCACCTTCTTGCCGTCCTGCCACTGGATGAACAGGCCCTGGTTGGCGGTCTGGTAACCGCGCTCATCGACCGCGAACGGGCCGAACACGGTCTCGGTTTCCAGCGCCAGCAACTCATCGCGAATGGCATCCTGCTCCAGGCTGCCGGCACGCTCGACCGCCTCGACGAACAACTGACAGCTGCCATAGGCCCCGGCGGCATGGAAACTCGGCATGCGGCCGAAAGCCTGCTCGTAAGCCGTCACGAATTCCTCGCTGCCCGGATTGGGCAGGCCCGGTTCCCAGGCCGACAGGCCATAGATGTACTCGGCTTCCTCGCCCAGGGTCTGCTGGAACTCGGCCACCGCCCCGGAGGTGCCGAACATCTTCACGTTGACGTTCATCGCCTTCATCTGCCGGGTCAGGTCGATGAAGTTGTCCAGCGCCGAGGCGGCCATGGCCAGCACCTCGACCTCGCCTTCCTCGATCGCCTCGATCAGCGCCGAGAAGTCCTCGGCACCCGAAGGATAGGTCTCGTGGAAGACCACGGTCATGCCGCGCTCGGCGGCCATGTCGGCCGCGCCGGTGGCCGCAGCACGCGGAAACAGCTGATCTTCGGCAATCACCGCGACGCGTTCGAGGCCATGGTCATCGGCCATGTCGATCAGCCCGGCCAGAAACAGCTCGGCCGGCGGCAAGACCATGAACAGGTACTCCCGGCCCTGCTCCCAGATCGAGGTGGTCGCGGCCAGCGGCGAGATCTGCACCATGCCGTGGCGTTCGGTCACCGGGGCGACCGCCTCGGTCAGGGTCGAGCCATACGGCCCCATCACCGCGTCGACGCGGCCATCGGTCAGCAGTTCCTCGTAATGCGCGATGGCCGTGTCGGTATCGGACTCGTCATCACGGATGACGAATTCGATGTCGCGCCCGAGCAGGCCGCCGGCGGCATTGACGTCCTTCGCACACAGCAGGTAACCGTCTCGCGCCGGAATGCCCTGGGTGGCATAGGCCCCGGTCTCGGACATGGTCGCGCCGATCCGGATGGGCTCATCGTGCTGGCCGGCCACGGACAGGCCCGCGGCAAGGGCCAGCGACAGCGTGACGGACAAGGCGAATCGGCTTTTCATGGTCTGGCTCCCGGGGCAGCAATGTTCGATTGGCAACCAGCATAAGCGAAGCAGCCCGCCGGCTGCACGCCGCGGGCTGCTCGATGCATCGGCACCTGCCGGATTAGCGAAGCGGACTCAGGGCTCGCCGACCCCGGCATAAGCGACCCCGGACAAGCGCGCCATGTCGCGATGCCAGGTGGCCAGATCGTCACGGTTGAACTCGGCCAGCGCCGAGTGCCCGCAGGCACGCGCCATGACCTGCATCAGGCCGACCGAGGTATCGAAGAAGTTCTTCAGCCGACCGGCGGCATGGTCCACGTCCAGGCGTTCGCGCAAATCCTCACGCTGGGTGGCGATGCCGGCCGGGCAGTTGTTGCTGTTGCAAATGCGCGCGCCCACGCAACCAATGGCCTGCATGGCGCTGTTGGCCAGGGCAATGCCGTCGGCACCCAGTGCCATGGCCTTGACGAAATCGATCGGCATGCGCAGGCCGCCGGTGATGATCAGCGTCACCCGGCCGCTGGCGTGCTGCTCGTCCAGGTAGCGCCGGGCACGGGCCAGGGCCGGAATGGTCGGCACACTGATGTGGTTGCGAAAGATCTCCGGCGCCGAACCGGTGCCGCCGCCGCGCCCGTCGAGAATGATGTAGTCGGCCCCGGCATCGAGCGCGAACTGAATATCGCGCTCGATGTGATTGGCGCTCAACTTGAAACCCACCGGCACACCGCCGCTGATCTCGCGTACCCGGTCGGCGAACTTGCGAAAATCGGCCACGCTGGATAGATCCTCGAAGGTCGGCGGCGAGATCGCCGGCTCGCCCTCGGGAATGCCGCGCACCTCGGAGATCTTCTTCGTGTTCTTGCTGCCGGGCAGGTGACCGCCGGTACCGGTCTTGGCACCCTGGCCACCCTTGAAATGAAAGGCCTGGATATCGGCCAGCAGTTCTTCGGAATAACCGAACTTGGCGCTGGCCAGCTCGAAAAAGTATCGGCCATTGGCCTCCTTCTCCTCGGGCAGCATGCCGCCCTCGCCCGAGCAGATGCCGGTACCGGCCAGCTCCGCGCCCCGGGCCAGGGCCACCTTGGCCTCCGGCGACAGCGCACCGAAACTCATGTCGGAAACGAACAGCGGGATGTCGAGGGTAAGCGGTTTCTTCGCTTCCGGCCCGATCACCAGGCGGGTGTCGACTTCAGCATCCTCCATCAAGGGCTTGGTCGCCATCTGCGCGACCATCATCTGGATCTGGTCCCAGTGCGGCAGCTCGTTGCGCGGCACGCCCATGGCCACCATCGGGCCGTGTTCGCCGATCTTTTCCGGGCCTTCCTCGGCCATGCGGTGAATGATCTCCACCGTGGGCTCTTCCGTGGTCGCCTTCGGCTTCGGCGGCTTGTTGCCGTCGTTGTCCCCGGATCCCTCCGGCGCCTCCTGGCCGACATCATCGGCATCGAACTGCTTGTGCGTGCCGTCGCAGAACGGCGCATCCCCGGTCTGCTTGCACTGGCACAGGTAGGCATCGCCGTCTTCATCGGCCGTAAACATCTTCGGCTCGATACCGGTGCCGGCATGCGACCCATCGCAAAACGGCTGATCCTTCGATCGCCCGCAACGACAGAAGGCATATTCCTTGCCCTTTTCCAGTGTGACCTTGGCCGGCTTGATGTCGGCAATGACAGCTTGGCTCATCTCTTGAACTCCCTTTCGAATGAATGGCGATCGCGGCAGACGCTCATCGATTGAATTCCACCATAACGAAGATACGTGAACTCTCAATCCGGCATCTCCATCCACCGCTCGCGCGACCGGACAGAAGACTGGCGCGGTGTGCCCGCCGGTCGAGCCGGCAAAACCGCCGAACCAGTCTGCACGGGCGCATGATCCTTGCGCGACACTTGCGCTCGTAAAGACCAGTCGGCCGGTTGCCGGCGATCAGGGATCCCCATCCCGGTCGCGGCCCGGCCTTTCGCCCGGCGCGGAAGGTGTCTGCCTCGGAGGCGTTGCCTGGTCCGGGCCCGGCGATTCGGCCAGCCGAACCACCATCGCCTTCAGGCGCAGGAAAAACAGGGGAAGCAATGCAAGGAATGCGACCAGCAGCGCGGCCCACAGCACCTGCTCGAGCAGCGAGGCCGGATCGGATGCAGGCACCAGCGCCAATGCCAACAGCGACGCCAGGAACACGAACGCGCCGAACCCGGCCAGATAGACCGCCCAGCTTGGGTAACGACTCGAACTCATCATCTCTTTCTCCTCCTGACGCGCAATTTCATTACGATCGTGACCAGCATCCTGGATTGTAAGGTGAGCGCGGTCACGGTGACCAGAATCAGGCCCATGCCAAGCAGTTGCACGGCCTCCAGGCGCTCGTCCAGCACGACCACACCGAACAGTGAAGCGGTCACCGGCTCGACCATGGCCACGATCGAGGCAATTGCCGGCGCAGTATGGTTCAAACCCACAATATAGAAAATGAACGACAGACCCGCACCAATCACCCCCAGAACCAGGAACAGCGGCCAGCTCGAGGTGCTCAAGGCCGCCACGGTCTGTTCGGTATCAGACAGCAAAAACAGGATCAGCGCAAGAACCGCAAACGCGATCACCAGAATGGCCTGCGGACTGCCGTGCGGCGCGGCGTACTTGAAACCGAAAATGAACAACGCATAGGACAGCCCCGACAGCAGGCCGGCACCGGCGGCAAGCAACGTCACCTCTCCCGCTTCCACATCGTAGACGCCGGTCAGCAACACAACACCGATCATCACCAACGCGATCGAGAACCACTTCAAAAGCGTGGGTCGTTCAAACCGAAGGGCAAAGGAAACCAGATAGACGAACACCGGGGCGCAATACATCAACGTCGCGGCAACCGCGACACTGCCCTCGGCAATGCTGATGAAATAGAATGCGAAGTTGCCCGCAACGCCCAGCCCGGCAAAGGCCGACCAGAACCACAAGCGGCCGCTGGCCAGCCCACTGGCACGCGGCTGCAAAGCCAGCCAGGCCAGCACGAACAGGAATCCAATGGCGCCGCGGTAGAACGACACGACGAGCGGTTCCCAGCCCGCACCGGTGAGCACGCCGCCAATGCCGCCGGACAGGCCCCAGCAAAACGCCGCCAGGACGACCAGAAGGGCGCTCATGCTCTGCATTCTGTTTGCCGAAATGAACCGGGCCACTGAGTGTCGTGACAACCAGGGTCGGTCAATGGTTCGGTTTCCTGCCGGCCAGTTGGTCCGCGCCACACGAGAAATCCAATGCAGTCACGCAGATCAACGAAGAAAGCAGGCGTGCCCGTCTTCCTTCACCAGGGCCAGGAACTTGCGCAGACGATTCACCCGGGCTCAGGAGAAAAACTGTGCCACTTCAAGTCGGCTCGCATCCAGTAGAAGCGCCGGAGTTGCGGAACTCGCATATCTCCCTGTCACAACGGTCGTCCGGACCCGCACTATTGAATTGAATAGGTTCCGCTGACATCGAGGTAGATATCCCCATGAGGAGGAAACCCATGACCTGAAAAACTGCCCTGGCCGCTGATGCCCTCGTAGCGTCCCGCACCACCTTCCAGGGTGAACTGGCCGGATTGTTCACCGGCCGGATCCCCGGAACCGATGAAACGGCCGACCTTGCTGGCACCATCGGGGAACGAGTAGACCGCATGGCCACGGTAACTGGTCTCCCCGGCGGCTCGCTCGAACGTAAGCCAGACATTCACCGTTGCCACCTGACCATCCTCGTAGAATGCGAAGCCGCGCTGTTGCATGACCCCTACAGCATGCCCCGCATGTCCTTCAATTTCGCGAAGGTCCGCATCCACCGTGACAAAGGCTTCGCGCCATTCGATCGGCGTCTCATCTCCTGCACTCGCGATGCGCGGTTGCAGGACAACGAAAGCCATCAACGCGATCCAAATGAAAGCGCGGCCGACAAAAATCGATCTTGAATCATGCATGCACCAATCCCTCCCTGGTTAATCAACGGCCATGGCCGGCAGTCACTCATGCAGCCATGGCGCAAAACTCAGTCCGACCAAAACACCCTCGGGGCTCATGAACCTCGCCACGGTCTGCCCCCACGGTTCGGTGCGGGCCTCGTGAATAAACTCCTGTCCTTTGCCTTGCATCTCCCGCACCGCCGCCTCCACAGCCGCAGCATCCGCCAGCTCGAATTCGATCGTGGCAGTAGGTTCGAGTATATCCTCCGGCCACTCGTCCTGACCAAAACAGGACTGGGCAGCCATCGACAGTGGCCATACACCGAAATGGTGCGCCCCGGGAAACTTGTCCATGAAACGATAATCATCCAACTTCTCCAGAGGCAACCCCAACATATCCTCGTACAACTGCGCACTCGCGTCCGGATCCTTGGTGATCGATGCAAAACCGGCGATGCTCTTGATGTCCATTAACTCCTCCAACACTGATTGAACCTGATGCCGGCCTTGCCGCACCAACACGACTCATAGAGCGACCAGCTAAACGGCTTGAGATGCTTACCCGTAAACTTTTTGGCGCACCCACAACAGGCGCAAACACTGTGGTTCAATAGCACCATCTTCCATGAGAGATACGAAAGAATCGCGATAGAAACAATGAACCCAAACCATCAATCAAGGAACCCAGGAACCAGAATATCAACCCCAGGAAAAACGTGGCGTAATCCATCGCTGCGAATACACCAAAAGCATTGGCAACATCAAAGAGAGATCTCGGCCATGCCAAATCCGTTCGTTCCAATTCGTCGTTGCATTCCGGGCATCGGAATTGAATTCTGTCTTATTGGTGTAATCGGGATAGGGAGGCACCTCACGATGCCTCTCCTCCCACACCACCGGGCATACGGATCACGTACCACGGCGGTTCGATGAACATCACTACCGCGCCACCAGGCTCGGTAGTCCCAAGTCAGCAAAATACCTCGCGGGCAGA
>SLIA01000310.1 GCA_007135935.1 Wenzhouxiangella sp.
ACCGTCGTGATGGAGGCATCCTCACATGCGCTCGACCAGGGGCGTCTGGCCGGACTGGCCTTTACCAGCGCGATTTTCACCACGCTGGGTCACGATCACCTCGATTATCACGCCGATATCGAGGCCTACGGCCGCGCCAAGGCCAGGCTGTTCACTGATCATTCAAGCACCCGCCAGCTGATCAATTTCGATGACGCCTTCGGTCGCAAGCTGGCCGATGAACTTGACGCCGGTGACTCCTGCATCGGCTACAGCCTGGCCGGCGAGGCCGGCGCCCGAGTGCGCGCCGAGTCCATCGCGGCCACGGTTGACGGCCTGAAGGCCGAGCTGCTGATCGACGACCGTCGCCTGACGGTTCACTCGCGCCTGCTTGGGCGGGTCAACCTGTGGAATCTGCTGATCGTTGCCGCCGAGCTGGCCGTGCGCGGTGGTTCCGATGCGGAGATCGCCGACACGATTGCCGCGCTCGAGCCGGTGCCCGGGCGCATGCAGCCGGTGCGCGATGGCAGTGGCCGACTGGCCGTGATTGATTATGCACACACGCCCGATGCGCTCAGAAACGCTCTCGAGAGTCTGCGCGAGATGACCCCGCGCGAGCTGTGGTGCGTGTTCGGCTGCGGTGGCGAGCGCGACCGCGCCAAGCGGCCGCGCATGGGCCGCGTTGCCGAATCGCTGGCTGATCGGGTGGTTCTGACCGATGACAATCCACGCGGCGAGGATGGCATGGGCATCATTCGTGCCATTCAGACCGGCATGCAGCGCCCCGAGCGTTGCCTGGTCATTCGCGACCGGGCGCGGGCGATCGGTCGCGCCGTGGCCGACAGCGTCGACGGCGATGTCGTGCTCGTGGCCGGCAAGGGGCATGAAGATGAACAGGTGATCGGAGACGAGCGCCGCGCCTTTAACGATGCCGACTGCGCGCGACGAGCACTGGAGGCAGTGACATGCTGACCATGCCGCTCAAGCGCCTGGCCGGCACGATCGGCGGCGAAGCGACACGCAACGGGGTCGAAGTGGTCGGCATGACGCACGACTCGCGTCGCATCGAGCCGGGCAACCTGTTCTGCGCCTTGCCGGGCGAGCGGGTCGACGGTCACGACTTTGTCGCCCGTGCCGCCGAAGCCGGCGCCTCGGCTGCCCTGGTCAGCCGTGTGGTGGATGCGGACCTGCCGCAACTGGTGGTCGACGATGTGCTTGCCGCCATGGGGCGGATCGCCTCGGTCTGGCGCGAGCAGATGCCGGCGACGGTCATCGGCATCACCGGGTCCAACGGCAAGACCACGGTCAAGGAAATGCTCGCCGCGATGCTGTCCAGGGCAGGATCGACCCTGGCCACGCAGGGCAACTACAACAACGAGATCGGTGTGCCGTTGACACTGACCGCGCTCTCGCCCGAACACCGTTTTGCCGTTGTCGAAATGGGCGCGAGCCGTGCTGGCGACATCGCCTACCTGTGCGAGATTGCCCGCCCCGAGATCGGTATCCTCACCAACGCCGCCGCTGCCCACCTGGAAGGATTCGGCAGTCTTGACGGAGTCGCCCGCAGCAAGGGCGAACTGTTCCAGGCGCTGGCTCCCTCGGGGCTGGCGGTCATCAATGCCGACGATGCCTACAGCGGTCTCTGGCAGGAAATGGCAGGACACTGTCGCAGCATCACTTTCGGCACCAGCGACCGGGCACTGGTGCGGGGCAGCCTGGTCGACGGCCGGGTTCGGGTCCACACGCCGGCCGGTGACTTCCAGTATCTGCCTGCCCTGCCGGGCCATCACAACATGATGAACGCACTGGCGGCCACCGCGGCCGCAATCACACTCGAGATTCCGATCGACGAGATTGGCGCTGCACTGGGCAGCATGCAGGGAGTTGCCGGCCGCCTGCAGATTCACCGCCATCCCGAGGGCTGGTGTCTGATCGACGACACCTACAACGCCAATCCCGCCTCGCTGCGAGCCGGGCTGCAAGTGCTGGTCGAGCAGGACGGCGAGGGCTGGCTGGTGCTGGGCGACATGGCCGAGCTCGGAGAAGGCGCGGCCGGCCTGCACGCCGAGATGGGCCAGGCGGCAGCCGACATGGGAATCACCCGGCTGTTTGCGGTGGGTGAACTCAGCCGCAACAGTGTCCGCGCGTTCGGGCCGGGTGCGACCCATTTCGACAGCCACGAGGCGCTGGTCGCCGCGCTGTCGCGCGAAGTGCACAGCGGTGTGATCTGCCTGATCAAGGGGTCGCGCTCCATGCACATGGAACGCGTTGTTCAGTCGCTGATCGGGGAGGTGGCCTGATGCTTGTCTGGCTGTTTGAAGAGTGGCTGGCCCTCGATGTCGCCCTGT
Source organism: Wenzhouxiangella sp. (assembly GCA_007135935.1). GTDB lineage: Bacteria > Pseudomonadota > Gammaproteobacteria > Xanthomonadales > Wenzhouxiangellaceae > Wenzhouxiangella. Next base: position 2,328 of record SLIA01000310.1, read on the forward strand.
TCGGCTTCATCACCTTCCGCACCATCATGGCGGCGATGACCGCCATGGCCGTGTCGCTGGTGATCGGACCCTATTTCATCCGCCACATGATCGAGCGCCAGATCGGGCAGCCGATCCGCGAGCTCGGCCCCGACAGTCATTTCTCCAAGGCCGGTACACCGACCATGGGCGGGACCATGATCCTCATCGCGCTGGTGGTGAGCACGCTGCTGTGGGCCGACCTGAGCAACCGCTATGTCTGGACGGTGCTGTTCGTGACCCTGGCCTTCGGCGGCATCGGCTTTATCGACGACTACCTCAAGCTCAAGCATCGCGACAGTGCCGGTCTCTCGGCCCGCTCCAAGTACCTGGCGCAGTCGCTGGCCGCATTGGGCGTGGCGCTGTTTCTCTACTACACCTCCGATGTGCCGGCCAATACCCAGCTCTACGTGCCGTTTTTCAAGGACGTTGCCATTCCGCTGGGCTTTGCCGGATTCATCATCCTGACCTATTTTGTCGTGGTCGGTACCTCCAACGCCGTCAACCTGACCGACGGCCTCGACGGGCTGGCCATCATGCCGGCGGTTTTCGTCGCCGTCGGCCTGGGTATCTTCGCCTACGCCACCGGCAATACCGTGTTCGCCGAATACCTGGGCATGCCCTTCGTTCCCGGCGCCGGCGAGCTGGCCATCTTCTCTTCGGCCCTGGCCGGGGCCGGACTCGGCTTTCTGTGGTTCAACACCTATCCCGCCCAGGTCTTCATGGGCGATGTCGGTGCGCTGGCCGTGGGCGCGGCTCTGGGTCTGATGGCGGTGATCGTGCGCCAGGAAATCGTGTTCGTGGTCATGGCCGGCATCTTCGTGATCGAGACCCTGTCGGTGATCCTGCAGGTGGCCTCGTTCAAGCTCACGGGCAAGCGCATCTTTCGCATGGCCCCGATTCACCATCACTTCGAGCTCAAGGGCTGGCCCGAGCCGAAGGTGATCGTGCGTTTCTGGATCATTGCCGTGATGCTGGTGCTCGCGGCCCTGGCAACGATGAAGGTGCGATAGCCATGAGTGCCGCCGTCAATCGCAAACAGGCCCGGCGCTGGGGTGAATCGGCTCCCGCCGCCGAACTCGACACGGCACTGGTGCTCAGCACCGTTGGCCTGCTGGCGATCGGCGTGGTCATGGTGGCTTCTACTTCGATGGCGGTGGCCGAGGGATTTGCCGTTTCCGGCTGGCACTTCATCATTCGCCACCTGGTCTACATCGGCCTGGGGCTCGGTGCCGCCGCGTTGTTTCGCTTTGTCGGCACCCGCCACCTGCAAGCCATCGCGCCGATGTGTTTTCCGCTGGCCGTGCTGGTTCTGCTGCTGCCGTTCGTGCCCGGTCTGGGTCATGAGGTCAACGGCTCGCTGCGCTGGATCGATCTTGGCATCGCCCGCTTCCAGGTGGTTGAAGTGGTCAAGCTGATGTTGATCGTCTTCGTCGCCGGTTACCTGGCCCGGCGCCCCGAACTGGGCCGTGCCCGTTTCATGGAGACGCTCAAGCCGCTGCTGGTCGTCGGGCTGTTGGCCGGCATTCTGCTCAAGCAGCCGGACATGGGTTCGGCCGTGGTGCTGGTGGCCATCGTCGGCGGCATGATCTGGCTGGCCGGTGCGGCCTGGAAGCACCTGTTCGTGCTGGGCCTGGCCAGCCTGCCGCTGTTGACCTTCGCCGCCATGGAGCCTTACCGGCTGCAGCGTGTGATGACCTTTGTCGACCCCTGGGCAGACCCGTTCAACAGCGGCTTCCAGCTTACCCAGGCGCTGATCGCGGTTGGCCGGGGTCAGATCACCGGGGTGGGCATGGGCGCGAGCGTGCAGAAGCTCTATTACCTGCCCGAAGCCCATACCGACTTCATTTTCGCGGTGCTGGCCGAGGAATTCGGTTTGATCGGCATCGTGCTGGTCATGGTCCTGTTTGCCGTGCTGATCGGTCGCATCTTCGCCATCGGACTCAAGGCGCGGGCCATGGAGCGCCCGTTCGCCGCTTTCATGGTCTGGGGCGTCGGTCTGTGGATCGGTATCCAGGCGCTGGTTTCCATGGGCGTCAATCTCGGCATGCTGCCGACCAAGGGCCTGACGCTGCCGTTGATCTCCGCGGGTGGCAGCAGCCTGATTCTGACCCTTGTCGCCATCGGGCTGGTATTGCGCGTGCACTGGGAACTGATGGTTGAAGCGCGTCAGACGCCGCGCAAGCGCCGGAGCTGGAAGGTATGACGGCCACGCGCATCATGATCATGGCCGGCGGCACCGGCGGGCATATCTTTCCCGGCCTGGCGGTGGCCGAGGCTCTGCGCGCGGATGGTGCCGAGATTTCCTGGCTCGGGACACCGGCCGGTCTGGAAAATCGCCTGGTGGTGCAGGCAGGTATCGAGCTGGATCATGTCCACATCCAGGGTCTGCGCGGTCGCGGGCTGCTGGGCTGGCTGGTTGCACCGCTGCGTATCCTGCGCGCAGTCTGGCAGGCACGCGGGATCCTGCGCCGCCGTCGGCCCCAGTGCGTTCTGAGCATGGGCGGCTACGTGGCCGGCCCGGGCGCACTGGCGGCCAGGCTGATGGGCATCCCGCTGGTCGTGCACGAGCAGAACGCCATTGCCGGGCTGACCAATCGCCTGCTCCGGCCGCTGGCGAAAAGAATTCTGACCGGTTTCCCCGACACTCTGCCCGGCGGCGAGCATGTGGGCAACCCGGTGCGCGCCGACATTGGCGCCATCGAAGCGCCACAACAGCGCATGGCCGAGCGCGAAGGCCCCCTGCGGGTACTGGTCATCGGCGGCAGCCAGGGTGCGGCGGCATTCACCCAGGTCGTGCCCGAGGCGCTGGCGAAACTGCCCCCCTCGAAACGTCCTGACGTGGTGCACCAGGCCGGTCGTCAGTTCGAACAAACCCGCCAGGCCTACAGCAAGGCCGGTGTCGAGGGCGATGTGCGCGAGTTCATCGACGACATGGCCACGGCCTGGGCCGATACCGACCTGGCGATCTGCCGTGCCGGGGCATTGACGGTATCCGAGCTGGCCGCCGCCGGGGTCGCTTCGGTGCTGGTTCCGTTTCCCCACGCCGTCGACGATCACCAGACGGCCAACGCCCGCTTCCTGTCCGATGGCGGCGGCGCCTGGCTGGTGGCGCAGTCGGACTTTTCGGCCGCATGGCTGGCCGAACTGTTCGAGCGCCTGACCCGCGATGAACTGATGACAATGGCGTGCGTGGCCCGGGAACGGGCCCGCACGGACGCCGCCGGGCAGGTGGCGTCAGCCTGCCTGGAGGTGGCGCGATGAGCCATGATCGCCACATCCGCAGCCTGATGCACCGGGTCCGCCAGATTCATTTCGTGGGCATTGGCGGTGCCGGCATGAGCGGTATTGCCGAGGTGCTGATCAATCTCGGGTTTGCCGTCAGCGGCTCCGACCTGGCCGATTCCGACGCCACCCGTCGCCTCGAAAAGCTGGGCGCGACGGTGCGTCGCGGTCATGCCGGTGAGCACCTTGGCCAGGCCGACGTGGTGGTCGTCTCCGGCGCCGTGCCCGAGGACAATCCCGAAGTGCTGGCCGCGCGCGAGCGGCGCGTGCCGGTGGTGGCGCGGGCCGAGATGCTGGGCGAGCTGATGCGCTTCCGCCAAGGGATTGCCGTGGCCGGCACACATGGCAAGACCACGACCACTTCGCTGGTGGCCAGTCTGCTGGCCGAGGGCGAACTCGACCCGACCTTCATCGTCGGCGGTCTGGTCAATGCCTTCGGCTCGAGTGCACGCCTGGGCCAGGGACGCTACCTGGTGGCCGAGGCCGACGAGTCGGACGGCTCGTTTCTCAAACTGCAGCCGGTGATTTCGGTGGTGACCAACATCGACCGCGATCATCTCGATGCCTACCAGGGCAGTTTCGACCAGTTGCAGCGCGCCTTTCTGGAATTTCTGCATCACCTGCCGTTTTTCGGTGTCGCGGTGCTGTGCATCGACGATGCCCATGTTGCCGAACTGTTGCCCGACGTCGGGCGCACCGTGGTCACCTATGGCCTGGATGAGAGTGCCGATGTGCGCGGCAGCCGCTTGCAACAGAACGGGCGCCACATGCGCTTTGACCTGTGGTTGCCCGGGGCCGCACAGCCGCTGGCCGTCAGCCTGTCGCAGCCGGGCCGGCACAATGTACAGAACGCCATCGGCGCGGCCGCCGTGGCCTGGGAGCTGGGCATCGAGCCCGAGCGCATTGTCCGCGGGCTGGAGCGCTTCGGCGGTATCGGGCGCCGGTTCGCCGAGATCGGCGAGCTGGATGTCGACGGCAGGCAGGTGGTCGCCTACGAGGACTACGGCCACCATCCTACCGAGCTCGATGCGGTGATCCGCGCCGCACGCGAAGGCTGGCCGGATCGTCGCCTGGTGCTGTTCTTCCAGCCCCATCGCTACACCCGCACGCGCGATCAGTTCGACGAGTTCGCCCGCGTCCTGTCGGAGGTCGACGCACTGGTGCTGGCCGACATCTACCCGGCCGGAGAATCTCCGCTGGCCGGCATCGACTCCGATGCCCTGGCCCGTGCGGTCGCGCGTCGGCGTGACCTCACCCTCGAGCGGGTGGGAACGGTCGCTGAAGCCCCCGATGTGCTCGGGCAAGTGCTCTCCGACGGCGATCTGCTGCTGGTCATGGGTGCCGGCGATGTCGGCCGGCTCGGCACGCTGTTGCGCCAGAAGTATGCGGGAGGACAGGCATGAGCCAACGCGATCCCCGCCAGTTCGGACACGTTGCTCTGGTCGTCGGTGGCGACAGCGCCGAGCGCGAGGTTTCCCTGCGCGGGGGACGCGCCGTGGCCGCCGCGCTGGAAAATCTTGGCGTGCAGTTCAGCGTGGTCGACGGCCCGCGGCGGCTGCTCGAGCAGGTCGCCGCCGGACACTATGACCGCGTATTCAACCTGCTGCACGGCCGGGGTGGCGAAGACGGTGCCCTGCAGGGCGCGTTGCGCGTCTACGGCGTGCCGGTCACCGGCTCGGGCATCCTGGCTTCCGCCCTGAGCATGGACAAGCTGCAAAGCAAGCGGGTGTTCACCGCCTGCGGTCTGCCCACTCCGGACTGGCGCACCGCGCAGTCAGTGGACGATGCCAGTCGTATCGCCGCACAACTGCCACCGCCCTGGTTCGTCAAGCCGGCGCGCGAAGGGTCGAGCATCGGCATGAGCCGGGTCGATCGTGCCGATGAACTGGCTGTCGCTCTGGACAAGGCGCTGGCCTGCGATTCCCTGGTACTGGTCGAGCAATTGATCGAGGGTAGCGAGTACACCGCGGCCGTCCTGGAAGACCGCGTGCTGCCCCTGATTCGCCTGGAAACCCCGCGAGAATTCTATGACTACGAGGCCAAGTACGAATCGGGCGATACGAATTATCGCTGTCCCTGCGGCCTGCCGCCCGAGCGCGAAGCCGGGCTGGCCGAGCTCTGCCTGCAAGCCTTCCGCGTGCTGGGAACCAGCGGCTGGGGGCGGGTCGACCTGATGGTGGACGAAGACGAACGTCCGTGGCTGCTGGAGGTGAATACCACCCCCGGCATGACCGATCACTCACTGATGCCGATGGCGGCACATGCTGCCGGAATCGACTTCGAGGAACTGGTATGGCGAATCCTGAACACCAGCCGGAACGCGTAATCCGGCCGACATGGGTGGCCACGCTGGTGCTGACCGGCTTGGCCGGGCTGTTTGTGCTGTGGCTCAGAACCGGACTGATTGGCGGCGATCAGTGGGCAATCGAGTGGCTGGATATCGAAGGCGACCTCGATCGCACCAGTGCCAACCAGGTCAGGGCGGCGGCGGTCGATCAGGCCGCGCGCGGTTTCTTTGCCGCCGATCTGCACGAATTGCGCTCGGCGATCGAATCCCTGCCCTGGGTTGCAGAGGTCGAGGTGGCCCGGCAGTGGCCCGATGCCCTGCATGTTCACATCGCCGAGCATCGTCCGGTGGCGCGCTGGAACGAAGGCGGGCTGTTCAGCGACCGCGGCGAGGTGTTTCGCGTCGACGGTACCGACGGCATGCAGGGCCTGGCGCGACTGCGCGGACCGGAGAGTCGGCGCGACGAAGTGCTCGAGACCTGGCTGGAAATGCGGCGGAGCCTGGGTGCGATCGGCCAGGACATCAATGAACTGGAAGTCGACGAGCGCGGCGCCTGGCAGGTGGTGCTGGGCAGCGGAGCCCGGCTGGTACTGGGCCGAGACGAGGTGCATGAGCGACTGGACCGCTACATCGCCGTGCACGCGCAGCTCAACGGCGACGATCGTCGGCCACGTGTAATCGACATGCGCTACACCAATGGCCTGGCCGTGCGCTGGGCCGGCGAACAGACGGGAGAAGACGAACATCATGGCTAAGCGGCCGGAAAAATCACTGGTCGTCGGACTCGACATCGGGACGAGCAAGATCGTCGCCATCGTCGGTGAGATGCAGCCCGACGGTCAGGTCGAGGTGATCGGGCTGGGGTCGCATCCCTCGCGCGGGCTCAAGCGTGGGGTGGTGGTGGATATCGAGTCCACCGAGCAGTCCATTCAGCGTGCCGTGGAAGAGGCCGAGCTGATGGCCGACTGCGAGATCCACTCGGTTTTTGCCGGTATTGCCGGCAGCCACATCAGTTCGCTGAATTCGCACGGCGCGGTGGCCATTCGCGACAAGGAAGTGACCGACAGCGATGTCGAGCGCGTCCTCGAGTCGGCCCGCGCGGTGGCCATTCCGGCCGACCAGCGCATCCTGCACGTACTGCCGCAGGAATACGTGATTGACTCCACCGACGGCATTCGCCAGCCGGTGGGCATGTCCGGCGTGCGCCTGGAAGCGCGCGTGCACCTGGTCACCGCCGCGGTCAGCGCGGTGCAGAACGTGACCAAGTGCGTGGCGCGTTGCGGCCTGCAGGTCGATGACCTGATCCTGCAGCAGCTGGCTTCCAGCCATGCCGTGCTCAGCGATGACGAGAAGGATCTCGGCATCGGGCTGGTCGACATTGGCGCCGGCACCACCGACATCGCCGTGTTCACCGAGGGTGCCATCCGTTACACCGCCTGCATCCCGATTGCCGGCGACCTGGTGACCAACGACATCGCTGTGGCACTCAGGACGCCCACGGTGCATGCCGAGGAAATCAAGATCAAGTATGCCTGTGCGCTGGAGCAGCTGGCCAGTTCTGACGAGACCATCCAGGTGCCCAGCGTGGGCGACCGCCCCCATCGCCGTCTTGAGCGACAGACCCTGGCCCAGGTGGTCGAGGCACGCTACCGCGAGCTGTTCAACCACGTCCACAAGCAGCTTCGGCAATCGGGGTTCGAGTCGATGATCCCGGCCGGACTGGTGCTCACCGGTGGCGGCGCAAAGATGGAGGGCGTGGTCGAGCTGGCCGAGGAAATTCTGCACATGCCGGTGCGCCTGGGCGCGCCGCAGCATGTCACCGGTTTGAGCGAGGTCGTCAACAACCAGATTCACGCCACCGGCGTCGGGCTGCTGATCTATGGCAGCCGCATGGACATGCCGCGTCACGGAGGACTCGGGCGCGGTGGAGAGAATCTCTGGAACCGGATCAAGAACTGGTTCCAGGGGGAGTTTTGAGGTCGATGTGCCTCTGCAAGGCAGGGAGCGGCACGAAGCGTCCGACAAGAAGACGCGTGCCGTATCCCATTTTTCAAACGTGTTGATCGTTATGGCGAGTGAAAGGAGAGACTGTTATGCCTTTTGAAGTGATTGAAAATTACACACCCGGAGCGACCATCAAGGTCGTGGGTATCGGTGGGGGCGGCGGCAACGCCGTCAACCAGATGGTGGAATCGGCAATCGAAGGCGTGGATTTCATCTGCGTCAATACCGACTCCCAGGCGCTGCGCAACTTTTCCGGCAAGACCACCTTGCAGATCGGATCGAGCGTGACCAAGGGCCTGGGTGCCGGTGCCAATCCCGAAGTCGGACGTCAGTCGGCGCTGGAGGATCGTGATCGCATCTGCGAGATGCTCGAAGGCTGCGACATGGTTTTCCTGACCGCCGGCATGGGTGGCGGCACCGGTACCGGCGCCATTCCCGTGGTTGCCCAGACCGCCAAGGAAATGGGCATCCTGACCGTGGCTGTGGTGACCCGTCCGTTCCCCTTCGAGGGACAGCGTCGCCTGGCCGTCGCCCAGCAGGGCATCGACGAGCTGGCCCATCATGTCGATTCCCTGATCACCATCCCCAACGCCAAGCTGCTGAGCGTGCTGGGCTCGGAAGTGACCCTGCTCGACGCCTTCAAGTCCGCCAACCAGGTGCTGTCCGGCGCGGTGCAGGGCATTGCCGAGCTGATCACGCGTCCGGGCCTGATCAACGTCGACTTTGCCGACGTGCGTACGGTCATGAGCGAGATGGGCATGGCGATGATGGGGGCCGGATCGGCCCGCGGCGAAGACCGCGCCCTGATGGCCGCCCAGGCCGCCATCGGCTCGCCGTTGCTCGAGGACGTCGACCTCAACGGTGCCTGCGGCATTCTGGTCAACGTCACCGCCGGCATGACGCTGAGCATGAAGGAGTTCGAAGAGGTCGGTACGACCGTGGCCGATCTGGCCAGCGACGATGCCACGGTGGTCATGGGTACGGTGATTGATCCCGACATGAGCGACGATCTGCGCGTGACGGTGGTGGCCACCGGGCTGGGCGAGAAGCGGCCCAAGCGCCAGGAAAAGCCGATGAAGCTGATTCGCACCGGCACCGACAACGAGCCCTTCACGGCGACCGAGAGCGATGAGCCGGCTGCCCAGCAGGACAACCGGGGCGAGAGCAAGAAGTCGTACGGCGAGCAGAAGGAACTCGATTACCTCGATATTCCGGCGTTTCTGCGCAACCAGGCCGACTGAAGCCCGACGCCCCCGAATGGGGCGTGTCGGAGACCGGCGGGCCGGGCAACCGGCCGGCACCGCCTCGTTCTCGCCATCGAGGCGGTGCCGGTCGGTGACAAAGGAGTGACAAGGTGTGTTGTTCTTGCGCAACAAGTGTGGTCAAAACGACGAAAAAGTGCTTTTTCGCGACGAATTCCTGTGCTAGACTTCGTCGCGACTACCAGCATTTGGCTACAAAGTGATCAAGCAAAGAACACTGAAGAATGTCATTCGTGCCACGGGCGTGGGCATGCACACCGGTGAAAAGGTGCTGATGACCTTGCGTCCGGCACCAGTAAATACCGGAATCGTGTTTCGTCGCGTCGATCTCGACCCGGTTGTCGAGATCAAGGCCGAACCGCACCGCGTAGGCGATACTGCCCTGTCGACCACCATGGTGGACGACAGCGGGGTGCGCGTAGCCACCATCGAACATCTCATGTCGGCCCTGGCCGGGCTGGGGATCGACAATCTGTATGTCGACCTCAGTGCCTCGGAGGTGCCGATCATGGATGGCAGCGCCGGTCCCTTCGCCTTCCTGGTGCAATCGGCCGGCATTGCCGAACAGAATGCGGCCAAGCGTTTCATCAAGGTTCTCAAGCCGGTCGAAGTGCATGACGGCGACCGCTGGGTGCGTTTCGAGCCCTACGACGGCTTTCGCGTCAAGTTCACCATAGAATTCGATCACCCGGTCATTCGCTCGCATTCCTGCAAGGCCGATATCGACTTCTCCACGACCTCCTACCTCAAGGAGGTGGCTCGCGCGCGCACATTCGGGTTCATGCGCGACATCGAATATCTCCGTCAGCGCAACCTGGTGCTCGGTGGCAGCCTCGACAATGCCGTCGTGCTCGACGACTACCGGGTGCTCAACGAGAACGGTCTGCGCTACGACGACGAGTTCGTCAAGCACAAGGTGCTCGATGCCATCGGCGATCTCTACCTGCTGGGGCGCAACCCCATCGGCATTTTCACCGGTCACAAGTCCGGGCACGAGCTCAACAATCAGCTCCTGCGCACCCTGCTGGCCGACGAGACGGCCTGGGAAGAGGTGACCTATGAAGACGATGCGCATGCACCGATCTCCTACGTCCAGCCGGCCCAGGCCGTGTAATTCGGTCACTCGGCCGGTCTCTGGTTGAAGGATCTTGCCCCGGCTTCGCGCCGGGGCTTTCTTTTTCAGGGCTGGTTCGGGCTCTTTGGCAGGCGTTCGGCGACGATGACGCGGGTCCGCTTGAGCGGCTCGGGCAGGTGGCGGTTGGCCTCGGCCAACAGGGATTGTGCCACCAGGCGCGCCTTGCTGGCCCACGCCGGGCTGGCTGCGGCCAGCACCAGGCAGTCACCCTCGATGCAGGCCACCTGGATCATACCGCGCGCCGACTCGGGCAGAGCCGGCTGAATGGCCCGGTCCAGCTCCTCGAACAGCCGCCCGGCCTTGAGCAGGGCATTGAGCCGCCGGTCGTCGCCGGCCACTTGTTCCAGGCTTCGCTCGGATTTCTTTTCCATTGGTCAATGGTAGCGCAAGCTTGTCGGTGAGGGACCAGGGACCAGGGACCAGGTTGGACTGCCACCGACCACTGACTTCCGACCTTCCCCATTCACCCATTCACCCATTCACCCGTCGACTCGTCGACCCGTTCCTCCGGAACCCGCCTTTCACGCTACAATGGCAGGCTGTCCTTGCAGCACCTTTTCGCTGTCCCCATTTACAACAATCAGCTAGCGAATAACCAACGAACGGACTCCGTATGCTCAAAGCCCTGATCACCAAGGTCGTCGGCAGCCGCAACGAACGGCTGGTCAAGCGCCTGCAAAAGGATGTCGAGGCGATCAATGCCCTCGAACCCGAATTCCAGAATCTCTCCGATGACGAGCTGCGCGCCAAGACCGAAGAGTTTCGCAAGCGCCACGCCGACGGCACCAGCCTCGACGAGTTGCTGCCGGAGGCCTTTGCGGCGACGCGCGAAGCCTCCGTTCGTACCATGGGAATGCGCCATTTCGACGTTCAGCTTATCGGCGGCATGGTGCTGCATCAGGGCAAGATCGCCGAGATGAAGACCGGCGAGGGCAAGACGCTGGTCGCCACGCTGGCCGTCTACCTCAACGCCATTGCCGACAAGGGCGTGCATGTGGTCACGGTCAACGACTATCTCGCCCGCCGTGACGCCGAATGGATGAAGCCCATCTACGACGCCCTGGGCCTGACCGTCGGTGTTTCCGTGCCGGGCATGACGCCCGACGCCAAGCGCGAGGCGTATGCCGCCGATGTGACCTACGGCACCAACAACGAATTCGGATTCGACTACCTGCGCGACAACATGGCGTTTTCGCTCGAGCAGCGCGTGCAGCGCGGGCGCGCGTTCGCGATTGTCGACGAGGTCGACTCGATTCTCATCGACGAGGCGCGCACACCGCTGATCATCTCCGGTCCGACCGACGAGGGCCCGGACATCTATCTGAAGATGAATCGCATTGTTCCCGCGCTCGAGCCTCAGGAGGAGGAAGAGGGTCCTGGCGATTTCACCATCGACGAGAAGACCAAGCAGGTCTACCTGACCGAGGAAGGGATGGCCAAGACCGAGCGTCTGCTGGCACAGGCCGGACTGCTCGAGGCCGACGACAGCCTCTACAATGCCAACAACCTGGGCCTGATGCACACCCTCAATGCCTCGCTGCGCGCGCATCACCTGTTTGCCAGGGACGTCGATTACATCGTGCGTGACGGCGAGGTGGTCATCGTCGACGAGTTCACCGGCCGTACCCTGCCGGGCCGGCGCTGGTCGGAAGGGCTGCACCAGGCCGTTGAGGCCAAGGAAGGGGTGCCGATTCAGCGCGAGAACCAGACCCTGGCCTCGATCACCTTCCAGAACTACTTCCGGCTCTACGAGAAGTTGTCCGGGATGACCGGTACGGCCGATACCGAGGCCTACGAGTTCCAGAGCATTTACGGTCTGGAGGTGGTCGTGATTCCGACCCACCGGCCGATGGTGCGTGAGGATCATCCCGACCTGGTGTTTTTGACCAAGCAGCAGAAGTTCGATGCCATCGTGGCCGATATCAAGGAGCGGGTGGCCAACGGCCAGCCCGTGCTGGTCGGGACCACCTCGATCGAGAATTCCGAGCTGATTTCGAAGGAACTGAAGAAATCCGATATTCCTCACGAGGTGCTCAACGCCAAGCAGCACGAGCGCGAGGCGCACATCATCGAGCAGGCCGGCCGCCCGGGCTCGGTCACCATCGCCACCAACATGGCCGGCCGCGGTACCGATATCGTGCTCGGCGGCAATCTCGACGCCGAACTGGCCGAGCTCGGCGAGAACGCATCGGAGGAGGATCGTCGCAAGGTCAAGGAAGCGTGGCAGAAGCGCCACGACGCGGTCATCGAAGCCGGTGGACTGCATATCATCGGCACCGAACGCCACGAGTCGCGCCGCATCGACAACCAGTTGCGCGGCCGTGCCGGCCGTCAGGGCGATCCCGGCTCCAGCCGGTTCTACCTGTCGCTCGAAGACAATCTCATGCGCATTTTCGCCTCCGAGCGCATGGGCAACATGATGGCCAAGCTGGGCATGAAGGATGGCGAGGCCATCGAACATCCCTGGGTGACGCGGGCGATCGAGAACGCCCAGCGCAAGGTCGAGGCTCACAACTTCGATCTGAGAAAACACCTGCTGGACTTCGACGACGTCGCCAACGACCAGCGGCGGGTGATCTATACCCAGCGCAACGAATTGATGGAGGCCGACGACATCAAGGACACCATCGATTCGGTGCGAGAAGAGGTGTTCGACGACCTCATCAGCCAGTTTGTGCCGCCCGAGTCGATCGACGAGATGTGGGATCCGGAAGGCCTGGAGCGGGCGCTCGGTGGCGATTTCGGCATCGAGGTGCCGGTGCGCCAGTGGCTGGACGAAGATGCCGATCTTGACGAGTCCGGTCTGCGCGAAAAGATCATGGAAAAGGTCAATGCCCACTTCGAAGCCAAGGAGGAGATGACCGGTTCGGAGGTCATGCGCCAGTTCGAGAAGGCATTGATGCTCAGCATCCTCGACCAGCAGTGGAAGGAGCACCTGGCGAGCATGGACTACCTGCGGCGCGGCATCAACCTGCGTGCGTTTGCCCAGAAGAAGCCACAGCAGGAGTTCAAGCGCGAAGGCTTCGAGATGTTCACCGCCATGCTCGATACCATGAAGCACGAGGTGATGAAGGGGCTGGCCAGGGTGCGCATCCGCAGCGAGGACGATGTCGAGGCGGTCGACCAGCAGCGCCGGCGCGAGGCGCCGATGCAGTTCCAGCACGCCGAGGCCCAGTCGGCCACCGCCGGCGGTCCGGGTAGCGCCGACGATCAGCGCGGGCGCGGCGAGGATCTCAAGCCGGACACCTTCGTGCGCGAGGGGCGCAAGGTCGGCCGCAACGAGCCGTGCCCCTGTGGGTCGGGCAAGAAATACAAGCAATGTCACGGCAAGCTGGGATGAATCGGCGGGTCGTGAGCCGTGAGCCGTGAGACCCTGACCGGATCGCCCGCGACCATTGAGCATCCGGCCCGAATCCGGGTCGCGGCCGGGGTGATTCGGGACCGCTCCGGCAATATTCTGCTAAGCCAGCGCCCCGCGGGCAAACACCTGGCCGGCACCTGGGAGTTCCCCGGTGGCAAATGCGATGCCGATGAAAGTGCCGCCCAGGCGCTGATCCGGGAGCTCGACGAGGAGCTCGGGATCCAGGTCGAATCGGCCGCTCCTCTGCTGGCCTTGACCCATGCCTACCCCGAACGCACGGTCCAGTTGATCCTGATGGAAGTGGCTGCCTACCGCGGGCATGCGCATGGGCGCGAGGGGCAGGCCCTGCGCTGGGTGGCTGCGCATGAACTCGATGCGCTGGAGATGCCGGCTGCCGACCGCCCCATCGTCAAGGCCCTTTCGATCGATCCGCGCTACGCCATTACGCCGGATCCGGCCGACCTGGGTGGGCCAAGCGGTCTGCTGGAGTGGGCCGATACGGCTTTCGCCGCCGGCCATCGGCTGATGCAGTTGCGAGCCCACAGCCTGGGCTCGGCGGCCTTGACCGACCTGGCCGGTCGCTTCGGCGCGCTGGCCCGCCGTCACGGCGCGCAATGGCTGCTCAATGGGCCGCCGGAACTGGCACTGGAGCTCGGGGCAGACGGCGTTCACCTGACCGGCAGGGCGCTTGCCGAGACCGGCACACGGCCACTGCCCGAGGATCGATTGGTCATGGCTTCTTGTCACGACCGCCACGATCTGGCCCAGGCCGGTCGCATCGGGGCTGACCTGGTCTGTCTGTCGCCGGTCGGGAATACCGGCTCGCACCCCGACGCCGCCCCGATGGGTTGGGCCGGACTGCAGGCGCTGATTCGCCATGCCCCGTTGCCCGTGTTTGCGCTTGGCGGCATGGCGCCGGACGATCTCGATCAGGCCCGTCGCCACGGTGCCTTCGGGGTAGCCGGCATTTCCGCCTTTGCCGGAACCTGACATGAATACCCTGTCACGAACCCGTCTGCCGCTGAAGACACGCCAGCTGCCGCCGCCCGGGATGGTGGATCTGTGGCTGATTGCATTACAGCAATTGCCGCTGGATTCCGTGCCTGCCGGTCACGATCGTCCTGCCTGGCTGCGCGGTCAGCGCATTCGGCAACGGTTCATGCTGCGTTTGCTGCTGGGTAGTTACCTGGGGTGCCCGGGGCGTGACCTTGAGCTGGTGCGCGGCGAGCGCGGCAAGCCGATGCTCGGCCAGCGTCATGCCGAAACAGCCTTGACATTCAATGTCTCGCACAGCGGCGATTGGCTGGCCGTGGTCGTCGGGCATGACTGCCCGGTGGGCGTGGATATCGAGCTTGAACGCAGCATGCCGCGTGCCGTGGCGCTGGCCAGGCGTTATTTCCCCGCAGTCGAGGCCGACGCGCTCTCCGGCCTGGATGAACCCTTTCGCTCAAGGACCTTCCTGCAGCACTGGACGGCGCGCGAAGCCCTGGTCAAGGCACGAGGCTGTGGCCTGGCCGGCACCATGGATTGCATCGCACTCGGGGGCAGTCCGCCGGCGATCGCGGGATTGCCGTCGAGCTGGCCCGCGGACGATCAGTGGTCGTTGGTGATGCCGCCCCTGCCCGAGGGGCTGGTCGGGCATGTCGCGGTCGCGCGTTCCGGCGTCGGCGTCGACACCCGCGTGCTTGAAACACCCGGAGCGTAGCAGGGCGATGAGACGGCTGTCGCTTGCGTTGCTGGTGCTTGTGCTGGGTGCGTGCAGTCTCTCGCCCGAGCGGCGGGCGGAGATCGACGCGCTTGTCGAACGTGAGCGCGGCAGTGTGGCGCTCATTCCCGACCCGGCCCCGCAGGTGCTGAATTCGCGGCTGGACGCGCTGGTTCCGGATGACGGCGGCCATCATCTGCTGCTGATCGAGCAGGGCAGCGATGCCCTGGCCATGCGTATCCACCTGATTCGCTCGGCGCGTGAAAGCATCGAGCTGATGAATTACATCTTCCATGACGACGAGTCCGGTCAGCTGCTGTTGGCCGAACTGATCGATGCCGCCCGTCGTGGCGTGTCGGTCCGGGTGCTGGTCGACAGCCTGTTCTCGCTCGACGACGTCGAACTGCTAGCCGGCCTGGAACTGCTCGATGCCGGAATCGAGATCAGCTTCTACAATCCGTTGTTCGATCGCGCCTCGCTGGGAGACCTGGCTTTTGCCAGTGCCGTGATCTGCTGCTTTCGGCAGATCAACAACCGACTGCATCACAAGCTTCTGGCCGTCGATGGCCGCCATGGCATGGTCGGTGGGCGCAACAGCGCCGACCGCTATTTCGACCTCGACACACGCATGAATTTTCTCGATATGGAGGTGGTCGTGTCCGGGGACGTGGTCGCGGAAATGAGTGCGGATTTCGACGACTTCTGGCAGCACACCGCCAGTCTTCCGACGCGATACACCCGGGATGTGGCAGCGGTGCTCGAGAAACGTCGGCCCGAGGCCATGGTGCTTAAGCGCGACAACCGCGCTGCCTATGCGCTCGATCTGGTCGACAGCCCGGAATGGTTCGACAAGCTGGTCGGCGAGGCCGGCTTTGCGGTCGGCGCAGTGCGCTATTTTTCCGACCCGCCGGACAAGACATGGCACCGGGAAAGCGAGGTCTCCACCCGCGTGCTGCATGAGCTGATCGCCAACGCCACCGAAAGCGTGCTCATCCAGACGCCTTATTTCGTGCTCTCACGTGACTTCGAGCGCTTGCTGGCCGGCCTCGACGACTCGGTGGAGGTGGTCGTCTCGAGCAATTCGCTGGCCTCCACCGACGCCTGGCCGGTCTATGCCATCTCGCGCCGACAGCGGTATCGCATGGTCAGCGGGCTTGGCGTGCGCCTGTACGAGGCCAAACCCTTCCCGGCCGATCTCGAACAATTCAATCGCCGTTACGAGCAGCTGGTTATCGATCGCGCGCTGGGCATTACCAGTCCGATGCGCATCGATCCGCCCAGTGCCACGGCCGAGCGTCCCGGGCCGCGCATCAGCGTCCACGCCAAGTTGCTTGTCATCGACGGGCGCATTGCCGTGGTGACGTCGCACAACTTCGACCCGCGCTCGGAGCTGTTCAATACCGAAAACGGCATCGTCGTCGAGGACGAGGTATTCGCCCGTGCCTTGAGCGATTACATCGAAACCATGATTGAACCGCGCAACAGCTGGCTGGTGGCTGCACGTCCGGAAGGCCCGCCCGTCATCGGGTCGATCAACCGCGGCATGGCGCGGGTATCGAGGCGCCTGCCGACCCTGGACCTGTGGCCGTGGTACCTGACCGAGAACTACCGTGTCGACGAAGAGGCAACGGCGATCGGTCCGGATCATCCCGACTTTCACGATCACCACGAAGCGGTGGGCCTGATGCCCGATGTGGTGCTGCTGCGCCGTATTTTTTCCACCGGCCTGGTGAGCCGCATGTTCGGGTTCCTGCGCCCGATCATGTGAAGCGTCTGCAGAGTGTTCAGGTCGTGGCGAGGCGGCACAATCCGGCGCCGGCCTTGAGCGCTATCGGGTTATCGGGCTGTGGTGACCAGTCCCATCAGCAGGCCAATGACCAGACCCGCGCCGCCAAGCCAGTCGTGGCCCGAGGCGAACAGCACACTGCCGGCAATGATCAGGGAGCCGGCCAGCAGCCCGGCCGCAACGCGCACCTGTGAACCGGTCGATTTCCCGTGCAGCCGTTCGAGGTCGGCGGGGTCGATACGCGTGTGCAGCTTGCCGCTGGCGGCCTTCTTGAGGTAGTCGTGGACCAGCACCGGCAACTCCGGTGAGCGCGCCAGCCAGCCCGGCAGTTCGCGTCCGATGCGGCGGGCGGTGCGCGGCAGGCCGTAGCGCTCGGCGAAAATGCCTTCCAGTTCCGGTTTGGCCACTTCCCAGATGTTGAGTTGCGGGTAGAGCTCGCGGGCCATGCCCTCGATGTTGAGCAGGGTCTTCTGCAGCATGATCAGCTGTGGCTGCAGGGTCAGCTTGAAGCGCCGGGCCACCGCGAACAGGGCCAGCACCATCTCGGCAAAGGAGACTTCTTCCAGTGGCCGGGTAAAGTTGGGTTCGCACACCGTGCGGGCCGCCGCTTCCAGTTCCTCGATGCGGGTGTCGGCCGGTACCCAGCCGGCCTCGACGTGCAGCTCGGCCACGCGCCGATAGTCGCGGTTGAAGATGGCCAGGAAATTCTCGCCAATGTAGTGCAGGTCTTCCGGCGCCATGGTCTCGACGATGCCGAAGTCCAGCGCGATGATGGTCGGATCGGCCGGGTCGGAGGTGTCGATGAGGATGTTGCCGGGGTGCAGGTCGGCATGGAACAGATTGTCGCGAAAGACCTGGGTGTAGAAGATGCGGATGCCGCGTCGGGCCAGCTTTTCCAGGTCGACCTCGCGTCGCCTGAGCTCGGCAAGGTCCTTGACCGGCACGCCGGAGACGCGCTCCATGGTCAGTACCCGTTTCGCCGTGTGGCTCCAGTGAATGGCGGGGATGTAGAGTTCGTGCGAGTCCTCGAAATTGCGTCTGAGCAGCGAGGCATTGGCACCCTCGGACTGCATGTCGAGCTCGCGGGAAATGACGCGCTGGAACTCGGCGACGATGTCATCCGGGCGAATGCGGTCGCCTTCGGGGTGATGGCGACGGACCAGCCGCGCCATGGCCTTGAGCAGTTCCAGGTCGCGCTCGATCTGGCGCTCGATACCTGGGCGGACCACCTTGACCACCACCGACTCGCCCGATTCGAGCCGGGCGGCGTGCACCTGGGCGATGGAGGCCGAGGCCAGGGCGCTGTGCTCGAATTCGGTGAACAGCTCGTCTGTGGACGCGCCGAGCTCTTCTTCGATGATGCGGCGCGCCTCCGCGCCGGGGAAGGGCGGCACCGCGTCCTGCAACAGTGCCAGCTCATCGGCGATGTCGGGCGGCAGCAGGTCGCGGCGCGTCGACAGGATCTGGCCGAACTTGACGTAGATCGGCCCCAGTTCCTGCAGGGCCAGGCGCAGGCGCTCGCCATGCGGCAAGTCGCGCACACCTCGACGGCCCCAGGGCAGAAGGCGGACCAGCCGGGCAAGCTTCAACGGCGGCATGCCGACGAACATTTCGTCGAGCCGGTAGCGGGCCAGGGTCAGCGCGATGCTGGCGAGTCGGAAGCTGCGCCCGATCATGTCTGCCCCGATTGTTTTGCCGATTGTCTTGCCGAGCGTCGCAGGCGGGCTTCGAGGCGATCGGTTGCCTCGCGCAATTCATCCACCTGCCGGGTGAATTCCTCGACTTCCTCGCGCGTGACCAGCAGGCCGCTCTCCTCGCGCAGGAAACGGGCCGCCTGCCCGGCGGCGGTGCTGGCCACGTGACGGCCGACGCGCATGCTGTCGTTGATCATGCGCCAGACCTGGTGGCCCCAGACCGCGCCGAGATGCTCGACCAGCAGGGCTTCCCAATCGGGATCGAGCTGGCGCAGCAGTTTTTCCAGTGCCTGGGCGGCGCCGGCATCGCCCTGGATCTGCACGCCGCTGCCCGGCGCTCGCCAGTCGGGCACGGCCATGGCCAGCAGCGCAGCCGGTGAGCCACTGATGGTGGTGTCGGGTTCGGCATCGCTCTCGGCGTCGACGGCCAGTCGTTCTTCCAGGCCGCGAAAATACAGGTCGATGCCCAGGCCAAGCAGTTCAAGGCGAACGCACTTGCCCTGCATGGCCGCAAGCCGTGCGGCGGCCTTTTCATCCAGCCCGATGGCGCGGTTGAGTGCCGTATCGACGGCGCTGGCCAGCAGGCCGGGCAGGGGCGTGAGGTAGCGGCTCATGGTCTATTCCCACTCGTGGTCAGATGCGTGCGCCGCGGTGAATGGCGCAGATGCCCGACGACAGGTTGGTCCAGTTCACCCGCTCGAACCCCGCCTCGCGCAGCAACTCTGCCAGTGTCTCCTGGTCGGGGAAGCGGCGAATGGATTCGGCCAGATACTGGTAACTTTCGGCATCGCCGGCAATCTGCTCGCCCAGCCTGGGCAAGACCTTGAACGACCAGGTGTCGTAGAGTTTCTCCAGTGCCGGCAACCCGACTTTCGAGAATTCGAGAATATGTACCCGGCCGCCGGGCTTGAGCACACGGTGCATTTCGGCCAGTGCCTGGTCACGCCAGGTGACGTTTCTCAGGCCGAACGCGATGGTCAGATGGTCGAAACTGCCATCGGCGAATGGTAGTGCCTCGGCATTGACCTGGGTCCAGTCGAAGCCTTGCACTGCACCGCGTGCATCCATGCGCGAGCGGCCCACGCTGAGCATGGACAGGTTGATGTCGGCCACGGTCACTTCCGCGCCCTTGCCGCGTGCCAGCCAGGCGATGTCGCCGGTGCCGCCGGCCAGGTCGAGCAGCCTGTCGCCGCGGCGGATGCCGCAGGTGGCCACGAAATGACGCTTCCAGAGCCGGTGAATGCCCAGGCTCATCAGGTCGTTCATCAAGTCGTACTTCTGCGCCACGGAAGAAAACACCTGGCCGACCAGCCGGGTCTTCTCCTCGGGTGCCACTTCGCGGTATCCAAAATCAGTCATCTGAGATGCCTGTGCAAGTAGGTTGGCCTGGAAAACTGCACCACAGAGGCACAGAGTACACAGAGAAATTCCTCAAGAAATATTATGAAAATGTTTCCTCTGTGACCTCTGTGACCTCTGTGACCTCTGTGTCTCTGTGGTGAGCATTTCAGTTCGATTCGGCTCCACGCAGTCGATCAGCGTAACGAGCCTGGTTGGCTTCCATGTTAACGCCAAGATCATAAAGGAAACCCCACGAATAAATCCCGCTGTCGTGGCCGTCGTCGAAGACCAGTTGCACGGCATAGCTGCCCACCGGTTCGATGCGCTCGATGTTGACGTTCTCCTTGCCGGTCATGAGTTTCGGCTCGGACAGCCCGTGGCCGCGCACTTCGGCCGACGGCGAGTGCGTGCGCAGGTACTCGCAGGGCAGTTCGAAGCACTGTCCGTCGTCGAATGCCACCATCAGCACGCGCCGGCTTCGCTCCAGGCGCAGTTCGGTCGGCTGGGGCGTCTCCATCAGCCGCCGTAGTAGGTCGGCGAGCCCGGTCCGACCGGCAGCCCCAGCCCGAATACCCACAGGAAGAACAGGATCACCCAGAAGATGAAGTAGAAGATCGAGTAGGGCAGCATGGTGGCGATCAGCGTGCCGATGCCGAACTTCTTGTCGTAGCGGGTCGCCCAGGCCAGGATCAGGCCGAAGTAGCTCATCATCGGCGTGATGATGTTGGTGGTCGAGTCACCGATCCGGTAGGCGCCCTGGATGACTTCGGGCGAGTAGCCGATCATCATCAGCATGGGCACGAAGATCGGGGCGGTGACCGCCCACTGCGCCGAGGCCGAGCCCAGCGACAGGTTGACGATGCCGCACATGATGATGAAGAACAGGAACACCAGCGGCCCGGTCATGCCGATGGCCTGCAGGAAATCGGCCCCGGCGATGGCGGTGATCAGGCCCATGTTGGTCCAGCCGAAAAAGGCCACGAACTGGGCGGCGAAGAACACCAGCACGATGTAGAGGCCGAGCGTGGAAATGGCCGAGGCCATGCCGTCGATCACGTCGCGGTCGTTCTTCATCGTGCCGACCACCTTGCCGTAGGCAAAGCCGGTGACCAGGAAGAACACGAAGATCCAGGCGACGATGGAGCGGAAGAACGGACCGGAGGAGGCGAGGAAGCCTTCGCCGACGGCTTCGGGGTCGCGCAGCACCCCGGTCTCGGGAACGACCAGGATGGCAATCAGCGCAATCACGCCCAGCACCGCCAGTCCGGCCATGCCCAGGCCCTTCTTCTCGTTGCCGGTCAGCGGCGTCATCTGCGAGTCGTCGAGCACCGTGGGATCGGCACGCGAATCGTCGTATTCGCCCAGCTTGGGCTCGACGATGAAGATGGTGACCAGCGAGCCGACCGCGGTGATCATGAACGTCGAGATGATCATGAAGTACCAGTTGGCGGTGGCAAAGACCTCGTAGTCCGGGTCGATGAGCTGGGCGGCCTCCTCGGTGATGCCGGCCAGCAGCGGATCGATGGTGCCCAGCAGCAGGTTGGCCGAGTAGCCCCCCGAGACCCCGGCGAAAGCGGCCGCCATGCCGGCCAGCGGATGGCGCCCCAGGGCCAGGAAGATGGCACCGGCCAGCGGCACCAGCACCACGTAGCCCATCTCCGAGGCGGTGTTGGAGATCACCCCGGCAAACACCACGGCCACGGTAACCAGGTGCTTCGGTGCATTGAGCACGATGCCGCGCACCATGGCCGAGAGCAGGCCGGATTTTTCGGCCACGCCGACGCCGAGCATGGCCACCAGCACCACACCCAGCGGGGCGAAGTTGACGAAGTTGGAAACCAGGTTGCCGAAGATCATGCGCACGCCTTCGGCATTGAGCAGGCTGACGGCCTCGATGGTCGTACCGTCGGGCACGTCGGGCCGCGGGTCGGTCACCGACACGCCCAGCCAGCCGAACAGGCCGGAAAGGAACACCATGCCCGTGGCCAGGATGGCAAAAAGCGTCACCGGATGCGGCAGCAGATTGCCCAGCCACTCGACCGTGTCGAGAAAACGCGTGAACCAGTTGCGGTCTTCCATGGCCGGCTTCCCGGCCGTGCTGTGGTCGCTCACTCTTCTAACCCCGGGTTGTTATTGGTTCAGGCCGGCCAGTTGGCGGCAGAGCCGGCATGATAGCGCATGGGGGCGGAAGGTGCAGCGGGTGCGGGTTCCGAATCCAGGTGAAGAACGATCTACGGCGATTGTCGTTTGGTCGTTTTGTCTCTTTGTCTTTTCGTCAAAGAAGCGATGCCGTCCGGTATCGGTGTAAGTAGTGGATAGTTTTCGAAACGACAAAGCGACAAAGCGACTAAACGACAGGTCCCGGAACCCCGGGAACCGCTCTTACCAGAACCCTGAAAGCTTCCCTATCAGAACCCAATCGCAAACAACCCCAGACACAGAATCAACCCCGCCAGCGGCACGACGACGGTCAGTGCGCCCATGGCCGGGTAGGCGCCGGCGTGGGTTTCGTTGCAGATGGCGCGGATGGTGGTGACCACGTAGCCGTTGTGGGGCAGGGAGTCGAGGGCGCCGGAAGAGATGGCGACGACGCGGTGGAGTTGGTCGGGGTCGACGCCCTGGTCCATGTAATGAGGTCCCAGAATGGGCAGGGCGATGGCCTGGCCGCCGGAGGCCGAGCCGGTCATGGCGGCGATGGCCGATACGGCAATGGCGGCACTGACCAGGCCATTGCCGGGCATGCCGGTAACCCAGGTCACGGCCGCGTCGAAGGCCGGTGAGACCTGGGCGACGGTACCGAAGCCGACCACCGCGGCGGTATTGCCGATGGCGATCAGCGCGCCCACGCCGCCCTCGGTCATGGCATCGCCGGGCTTGTGCAGGTGGCGCACGTTGATCAGGGCCGCGCCGATGGTGCCGGCCAGCAGGGCCAGAATCAGTGCTGAAGTGCCGAGCTGGTCATGAGTGGTGAACGAGATGCCCAGCACCAGCAGCAAGGGCACGGCCGATAGCGCGGGGTGGGGCAGGTTCTCGCGACCACTTTTTGGATCGCCTTCGCGCTCCTCGAAGTGTTCGCCGCGCTCGACCGCGCGCTTGAGCATCCATCGCAGCCACATGTAGCCGGTCACGGCCATGAACAGAGCGACGATGGCGCTGGCCTCCCAGGCCGCCAGCGGGCTGGAGCCGAGGTGCTCGACCGGGATCCAGTTCTGGATTTCCGGCGAGCCGGCCGAGGTCATGGTGAAGGTGACCGAGCCGAAAGCCAGGGTGGCCGGGATGAAGCGGCGCGGCAGGTCGGCGTCGCGAAACAGCGCCAGGGCCATCGGGTAGACCGAGAAGGCAACCACGAACAGGCTCACCCCGCCGTAGGTCAGCACCGCGCAGGCCAGTACCACGGCCAGGGCGGCCTGTTTGGTGCCCAGCCGGGTGATGATCCACTGGGCCACGGCGTCGGCGCCGCCGGAGGATTCCATGAACTTCCCGAACAGCGAGCCGAGCAGGAAGATGAAGAACCACGAGGCGATAAAGCCGGTGAAGCCGTTCATGTACTGGGTGATCAGGTCGGCCTGTCCCTCGGCGGCCAGCGGGGGCAACAGGGCGATCCCGCTGGTCAGGGCCACGATCAGGGCACACAGCGGCGTGGCCACGAACAGGCTCATGCCGCGCATGACAAGAACGATAAGCAGCGCAAGGCCGCCGAGCAGGCCGATCAGGCTGAGCATGGTTGGACATTCCGGCTTGGAGTCGGATGTCATGTTGGCAAGCCGGGGCGATGGCGGGAACTGTACCAAGGTACAAGTTACAGCTCGACGGTCGGCAACGTAGGCTTCAGGCTGTCAATCGACCCGGTGTCGGCTCGGCTCCGGGGTCACCAGTCAACAAATTCAAAAGAAAGCGGGATACAGGGAACTGCCATGAAGATCAAAGCATTGTCCACATTGAGCCTCGCCATCATGCTCGCGCTGCATGGCGCCCATGCACAGGAACCGGATTCCGAGGAGCGTGGTGAGGGAGCGACCGAGGAGCGGCGAACCATCGATACCATTCAGGTCACCGCCCGGCGGCGCGAAGAACAGATCATCGACGTGCCGGGATCGCTGACCGCGCTGACTGCCCAGGAGCTGTCGGATGTCGGCGCCCAGGACATCACCTACCTGAAACAGTCCGTCCCCAATACCACGCTCGAGGTCTCGCGCGGAACCTCCAGCACGCTGACCGCTTTCATTCGCGGTATCGGCCAGCAGGACCCTGTTGCCGGGTTCGAGGCCGGGGTCGGCATCTACATCGATGATGTCTATCTCAACCGTCCGCAGGGCGCGGTACTCGATATCTACGACATCGAGCGTATCGAGGTGCTTCGTGGTCCGCAGGGCACGCTGTACGGGCGAAACACCATCGGTGGCGCGGTCAAGTACGTCACCCGCCGCCTTGGTCGCACCCCGCAAGGCAGCGTACGTGCGAGTATCGGCAGCTTCTCGCAGCGTGACGCGGTGCTGAGCGGCGAGACACCCATCGGCGAAAATTCGGCCGTGGGCGCGGCCGTGGCCAGCTTCAATCGCGGCGGCTTCGGCACCAACCTGCACCTGAACGAAGACAACTACGACAAGGACGTGATTGCCGCGCGTGCCAGCTGGGAGTGGACCCCGACCGAGGCGCTGTTCGTGCGCCTGGCCGGTGACTACTTCGAGGACAATTCGAATCCGGTCGGCGGTCATCGCCTGATCCCCGGGCTGTTCTCCGGAGCGCCGGTGCTCGACAACGTCTACGATTCGCGCAGCGGTATCGAGGGCCCGAACTTCACCGAAGCCTGGGGTGCGAGCCTGACTGTCGAATACGACATCAACCCGCAGTGGCAATTCAAGAGCATCACCGCCTGGCGCGAGAACGACAACACCCAGATGATCGACTTCGAGGCCCTGCCTGCGGCTGATGTGGATGTTGCCACCATTTATGACAACGAACAGTTCTCGCAGGAGTTCCAGCTGCACTATGCCGGTGACCGGGTCAGCGGTGTCGGCGGATTCTATTATCTGGACGCCAACGCATTCGGTCCCTTCGATGTTCGCCTGTTCGAGACGGGCGAATTGATCGGCGCGCCGGGGCTCAATGCCTTCACCAAGGGCGATGTCGATACCGAGAGCTGGGCGGTGTTCGCCGATGCCAGCTTCGATATCGGCGATTACCTGGGCATGGACACCGGGCTGGAGCTGACCCTGGGCGGTCGCTACACCAGCGACAAGCGATCCTCGCGCGTGCTGCGCCAGAACCTGCTTGGCGCCTCGGAGTTCTTCGGCGGCGACCCGGTGGTTCTCGAGACCACCTCCGATTTCCAGGGCTCGGAAACCTTCACCGAGTTCACGCCCCGTGCCAGCCTGGCCTGGAAGCCGACCATGGACCACAACCTGTATGTGTCCTTCAGCCAGGGCTTCAAGGGAGGTGGCTTCGACCCGCGTGGCCTGACCACCGCCGCGCCCGACCTGACCGGCGACGGTGAGGTCACCGACGAGGACATCTTCCTGTTCATGCGCTTCGAGCCCGAGGAGGTCGATACCTGGGAGATCGGTGCCAAGTCGAACTGGGCTAACGGGCGTGTGACCAGCAGCGTGGCGCTGTTCCACAGCGACTACACCAATATCCAGGTGCCCGGCTCCATCGGCGTCGACACCACCGGCGATGGCGTGTCCGACACGTTTGCCGGTGTGACGACCAACGCCGGTGCGGCCACCGTCACGGGTGCGGAGCTGGAACTCTCCGCGCTCCTGGCCGATGACTGGATTACGGCGGGGGATCGTCTGACCACTAACCTGGCATTGGGCTACATCGACGCCAGTTACGACGAGTTCATTGCCGCGGTGACCGATCCGGCCACTGGCGACACCGCCCTGGAGGATGTGGCCGACCAGCGTGTGTTCCAGAATACGCCGAAGAACACCGCACACTGGAACCTCCGCTATGACGTACCCATGTCATTGTTCGGTGCCGAAGGCGACTTCAGCATTCTCGGTGCCTGGTCGTATCGCAGCGAGACCAACCAGTTCGAGATTCCATCGGAGTTTCTCGACCAGCCGGCTTACTCGCTCTACGACCTGAGCCTGATCTGGGGCCGCGCGGATGGTCGTTTCGAACTGGGGCTGCACGGGCGCAACCTGACCAACGAGGAGTACCAGGTCTCCGGCTACGTGTTCGCCACCCCGGACGGCACCGCGCCGACGCTGGGCCTGGAAGGCGTGATGAATGCCTTCTACGGACCGCCGCGCACCGTCACACTGACCGGAACCTTCAACTTCTGATATGCCGGAAGGAGGGATTCATCCGGCTCTCCCGGCCCGGGGTCGCGCAAGCGGCCCCGGGTTTTTTCGTCGGTGAAAGAAAAAAGGTGAAAGGTAAAAGGCGAAAAGACCAAACGACCAAACGACAAAACGACGAACGACCCAACGACCCAACGAACCAACGAACCAACGAACCAACGAACCAACCAATAGGCGCTACCATTGCCTGATGCACTCGCCCACGGTTCCGGAAGCTTGCTGAGTCTGTCGACGCTGACACTGATCATCGCCGGCGTCGTCTGGCTGGGGCTGCTGTTTGCCGTGGCCCTGGTCGGGGAGCGTTCGCCGGAGCGCTGGCGCCGGATCTGGCCGGTGGTCTACTCGCTGTCGTTGGCGGTCTACTGCACGGCCTGGACCTTTTACGGCACCACTACCCAGGCGGTGGTACACGGCTGGCCGATTCCGCCGACTTTCGTCGGCACCATCATCCTGTTCGTTTTCTGCTTTCCGTTTCTCAGGCGCCTGGTTCGCCTGAGCAAGTCGGCCAATGCCACCAGCATCGCCGACTTCATCGCCAGCCGCTTCGGCAAGTCCTCGGCGCTGGCCGCGGTGGTCACCGGCGTGGCCCTGCTCGGCCTGGTGCCCTACATTTCCCTGCAGCTCAAGGCGGTGGCGATGAGCTTCGGCGCGCTGACCCTGGGGCGCGCCGAGGTGGCCGAGCCGGCCGCCTGGCAGGATCTGGCGTTCTATGTGGCCCTGTTCATGGCCCTCTTTGCCGTGCTCTTCGGCACCCGTCGCGCATCGGCTACCGAGCACAACCGCGGGTTGGTGTTGGCGATGGGGTTCGAGTCGCTGCTCAAGCTATCGGCCATGCTCGCCCTGGGTGTATTCGTGCTGTTCCGGCTCTACCCGGGCCCCGGCGACATGTTGGAGCAGACCGTCACGCCGGCCTTTTCGGGCACCGACAGCTTTCTGACCCTGATGCTGCTCGGCGCCCTGGCCATGTTCACCTTGCCGCACCAGTTCCATATCGGCGTGGTCGAGTGCCGTTCGGAGTCGCATCTGAAGGTCGCGCGCTGGCTGTTTCCGCTGTTCCTGGTGTTGATCGCGTTGCCCATCGTGCCACTGGCCCGTGCCGGCATGGCCCATTTCGGCGAAGCCGGTATCGCACCGGATCTGTACGTGCTGATGCTGCCGCTCACCGGCCAGGCCGACGGGCTTGCGCTGTTCGCGTTCCTTGGCGGCTTGAGCGCGGCCACCGGCATGGTCATTCTGGCCAGTCTCACGCTGTCGATCATGATCGGCAATCACTGGCTGACCCCGGCCTTGCTCAATCGGCGCTGGGGCGCGGTCGGCGATCTGCGCATTCCGGTTCGTCTGCAGCGGCGGGTCGGTATTGCCGCGGTATTGCTGATGGCCTATGCCTACAGCCGTGCCGTGGGTATGGCCGAGGCGCTGGCCGATATCGGTGCGCTGTCGTTCTCCGGGTTGGCCCAGCTCGGCCCGGCCGTCGTGCTGGCCGTCTATCGGCCCGGTCTGCCCGCACGCGCCATCATGGCCGGCATTGCCAGTGGCGTGGTGGTGTGGGCCTACGTACTGTTCCTGCCGCTCGGGCTGGCCGCGCTCGGCCTGCGCCCCGACTGGATGGGTGCCGGACCGCTCGGGCTGGCCTGGCTGGCACCGGAGAACCTGTTCGGTCTGACCGCGGTCGAGCCGCTGGCCCGGGCCGTGGTAGCCAGTCTGCTGGTCAATTGCCTGGTCATCGTGCTGGTCACCCGTTTCAGTCCGTCAGGCGATGATGAAGGGGTGGCCGCTGAACCGCTGGATCCGAAAGTACTCTGGACGCTGGCCGACCGGTTCCTGCCGCCACAGCGCGTGCAGATGCTCTCGGGCGGGCAGAGCGATGCGCGCAGTCTGGCGCGTCGGCTGGAGCACGAGTTGACTGCCGTGGTGGGCTCGGCCTCCGCCCGGCTGCTGATGGATGCCGCCCGCCGGCGCACGCCGGCGCCACTGGACACCGTGGCCGACCTGGTCGGTCAGGCCGCAGAGCAGGCGCGCTTCAGCCAGGAGGTGCTCTCGGGTGCGCTGGAGAACATGAGCCAGGGCGTGTGCGTGGTCGACCGCGACATGCGCCTGGTGGCGTGGAACAGCAGCTACCTGGCCCTGTTTGACTACCCGGACGAACTGATTCGCGTCGGCCGGCCGGTGGCCGACCTGCTCAGGCACAATGCCCGTCAGGGGTTGATGGAAGGCGGCGATGTCGATGCCATGATCGAGCGCCGGCTGACTCACAAGCGCGCCGGGACCCGGCATCGCGTTGAACGCCCCTGGCCGGATGGTCGCATCATCGAGATTCGTGGCAACCCCATGCCCGGTGGCGGTTTCGTCGCCACCTTCACCGACGTGACCGCGTTCCGGCATGCCGAGCAGGAACTCAAGCGCATCAACGAGACGCTGGAGCAGCGGGTGGCCGAACGCACGGGCGAGCTGGAGCAGGCCAAGCTCACCGCCGAACGGGCCAATGCGGCCAAGTCCCGCTTTCTCGCAGCGGTCAGCCACGACCTGGTGCAACCGGTCAACGCCGCGCAGTTGCTGACTCACTCGCTGGGCACCCAGATCGAAAGTCCACGGGCGAAGCAGTCACTGTCGCAGATCTCCGGTGCGCTGGGGGCGACCGAGGATTTGCTCGAGGGCCTGCTCGACATCTCGCGACTCGATGCCGGCGGGCTGGAACCGCGCATCAGCCGTTTCCCCCTGTCGGAAATGTTCGATCAGCTCCACGGCGAGTTTTCGGTGCTGGCGAAAGAGGCCGGTCTGCGTCTGGACTGCATGCCGACCCGGGCCTGGGTCGAGACCGATTCGCAATTGCTGCGCCGCATCCTGCAGAACTTTCTGTCCAATGCCGTGCGCTACACCGAAAGCGGGCGTGTGCTGATCGGCTGTCGCCGCCGCGGCAGCGGGATCATGATCGGCGTGTGGGATACCGGCCCGGGGATTCCCGGGGAGTTTCGTCCCGTCATCTTCGAGGAATTCCGTCGCCTGGACGACGACCAGCATGCACCGGGCCTGGGCCTGGGCCTGGCCATTGCCGAGCGCATGACGCGCCTGCTGGGTCACGAGCTGGTGCTCGACAGCCGGCCCGGACGCGGCACGCTGTTCGGCCTGGTCGTGCCGCGCGTGGCGCCGGAGCGGCCGGCCGCGGTCGGTCCCGAGCTTGCCGGTGAGCCGGACTCGGCGCGGGTGCTGGTTGTCGATAACGACCCGGACATGCTGGGTTCGCTGGACACCTTGCTTGGCGACTGGGGTTTCGAGGTCGCGACCGCCGCCAGGCTGGAACAGGCCCGCGAGCTGGCGCAATCGCATCTGCCGTCACTGTTGCTGCTCGACTACCACCTCGATGGTGGCCAGACCGGTCTTGAAGTGCTTGAAGCGTTAAGGGCGGACGGTTGCACCGCACCCGCCATCCTGATCAGCGCCGATCACGGCGCCGACCTGAAACAGGCCGCCCGCCAGAGTGGTTGCGAACTCCTGCACAAGCCGATCCGCCCCCTGGCGCTGAGGTCGCTGATGTCGCGCCTGCTGCGACCCTTGCGGGCCTCGGGCACAAATGGCTGAGGATTCCGGGTAACCCGGATGCAGCCTGGTTCCGGGTGGGAGATGCCCGGTCAGGAGAACTGAACGACCGGCGAGGTTTCAAGAATCTTGGCGTATCGCTCGTGCACCTTGCCCATGCGCACCCGGCCGAGAAAGCCCGAGTAGGCCAGGTAGCTGACCAGGAAACGCCGATCGGATGCCCAGGGAGGCAGGAACTTCGGCGCCTTGAGCAGCCCCATCTCGGCCAGTTCGCACAACACCGGCACATCGGCCAGTGCCAGCTTGCCGCAGAACAGTAGTTGCAACACGTCGGCGCGGCCGGCGGCGATCAGCGAGCGCAGGAAATCGTGCACGCGCAGCAAGCCGTCGAGATAGACCACGTCCTTGGTAAACGGTGCCCCACCGGTGAGCACGCCGCCGCGATAGACGCGTCGGGTCTGCTCGAAAGCCGCCTTCTCCGTGGCTCCCTTGTCGAGAAAATGCCGGTAGACCTCGATGAAGTCGGCCCCGTCGATCGCCATCTGTATGGCCAGCACCCGGTCGGCCAGGCGACTTAATCGATCCACATCCATGCAGCCGGTGATGAACTCGGAAAACACCGCCAGGCCTTCCTGGGTGCGGGTGGTGCCGGGATGACTGGAGGCGAGAATGGGCAGTTCGGTCTGGGCGCGCCCGTTGAGAGCCGTGGTGACGTGGATGCCCGCTTCGTGGTGTACGAGCTGGTCGACGTCGCGGTCGGTGAAATGAGCGCCAGCGCGAATGCGGATGCGCTCGGCACCGGCGGTGGCATTGGCCGTCAGGCTGTCGACGATCTCCACTGCCGGCGCGTCATCGCCGAAGAATTTCACCACGGCGGCACGCATGCGTCGGGCGACGAGATCGGCCGTCGCGGTCGCGCCAGGTGGTGCGCCCAGGTCGATGTGGGCGAGGTGGTCGATGATGCGGCGCAACCGTCGTGCCAGTTGCAGGGGGCTGGCGGTTGAATCGGGCAGCGCCTCGGAAGGTGCGCCGTAGAGTTGGTGCGAACACTCGAAAAAACCGGGGTTGTCGAGTTGATTGAGCATGCGGCTGGCCATGTCGAGCCGATCGGCGATGCGCGCCAGCCAATCGCGGGCCGGTCCGCTCCGTTCAATCAGGGGGCGGGCCGTGGCCAGCGCCTGGTCGACGGGGGCGGTGTCGACCTCGGGGTAGGTGACCCGCGGCAGCTCCCGGCCGCCGGAGGCGAGAAATCGGTCGCGCACCTCGACAGGCCAGGCCAGCAGGCCGAGAATGCGCAACGGCTGCTCCGCCTGGCGCAAGGCCGTGGCGGCCTCGGTAATGCGGCGGGCCTGTTGGCGGTGGGCGCTGGTCGGCACGCTCGGACTCCATGCGATAATGGGCGGCAATCGCGGTATAATAACCTGTTAACGTGCTCAATCGCCCGTCGGGCGGTCAGGAAGAAATCATGCTGTTTGACAACGTCGTCATCAAATCCGTCGCCTGCGTCGATGCCCCCTACGCGGTCACCAGTGAGGAAGTCCGGGAACGGCTTGCCCCGACCTTCAAGAAACTCAAGGTGCGCGGCAATCCACTGATTGATCTGGCCGGCATCGAGGAGCGACGCTTCTGGGACGATGGCGTGCTGCCCTCCGATGCGGCCACCATGGCCGCGCGTGAAGCGCTGGCACGCGCTGACGTCGATCCGGACCGGATCGGCATCCTGATCAACACCTCGGTTTCGCGCGACTTTCTCGAGCCGTCGACCGCCTGCATGGTGCACGGTAACCTCAAGCTGCCCAATACCTGCGAGAGCTTCGATGTCGGCAACGCCTGCCTGGCCTTCATCAACGGCATGAACATCGCCGGACGCATGCTCGATCGCGGCGAGATCGATTACGCGCTGATCGTCAACGGCGAGAACAGCAAGGAGATCAATGAGATCACCATCAAGCGCCTGCTCGATCCCAAGGTGACGCGCAAGCAGTTCAAGAGCGAGTTCGCCAGCCTGACGCTGGGCTCCGGCGCGGCTGCCATGGTCATGTCGAGAGGTGAAATCGAGCCCGACGGTCACCGCTACCGCGGCGGCGTGTCGCGAGCGGCTACCGAGTTCAACCAGCTCTGCCGTGGCTGGAACCACCAGATGTGGACCGACACCCGCGGCCTGATGCGCGAAGGCATCAAGCTGGCCACCTCCACCTACGCCACGGCTCGCCAGTTGCTGGGCTGGGTCGCCAGCGAATTCGATCACGTCGTCGTCCACCAGGTCTCCAAGGCCCACACCGACGCCTTCATCATGGCGTTCGGTCTGGACCCCGAGCGCGTCTACCGCATCTTCCCGACACTCGGCAACGTTGGCCCGGCCTCCATCCCCACGGTGCTGGCCCGGCTGGTCGACGAAAATCGCGTCAAGCGCGGCGATCGCATCACCCTGGTCGGCGTCGGCTCCGGATTGAATGCGGCGATGACGGAAGTGGTTTGGTAAGTTTCGTTCGTTCGTTTTTTCGTTTGTTGGTTTTTTCGTTGGAGTAGCAGCCCGCTCCCTTGACAACGAATCAACGAACAAACGAATCAACGAACAAACGAGATCCCATGATGGAAATCCCCCGAACGCTCTACCCGTTCGACAGCCACTGGCATGTCCAGTCGGGCGGTCATCGCATGCACTACCTCGACGAGGGGCCGGTGGACGGTCAGCCCGTGGTCATGGTGCATGGCAACCCCACCTGGTCGTTCTATTACCGCGAGGTCGTCAAGGCGCTCAGTGACAGCCATCGCTGCCTGGTCCCCGATCATGTCGGCATGGGGTTGTCCGATCGTCCGTCAGACAACAACTACCACTATACCTACGCCAGCCGTATCGCCGACCTGGGCCACTGGCTCGACGAGGTCGAGCCCGAGCGCCCGGTCGACATCGTCGCCCACGACTGGGGCGGGGCGATCGCCATGGCCTGGGCGGTTCAGCACCCCGAGCGCGTGCGCCGCATCGTGCTGCTCAACACCTGGGCGTTCACCATTCCGCCGGAAGAAAGCTTGCCGTTCGGCCTGAAGTTCTGCCGGACCTCGATCGGTGCCTTCGCCATCAATCGCTTCAACCTGTTCGCCGGCCTGGCTGCGCGCGTGGCCACCAAAAACAAACTCGCCCCCGAAGTTGCCCGCGGCCTGGTCGCCCCCTATCGCGGCCGCCCCGAACAACGCCTGGCGACCCTGCGCTTCGTACAGGACATCCCCTTGAGCGAATCCGACCCCGCCTGGGCACCCCTGGCCGAAACCGAAAACGGCCTGCACAAACTCGTCGACAAGCCCATCCGCTTCATCTGGGGCCGCAAGGACTTCGTCTTCGATAACCGCGTCCTGAATAAGTGGCAGGAAATCTGGCCAGATGCCGACTACCAGATCCTCGAAAATGCCGCCCATTACGTCCTCGAAGACGCTCCCGAGCAGGTCACTGCTGGAATTCGTGAACACCTTGAACGTTGACCGTGTAACACGAAGAGCACGAAGGAGGCACGAAGCACACTTCATGAGTGACTGATGATCAAGTGCGCTTGTCAGAGCTTCCCCTGATGAGCTTGCCGGGGACTGGCCCAGCAAGTACTTTATCCCGATTCTCTTCGTGAGCTTCGTGCTCTTCTTCGTGTTCTTCGTGTTACAAAACCCATGCTGAGCTATGTCCAAGTACACAAATATTGCCGCCGCACTAAGCAGCCAGGCCGAAACGCAGCCTGACGGGATTGCGCTGATCATGCCGACCCGGCGTACGGCCTCGGGGTGGGAGGATGTGCGCTATACCTACCGGGAGCTCGATGAGCTGACCGACCGGCTGGCGGCCGGGCTGCATGCCAACGGCATGGGGCCGGGGACGCGGGTGGCGTTCATGGTGCCGCCGTCGCTGGAGTTCTTCGCGCTGTTCTTTGCCTTCTTCAAGGCCGGCTGCGTGCCGGTGCTGGTGGATCCGGGCATTGGGCTCAAGCCGCTCAAGACCTGCCTGGGCGAGGCGAAACCACAGGCATTCATAGGCATCACCAAGGCTCAGGTGGCGCGGATGATTCTGGGCTGGGCGCGCGATTCCATCGAGACGGTGGTCAGCGTGGGTCCACGCCCGTTCTGGCAGGGGTTGCGATACCGGGATCTGCTCGAGGCCTCCGCTGATTCCTTCCAGGCGCCTGAAAGTGACCCCGACGGCGAGGCGGCCATCCTGTTCACTTCCGGCTCGACCGGCATCCCCAAGGGCGTGGTCTACCGGCATCGCCACATGGTCGCGCAGGTCGAGCTGATGCGCGAGGCCTTCGGCATGAGCCCGGGCGAGGTGGATCTGCCCACCTTCCCGCCGTTTGCCCTGTTCGACCCCATGCTGGGCATGACCACGGTGATTCCGCAGATGGACTTCACCCGGCCGGCCAAGGCCGACCCCGACATGCTGGTGAGCATGATCGAGCAGTACCAGGTGACCAACCTGTTCGGATCGCCTGCGCTGATGAATACCCTGAGCCGGCACCTGGTTACCAACGACCTGAAGCTGCCCGGCATTCGCCGCATGCTCTCGGCCGGTGCCCCGGTGCATCCGCACGTGATCGAGCGCATCCATACGGCCATCGAGCCGCCGGCCGATATCCACACCCCCTACGGGGCGACCGAGGCATTGCCGGTGGCCACGGTGGCCGGGTGCGAGCTGGTCGGCGAGTTGTCCGACGGCAACCGCTCCGGGCAGGGTATCTGCGTGGGCCGGCCATTGCCGGCCAACGAGGTGCGCATCATCCCGATTTCCGACGAGCCGATCGAGCTGACCGAATATGCCGGCGAGGTCGCCGACGGCGAGATCGGCGAGATCTGCGTGTGCGGCCCGACCGTGACCGATACCTACTGGGAGCGCGAAAAGCAGACCCGCGAGGCCAAGATGACCGACAGCCAGGGCCGCATCTGGCACCGCATGGGCGATCTGGGCTGGATGGATGCCGACGGGCGGCTGTGGTATTGCGGGCGCAAGTCCGAGCGGGTGCGCACCGTCGCGGGCACGCTGTTTACCGAGTGTGTGGAAGGGCCGGTCAATGCCGTCGACGGCGTGTTCCGGTCGGCCCTGGTCGGGGTTGGCGAGCCCGGCGAGCAGGAGCCGGTCATCGTGGTCGAGCCGGAACAGGATGCCGACCGCGCGGCCGTGCAACGGCGGGTGCGCGAAGTGCTGGACTCGCG
>SLIA01000110.1 GCA_007135935.1 Wenzhouxiangella sp.
AATAAATGCAAGGATGGAACAAGACCCTGCAAAGCAGGTGAAAGTCCAGATATCGTCTGAGGATAATCCAATTTAAAAGAAATAAGGTGTCAAAAAATGCCTTCCTGTTATTGGAGGCATTTTTAAATTTTAAATGACAGGTGCTGCTTAAGAAAATTGTGTTTAACCACCCTGAAAAGTAGCATCATCCCTTGAGTTAAGGTTTTTTTGACCATTAACTGTACAGAATCTTTTGGGCTGCTGTCTTGGAGATTTCCCATGAAACGCTGGTATGTTTATGTGCTGATCGGGTTGGCTTTTGGCATATTTGATTGGTTCTTTCTGCAATGGTTAACCGATGGGTTGGGTCCCAACTTGGTAGAGATTTTCGGAGAGAATCCCTTCATCATCATTTCCGTCATCATCGGCTTAAACTACGGCATCTGGCTGGTGCCAATCATCCCGGTTGTCATCTATGAAACCCGGCGAGCAACCAGCATCAAAACTCCCATCCCGGCGGCCATCCTCACCTGGACCTACGCCTTATTCAGTTATTACGCTTATTATGCTGTCCTGTTATCAATTGGAAGACTGCCTAATTTAGCACACCTGACATTGTTTGGCGATCGCTATGAAGGTTTTGGGGGGGAATATTGGCGCATGTTCAATCGCATCATCCTGTTTCAGTTCCTCGAGTGGCTGCCAGTTGCCCTGATTGGCGGCACAAACATCGCCGCCTTTTTCTGGTGGGTGATGCGAACACCTTATCAGGGTCGCTTTGATCAGAAGAAACAAACCTCTTAACGCTTTGACGAATTTGTTATGAATAACCAAACTTCTCCTGAAAAGGTTTATTAGTGTGCATCAACCACTAAGATAAATTAATCCTCTCGAAATGAATGGTTTATACTTATCTTTATGATGGATGCAAGAATTCAATCCAGGTTGTTACGCATCAACCAAAACTTTTATGATCAATATTCAAGTTCTTTCAGCTGTACACGCAATCAGGTTCAGCCCGGAATCCACAGGCTGATCCCACGTTTTGGAAGCAATACCAGTATTTTAGACGTTGGCTGCGGTAACGGCACCCTGGCACGGGCACTCGCTGCCCAGGGTTTTTCGGGACACTATGTGGGGGTTGATATGAGCATCGACTTACTCACCAAAGCCAGAGAGCTGTTAGGAACGCCAGAAAATGGGCATTACACTTTCCAACAGGTAGACCTAGCATCTCCCAACTGGCATAATGCGCTACCTCCCGGTCAATATGACTGGCTGGTCAGCTTTGCCGTCTTACACCATCTTCCAAGTGATGACCTGCGTTTACAGACGGTTTTAACTTTCAACAAACTCATCAAACCTGGTGGATTCGTAGTGGTCTCCGTCTGGCAGTGGCACAACAGTCCACGACTCCGTCAACGCGTACAACCCTGGTCAACCGTAGGGATCAACCCGGAAGAGCTAGACGCAGGGGATGTCCTGCTTGATTGGCGTGCTGATGAAACACCTGGTCTGCGGTATGTGCATACCTTTGACGAAGCCAGCCTGTCAAATCTAGCTACCAGGGCGGGTTTCAAGGTCTGTGAAGGCTTCTTATCTGATGGCAAATCCGGAGATTTAGCGCTCTATCAAATTTGGCAGCTTGATCAATAAAATAAAAAAGCCAGCAGATTAAGTCATGCTGGCTCTTTCTTCTTGTTTCAATTGAATTTTAACCTAAAGCAACGTCCAACACCATCATGATGGCAAAACCAAGCATTACGCCGATGGTAGGGATATCTGTATGGTTTTCTCGCTTTGATTCTGGGATCAATTCCTCTGCCACCACATAGATCATTGCGCCTGCAGCAAATGCCAGCGCATAAGGCAAGATTGGTTCCATCGTCAACGCCAATGCTGCACCAATCACACCAGCAATCGGTTCAACCATCCCTGAAAATTGACCATAGAAAAACGCTTTCCGGCGTTTCCAACCTTCTCTCCGCAAAGGGGCAGAAACTGCTAGTCCTTCAGGGAGGTTTTGCAACCCGATTCCAATTGACAATGCAATAGCAGAAGCAATACCCGCACCTCCAGCTTGTGATGCTGCCACAAACGCAATCCCCACTGCCAGACCCTCAGGGATATTGTGTAATGTTATCGCCGTAATCAACAGTACACTACGCTCCCAGGAAGATTTCAGGCCTTCTGCCTGGCTGATATCCTGACCTAGATGAAGATGGGGCAATAATTTATCAACCAACCACAGAAACCCACCGCCTACCAAGAACCCCACAAATGCTGGAAACCAGATCGGTACAGCCATATCGTAAGACAATTCAATCGCGGGTTCCAGCAAGGACCAAAAGCTGGCAGCAATCATCACGCCCGAGGCAGCGCCAAGCATACCATCCAACAGTTTACGGCTGACACTTTTCGTAAAAAAGATCATCGAGGCGCCTAAGGCCGTCATAAACCATGTGAACAACGTACCTAAAAGTGCTTGAATGATCGGTGAAAATTGTTCAAAAAATGCAATCATTGAGCCATTCTCCTTATTAAATTAATTTCAATGATCAAGTGTTACCTGATCTGCAAATTTTGGTTGTGACGCGTGCAGATTGGATTATTTTACCAGCTTGTTGCACGGTAGAATGATAACATGTTAGCTGCTCAAAATGCTTTGGAGTCAATCATCCGAGCGATTTCGATGCGCCATTCGGTCAGCCAGTCCATTCAACAGAATTTGCCGGGCACAAATGCTTACCGCTTGTTCAATGGATTCTACGAAGGTGTTCCAGACTTGGTGCTTGATCGCTATGGGCCTGCGCTGGTTATCTTAGATCATTCTGAAACCAGCGCGTTCGATGCCTTGATCAATCTGATAAAACAATGGGCACTTACGAATGACACAGGTATTGAAGCAATTTTACATAAACAACGTCACCACCCTGACTTCTCAATTAGGCAAGGCACGCGCTTGGCTGGTCGTGAGCTTCCCAATCAAATTAGCGAACATAACATCCGTTATGCCGTCGACCTTCGCTTGCACCAAGACGCGAGTTTTTACCTCGACACCCGGCACCTGCGCCAATGGCTTCAGGAAAATATGACAGGTAAGCGTGTCTTGAACACGTTTGCCTACACCGGCAGTCTGGGGATTGCCGCAGGTTCAGGTGGCGCATCCCTGGTTGTTCAAACGGATTTGAACAAGAAGTATTTAAAGATGGCCCAGCAATCTTGGTCGCTCAACGAATTTCAAAGAGAAAAGCACTGCACGATCACCGGCGATTTCTTTCGCGTAATCGGTCGCATGCGCAATGAGGGACAGCTGTTTGACTGTGTGATCCTTGATCCGCCATTCTTCTCAACCACTGTTGCAGGTAAGGTTGACCTGCAGGATGAAACAACCCGCCTGATCAATAAAGTCCGTCCACTGGTAGCCCATGAGGGCTGGTTAGTGGTGATCAACAACGCCCTTTTCCTATCGGGTTTTGATTTTATGGCTGAATTGGACGCTCTTTGTCAAAGTAACTACATCAGTTTAGAAAGAACAATCACCATTCCAACCGATGTGACAGGTTACCCAGAAACAATCATCACACCGCCGCCTGTCGACCCGACTCCATTTAATCACCCCACCAAAATTGCCATCCTCAAGGTTCTTCGCAAAGATAGGCGTAAGTAGTCGAACTGTTCTCAAACAAAAAACACCCCC
>SLIA01000305.1 GCA_007135935.1 Wenzhouxiangella sp.
ATGCGTCGCTGTCCAACGATGGCGAGACGCTGATCAGAAAGAAGTACTTCCATGTCGGCGTGGCCGTGGATACGCCCAATGGCCTGGTGGTGCCGGTCCTTCGCGATTGCGACCGCAAGGGCCTGATCGAGCTGGCGCAGGAGCTGACCGACCTGTCGACAAGGGCCCGCGATGGCAAGCTCAAGGGCGACGAGATGAAGGGTGGCTGCTTCTCGATCTCCAGCCTGGGTGGCATCGGCGGCACGGCATTTACGCCGATCATCAATGCGCCGGAGCTGGCGATCCTGGGCGTGTCGCGCTCGGAGATGAAGCCGGTGTGGGATGGTGAACAGTTTCAGCCGCGCCTGATGTTGCCGTTGTCGCTGTCCTATGACCATCGCGTGATCGACGGAGCAGACGCCGCGCGCTTTACCCGCTTCCTGGCCGAGCAACTCGAAGACCTGCGCCGGCTGTTGCTGTAGCTGATATGGCCCCCGCCGGCTCGAACAATCCGGGGTTTGGCATGATGCTGGTGGCCGCGGTCGGCCTGCTGGCGTTGCTGACCTGGTTCTTTGCCGGTGTGGTCGACGAGCGCGCCAACCCCAATCGCCAGGTACAAAGCCAGATCGTCAACGATGCCGTCGAGGTCGTGCTCGATGCTGATCGCCAGGGGCACTTCGTCGCGACCGGTCAGATCAACGGCCGCGATGTGCGTTTCCTGGTCGATACCGGGGCCACGCTGGTATCGGTGCCCGAATCGGTGGCTGACCGGCTGGGGCTGGAGCGCGCCGCACCGATCCGGCTGGAGACTGCCGGTGGCACCGTGCAAGGCTGGATGACCCGGCTCGAAGAGGTGCGTCTGGGCGAAATCGTCCAGTACGATGTGCCGGCCGCCATCAACCCGGGCCGCCATGAAAGCGTGCTGCTGGGCATGAGCTTCCTGCGGAATCTGGAAATGACCCAGCGGTCCGGCGAGCTGCGCCTGGTGGCAGAGTAGGTCGGGGCCACGTCCCCGACGGACGACACATCGGTCTTGTTCATGCGTCGCTGATGTGTGTCCAACGACCAGAACGGTAGGTCGGGGTCACATCCCCGACGGACAACACATCGGTCTTGTTCACGCGTAG
Source organism: Wenzhouxiangella sp. (assembly GCA_007135935.1). Lineage (GTDB taxonomy): Bacteria > Pseudomonadota > Gammaproteobacteria > Xanthomonadales > Wenzhouxiangellaceae > Wenzhouxiangella. Next base: position 1,107 of record SLIA01000305.1, read on the forward strand.
CTGATGTGTGTACAGGTTTGAGATTTTGTCCGTCGGGGACGTGGCCCCGACCTACGGCTCACGAGACAGAAGCGAGACGAATGCCATGAGCGACAAAACAGAAATCAAGGTTCCGGACATTGGCGACTTCGACAAGGTCCCGGTCATCGAGGTGCTGGTCGCCGCGGGCGACGAGGTCGAGAAAGAGGATTCGTTGGTCACCCTGGAATCGGACAAGGCGACCATGGAAGTGCCGTCGACCGAATCCGGCAAGATTGTCGAGATGAAGGTCTCCGAGGGCGACGAAGTGGGCGAGGGGGATGTGATTGCGGTTGTGGAAGTCTCCGAAGGCGCCGGGAAAGCTTCTGACGAAGATGGCTTGGTTCAGGATGAGGAGAAGAAGGGTTCAGGGCAGTCTTCGGGTGAGTCCGGTGGCGCGGAGAGGTCCGACGAAGCCCGCCCTGAAACCCGAAACCTGAAACCTGAAACCTCTCATTCCCATGACTTCGACCTGGTCGTGCTCGGATCAGGCCCCGGCGGTTACACCGCTGCCTTCCGTGCCGCCGACCTGGGTCTGAAGGTCGCGCTCATCGAGCGTTATCCGTCGCTCGGCGGTGTATGCCTGAACGTTGGCTGCATCCCGTCCAAGGCGTTGCTGCACGTGGGGCAGGTCATCGATGCAGCCGAGCACCTGGGGTCGCACGGGGTGAAGTTCGGCAAGCCGGAGCTGGATATCGGCAAGCTGCGCGACTTCAAGGACGAGGTCGTCGGCAAGCTCACCGGTGGCCTGGCCGGCATGGCGAAGAAGCGCAAGGTCGAAGTCATCCAGGGTGAGGGGCGCTTTGCCGGAGAACACGAACTGTCCGTCGAGCATGACGGCGAGAAGCAATCCGTCAGCTTCAATCAGTGCATCATCGCCGCCGGTTCACGCGTGATCGAGATTCCGGGGATTCCCTGGGATGACGAGCGGGTGATCGATTCCACCGGGGCGTTGGAGCTCAAGGAAGTGCCCGAGCGGCTGCTGGTCATCGGCGGCGGCATCATCGGCCTGGAGATGGCCTGCGTGTACCGGGCGCTGGGGGCCAAGGTGACCGTGGTCGAGCTGATGGACCAGCTCATGCCCGGTGCCGATCCCGACCTGGTCAAGCCACTGCACCAGCACCTTAAGAAACAGGGCGTGGCATTCCATCTGAAGACCAAGGTGGAGAAGGTCGAGGCGGGCGAGCAGGCCCTGACCGCGCACTTCGATGGTGACAAGGCGCCGGAATCGGCCGAGTTCGAGCGCGTGCTGGTCTGCGTGGGTCGCCGGCCGAATGGCGACCGCATCGATGCCGACCAGGCTGGCGTGACCGTCGACGACAAGGGCTTCATCAAGGTCAATGGCCAGATGCGCAGCAACGTCGACCACATCTTCGCCATTGGCGACATCGTCGGTCAGCCCATGCTGGCGCACAAGGCCAGCTACGAGGGCAAGGTGGCGGCCGAGGTGGCCGCCGGTGAAAAGCGTGCCGCCGATGCACGCGTGATTCCGTCGGTGGCCTACACCGACCCGGAAGTCGCCTGGGTGGGCCTGACCGAGCAGCAGGCGAAAGAAGGTGGCCTCGATTACGGGGTAGGCAAGTTCCCGTGGGCGGCCTCGGGCCGCGCGCTGGGCATGGATCGATCCGAAGGCTTCACCAAGCTGATCTTCGACAACAAGAGCAAGCGCCTGGTCGGCGCCGGCGTGGTCGGCCTGCATGCCGGCGACCTGATCGCCGAGCTCGCCCTGGCCATCGAGATGGGCTGCGACGCCGAAGACATCGGCCTGACCATCCACCCGCACCCGACCCTGAGCGAGTCGGTGATGATGGCCGCCGAGGCTTACGAAGGCACCATTACGGACTTGTATATGCCGAAGAAGAAGGGATAACGGGTGAATGGGCTAATGGGTCAACGGCTGAATGGGTGAGCGGCGCAAGGCTCAAGGTCCAAACGACAAAAAGACAAAACGACAAAACGACAACGAACCAACGAACCAACGAACCAACGAACCAACGAACCAACGAACCAACGAACAACCCCCGTCACGGCCCCAGCGGAAACAGCCACGGCACCACGAGCAGCGTGGCGATGAGGATGAGAAACTGCAGCGGAATGCCGGCGCGGGCGAAGTCGCCGAAGCGGTAGCCGCCGGGGTTGAGCACCAGGGTGTTGACCGGCGAGGCCACCGGGGTGGCGAATGCGGTGCTCGCGGCGATGGCCACGGTCATCATGAAGGGGTAGGGGCTCAGTTCCATGGCCAGCGCGGACTGCAGTGCGATCGGGGCGATCAGCACGGTGGTGGCGGTGTTGGAGATCATCTGGCTGAGTGCCGAGGTAAAGACGAACAGGGCGGCCATGATCACCAGGGCGCCGTAGTCGTGTGACAGCCCCAGCAGCCAATCGCTGGCCAGTTCCAGGCCGCCGCTGTTGTCCAGTGCCGTGGCCATGGGCATGATGGCGGCGATCAGCACCACGCTCTCCCAGTTGATGTTGCGGTAAGCCTCCAGTCCGTCCAGGCAGCGTGTCAGCACCAGCACGGCGGCGGCAGCAAAAACGGCGATCACGTTGGGCACGAGATCGAAGGTCATGGCCACCAGCATCAGCAGCATCACCGTCATGGCCACCGGCGCCATCCGCGTGCGCCGAGTGTCGCTCTGTCCGTCACCTCCGAGCAGCACGAGGTCGCGCGCGTCGCGGGCGACATTGTTGAGATTGCTGCGCTTGCCGGTGACCAGCAACACGTCGCCCACTCCCAGCTTGCGGTCCAGGTCGACCAGGCTGCCTTCGCCGCCATTGGGCCGCTGGCCGAGCACGGTCACGCCGGCGCCGCTGTGCAGACGCAATTCGCGCAGGGTCTTGCCGATCCAGCGGGAGCGTGGGGGCACCAGGGCATCGATGAGGCTGAGCGGCGCGGGCAGTTCCGGTTGCCACTGGTCGAATTCCAGCGACATGTCGGCCACGGCCTGTTCGATCCGATCCGGCTCGCCGCTCAGGTACAGTACGTCGCCCGACAGCATCGGGGTGCCCGGCTCGGCGCGCCGGGTGAATCGGCCGCGCCGGGTCTGGCTGGTAATGGCCAGCACACTGACCTGGTAGCGTGAGCGCAGCCCACAACCGGACACACTCTGCCCGGCCAGGGGGGAGCTGGCCGGCACGCGCACCCTGGCCAGGCCTTTCTCGAGTCCATACTCGGTGAACAGGTCGAACCAGTCCGGACCGGTTTCGACTTCCTCGGCGCGTTTTCTTGCCGGCACCAGCCAGGGGCTGACCAGCACCATGAAAACGATACCGATGGCCAGCATCACCAGTCCCGGCGCGGTGTAGTCGAAAAACGCGAACGGTTCCAGGCCGGCCTGTCTGAGCTGTCCGGCCACGATCAGGTTGGGCGGCGTGCCGATCAGGGTGAGCATGCCGCCAAGCAGGGCGGCGAAAGCCAGCGGAATCAGCAATCTGGAAGGGCTGATGCCACGCGAACGGGCGATGGCAATGACTACCGGCAGCATGACCGCGACCGTGCCGGTGGAACTCAGAAAGCCCGACAGCACGGCAGTGGTCAGCATCAGTACCGCGATCAGGCGTGTCGGGCTTGTTCCGGCCAGGCGTTCCACGCCGCGCCCCATCGCGTCGGCCACTCCGGTTCGAAACAGCGCTGCGCCGACCACGAACAGCCCGGCAATCATCAACACCACCGGATCGGAGAAACCGGCCAGTGCCTCCTCGGTGGAAATCACCCCGGAAAAGACCAGGGCGAGCAGTGCCATGATGGCCACCAGGTCCAGCCGGAGCCGGTTGCTGACAAACAGCGCCAGGGTGACGCCAAGGATGACCAGGACGATGAGCAGGTCGGTGGGCATGGTCGGTGTCGTGTGAGTTGACTTGATCTTTGCACGCAGTCTACCGCGCCGGGGTATGCTCGGCACCTGTTGGCCCGCCGGTGAGAGCTGGAATGACAAATCTGATCCGAATCGCGGTCGTGCTGATGCTTCTGCTGGCCGGCTGCAGCAACGATACCGAGGACAAGTCACAAGAATTCGACGTTCCGGATGCCGACCGGGTCGACGAATCCCTGCACGACTTCTTCGGCCGGGTGGAGCGCGAGCGCGCTGAACTGAGTCCGCAGACCATGGCCGCCGCGGTGGCGGGTACCGAGCGCGAACGTGACTACCTTGGCCGGCTCGATATTCCCTCGATCGAACGCACCCGCTCGGAGCTCACCATGGCGCGGCGGCATCGCGACGAGCTGGCGCGGTTCGACCGCGACTCACTGGCCGGCCAGGATGCCTTGTCCTGGGACATCATGGCCTGGCAGCTCGACCAGCGGATCGCCGGGGCGAAGTTTCTCTGGCACGACTATCCGGTCAACCAGTTGATGGCCGTGCACAACCAGTTGCCCGCGTTCATGACCGATCAGCACCCCCTGCGCGGCGACGAGGATGTGGATTTCTACATCCAGCGCTTGATGCAGTTTCCCGAGGTTTTTCGGGGTGCGATCGAGGTGGTTGCCTATCGTGCCGAGCAGGATCTCTACCCGCCGCGTTTCGCGCTGGAGAAGACCGCTCGCGATGCCCGCGCGCTCGTTGACGGCAATGCCGTCGACAACCCGCTGGTGGAGCGTTTCCTGGCCCGCGCCGACCGTGCCGGGGTGCTGTCCGACGACCGGCGTGAGGGCCTGGAAGAGGAGCTGGCCCGCGTGGTGCGCGAATACGTGGTGCCGGCCTACGAGGTCTTTGCCGACTATCTCGAGGGATTGATCGAGCGTGCCCGATCGAATGACGGAGTCTGGCGTCTGCCTGACGGGAATGACTACTACCGCTGGGTGCTCAGGGGGCACACCACCACCGGAATGACTCCCGGGGAGATTCATCGCCTGGGGCTGGAAGAAGTCGAGCGGCTCGAGACGAAAATGCACGAGATCCTGTGCGAGCAGGGTCGCTGCGACGGTACGGTCGGGGAACGGATGGCTGGGCTCAACGCCGACGAACGCTTCCTGTTCGAGGACAGCGATGGCGGGCGCGAGGCCACTCTCCAGGCCTACCGCGAGATTGCCGTTGCCGCCGAGCAGGCTCTGGCCGACTGGTTCCACGATGGGCCGACTGCCGAGCTGGAAGTCCGGCGTGTGCCCGAGTATCGCGAGGACACGGCATTTCGCGCCTACTACATGCGTCCGGCCGCCGACGGCTCACGACCCGGCGTGTTCTTCGCCAACCTGCGCTCGGTCGAAGAGCATCCGCGTTTTGCCATGCCCACGCTGGCCCACCACGAGGCCGTGCCCGGCCACCATCTGCAGATCAGCCGCATGCAGGCCATGGAAGACGTACCGTCGTTTCGCCGCTCACTGGGCCTGCATGCCCATGCCGAGGGCTGGGCGCTGTATGCCGAGCACCTGGCCGCCGAGATGGGCCTGCTCGACGACCCTTACGATAACCTGGGGCGTCTGCAGGCCGAGTTGTTCCGGGCCGTCAGGCTGGTGGTCGATACCGGACTGCATTACCACCGCTGGTCGCGCGAGAAAGGCATCGAGTACTTGCTCGAAACCACCGGCATGCCCGAAAGCGATGTGGTCGCCGAGATCGAGCGCTACCTGGTCATCCCGGGCCAGGCATGCGCTTTCAAGATCGGCATGCTGCGCATGCAGGCGATGCGCGAGCGCGCCGAAACCGAACTGGGCGAGGCATTCGACATTCGCGACTTCCACCGCGTGATCCTGGACAACGGCACCATGCCGTTGGACCTGCTCGATGAGGTGGTCGATCAGTGGATCGAAGACGGGGGTGGGGCGGAGTGGAAGCTCTAGGGCCCCTGATGGCGGGCAATGGGAAGTACGAAGTACAAAATTCGAAATACGAAGCACCAAATCCGAAACAAGCACCAAGGACCAAAATCGCAATGACCGAAACGGGGTGACGTCATGCCGGCAGCCTGGTGCCCGTGCTTGAGTGGCGAGTTCTGCGGCGGCTTGTCGGCACGGGCCCATCCGGCCTCGACGCTACCTCCAACCACTTGGTCTGGGCACCACCGCCGTTTGGAAAATTGGGTTTTCGGTACTTGAAATTTGTTTGTAATTTGGTGCTTGAGATTTGGTGCTTTGGCCCATCCACCTCGAGCGGTATCGACTGGCACCAGCTTCAGGCGGTGGCAGCGGGTTCGATCAGAAAATACGCCACCCGGCCCAGATCAGGCAGAAGATCACCAGGAACCAGAACCCGATCCAGGCCAGCATCATCAGGCGCGGTCCCGGGCGGTGTTGTGCCGGCATGTGTTCGCCGGTCACCACCCGGATACTCAGCCAGGCCAAAAGCGGCGCGGCCAGGAAGGACACCGTGGTGGCGAAATCGATCAGGGCGGTGAATCGGTGCCCGAAGTAATGGATGACGATCAACGCCCCGATGGTGACCAGCAGCAGGCCGGTGATGTAGCGTCCGCGGTGAAGGTTGGGCGCATCGTCTTGATCGTCGGCCGCGCCGCTGACTTCGATCAGGGCACGAATGACACGCGGGTAGCCGTCGGTGACCGCCAGCGTGGTCGAGAACATGGTGGTCAGTGCGGCGACGGCAATGATCGGTCGCGTCCATTCGCCCAGGCTGACCGCATACAGGTCGACCAGGGCGGCTGAAAAGGCCACCGCCGATTCCGGCAAGGTGTTTCCGCTGCCGTACATGATCAGCGCGCCGAGCAGCAGGAACAAAACCGCCAGCACCGTGGCACCGACATAACCAATGCGAAAGTCGGTCACGGCATGCTCGACGCTGGGCCGGTGGCCGGTCTGCTCGGCCCTCTCCAGGGTCCACAGCGAATGCCAGGCGGCGACATCGAGCGGGATCGGCATCCAGCCTAGCAGGGCGAGCACGAAGGCAAAGCCCGCTGCCGTCCATACCGCATCCCAGCCGAAGGCCGGGTGCAATACTTCCCAGTTCGGTTCGGCGCCGAAGGCAAAGACCACGGCCGCCAGGGTGGAGATGGCCAGCGCAGCCATGATGATTTTCATGATCAGGTCCAGGCCCTGGTACTTGCCGATGGTCAGGATCACGATGCAGCCGACCAGCACGGCAAATGAGAGCTGCGTGAGCGTCCAGTCCAGCCCGAATACCATGCCGGCGAGGCCGGCGGTGACCAGGGTCACGCTGGCCTGAATGATGAACATCGTGCCGAGCGTGATGAGGGTGAACAGTCCCAGTGCCCAGTTGCCCAGCTTGCGATAGCCGCTGATCATGCTCTCGCCAGTGGCCGCGGCGTAGCGCGGCCCGAACTCCAGAAACGGATACTTGACCAGACAGGCGACAATGACCACGCCGAGCAGCGCCAGCCCGTACTCCGCGCCGGCTCGGGTCGATTGCACCAGGTGGGATACGCCAACGGCGGCACCGGCCATCAACAGCCCCGGTCCCAGTGCGGCCAGCAGGCCCGCTGTTTTCTTGCTCATCGAATCCCTCTTGGTTCACGAATGCCGTGAGTGCGACTTACCTTACCCGATGAATCGGTGGCCATGGGGAGCCGAGTTCGCGATTCAAGCCGGGTCGCTTGCAAAAATTAAGATTCTGTTCATATCATACGAGCGTGGATCTGTCGGATTCGTACCATACTCGACAGTATCGATAAATCCTACAAGACCTCTGCTTCGGGGAGTAAAGATGATGAAGTCATGCCGTTACATGGCGCTTGCGCTCGTGCCCCTGCTGTTCCTGATCGGTTGCGGCGGGAGTTCGGACGTCGATCGGGCTACGCCCGTGGCGCCAGCCACCAATCCCGAGGGGCGCCCCGTCGACGGGATCATTACCGCCCAGTTTGATCCTGCCGATGGTGTCATTCCCTTTCCCAACAGCCTGCTGCTTCATGGAACGACCGATCTGACGCTGAACCTGCCGGTCGAAGATCCGACCGATTTCAGCGATCCCACCGTTGCCATGAGCACACTGGATGGATTCAGTACCGTGGCGCCGTGGACGTTCAGCTTCTCGGTCGCGCCGGATCCAAACTCCATCGTGCCGGGCAGCAACGTGCGCTTCTTCGAGGTGTCGTTCGCGGAGGGTACGGCGGCGGTGACCGGCGTCAACCGTGAACTGGTGCCGGGGCAGGATTTCGTTGCCACGATCGCGCCGTCGGATCCGACCGGTCGCACCGTGGCCATCGTACCGCTGAAGCCCCTGCAGCAGATGACCGGTTACATGGCCGTCGTCACCGACGGCATCCGCGATGCCAACGGGAACCCGGCCACCCCGTCGCAGGCCTACTTCCTGGCCAAGCGGACCGAACCGCTGGTGACCGCAGACGGCATCAGTACCGAGCCCTTGCTGGACAACGAGACTGCCGGTGCGCTCGAGCCGCTGCGTCAGTTGATCAATACGCATCTGGCTGCAGCCGGCGGTGAGGGCGTCGATCCCGACAGTGTGGTGCTGTCGTTTACCGCCACCACCCAGTCGGTCACTCCCGTGCTCGAAGCTGTGCGCTCCGCGGCCCAGCCGACCTCCAGCCAGATCGCCCAGGCTTGCGTGGCCCCCGATACCTGCCTGACCACGGCTGACGTGCTGCCCGGGGGCTCGCCGGGCATTGCCGATCTGTATATCGGTGTCGTCGAGTTGCCGTACTACCTCGGCCTTCCCGAGAGCGCTACCGACCCGACACCGCTGCAGCAGTTCTGGAAGGCTGAGCCGGGCGCTTACATCGCGCCGTTCGATGAGCTGGGTCTGGACCCGACCTCGACCAACATTACCGTTGCCAACCCGTTCCCGGTCGAAACCGGCCGCCAGTTCGCCCCGGTGCTGATGACGGTGCCCAACGCGGCTTCCGGCTTCACGCGACCGACCGCCGGCTGGCCGGTGGTGATTTTCCAGCACGGCATTACCGGGGATCGCTCGCAGATGCTGGCACTGGCCGATACCATGGCCTCGATCGGTTTCGCCGTGGTCGCCATCGACATGCCATTGCACGGCATCACCGACGTGACCAGCCCGCTGTACATCGGCAACACCCCGTTCGGGGAGTTCGCCGGCGAACGCACCTTTGACCTGGCGCTGGGCGATGGACAGACACTCGACGACTCCGGCGAATGGTTCATCAACCTGCAGAACCTGCTGGTCTCGCGCGACAACCTGCGCCAGGCCCAGGCCGACCTGTCGGTGCTGGCACTCAACATTCCGCAGATGGATATCAACGGCGACGGTGTCGCCGATCTTGATGGCTCCAACATCAACCTGGTCGGCCTGTCGCTCGGCGGCATGGTCGGAACGCCCTTCCTGGCCGTGGAAGAAACCGTCAACAACGGCGTGCTCTCGGCCCCGGGTGGTGGTGTCGCCAACCTGCTGGCCGGTTCCGATACCTTCGGTCCGGTCATTCGTGCCGGTCTGGAACAGGCCGGGGTCGAACCGTTCTCGCCCGACTATTTCCAGTTCCTGCTGGCTGCACAGACAGTCATCGACTCGGCCGACCCGATCAACTGGGGTGCACAGACCACGCTGACCAACAGCGTCATCGTTCAGCAGATCGCCGGTGATACGGTGGTGCCGAACTTCGTCGAAGGCGCGCCGCTGTCGGGCACCGAGCCATTGATGGCTGTCATGGGCCTGGATCCGATTGTCGAAACCACCACCGACCCGATGGGTATTCGCGGCGCCATTCGCATGCTCGAAGGCAGTCACGGATCGCTGCTCGACCCGGGTGACGCTCCGGCAGTCACGGCCGAGCTGCAGGGACAGGCAGCCAGCATGGTGGCTTCCGGCGGTGCCCAGGTGGTGATCGGTGATCCCTCCCTTATCCAGACCGACTGACAGGAGAATCAGACAATGAATAGCCAAGAATTCAAGACAAGTCGGCGCGGTCTGAGCATGCGTCCCGGGCTCCTGGCCTGCGCGATCGGTCTCGCACTGACCGCCCAACAGGCCTCGGCGCTGGATCTGAGCACCGACAATGTCAATATCACGCTCGACACCACGATCAGTTACGGTGTCGGTTTCCGGGCGCAGGAGCGCAATGACGATCTGGTCGCCAAGTCGCACTTCAATCCGGCGATCTTCCAGCAGCCCATCCAGGACCAGATTGCCGCGCCCGGCCGCTTTTCGGCCAACTCCGACGATGGCAACCTGAACTTCGATCAGTGGGATCCCATCTTCAACTCCGCCCGGATCACCTCCGAGCTGGACATCAGTTACCGGCGCTACGGTGCATTCGTTCGCGGCAACTACTTCTACGACTTCACCCTCAATGACATGGACGAGCTGTCCGAAGGCGCGAAGGATCGCGTGGGTGAGCGTGGGCGCCTGCTCGACGCCTACGTCTGGGGCGATTTCGACATCGGCGAGCGCATGCTGTCGCTGCGTGCCGGTCGCCAGGTGGTGAGCTGGGGCGAGAGTACCTTCATCGCCGGCGGCATCAACTCCATCAACCCGGTGGATGTGACTGCGCTGCGCACCGCCGGTGCCGAACTGCGCGATGCCTTCCTGCCGCTGAACATGCTGTGGGGCAATATCGACCTGACCCCCAACCTGTCGCTGGAAGCAGTGGCCATGTTCGAGTGGGACCGGGTCGAGGCCGAGCCGGTCGGCACCTTCTTCGCCACCAACGACTTCGCCACTGCCGGCGGACGTTACGCCATGCTCAACTTCGGCCTGGTGCCGCAGCCGGTGCAAAACCCGGACCTCTATGACACTGTTTGCACCCGCGGCAATTTCGGAGCCAGCGACCGGGCGGACCTCACGCCCGAACTGGTGGCCGCCGGTTGCGGTGCCTCGTTCCCGCGCGGCAACGACCAGCGGGCCAGCGATAGCGGACAGTGGGGCCTGGCGGCCCGCTACTTCGCCCCATGGTTCTTCGACAGCGAACTGGGTTTCTACTACCTGCGCTATCACAGCCGACTTCCGGTCCTGTCCGGCCGCGCGGTGACCACCACCGAACCCAGTTCCGGCCGGGTGATCGTCGAGTATCCCGAAGACATCAACCTGTTCGGGGCCAGCATCAACACCAATATCGGCCAGTGGTCGGTGGGGGCCGAGGTGAGCTATCGCGACAACCTGCCGATCCAGATCGATGACGTCGAACTGCTGTTCGCCGGCCTGTCGCCGCTCAACGCACTGTTGCCTGAAGAGGCCATGCGTTTCCGCAGCCAGCTTGGTGAATACCAGGCAGGCGAGTTCATCTCGGGCTACGAGCGCCGCGATGTCTCCCAGGCCCAGGCCACTTTCACCCGTCTGTATGGTCCCGGTAATCCGCTGCGTGCCGATCAGGTCACGTTCGTCGGTGAAGTCGGCGTCACTCATGTCTGGAACCTGCCCGATGAAGACGTGATGCGCTTCGAGGGGCCGGGTACCGATACCGGTGGTGGGCCCTCGATCGTGACCGGGGGCAATCTGCGCAATCCGGTGACTACGACTGACGGATTCGTGACCGATACCAGCTGGGGCTATCGCCTGCTGCTTTCCCCGCAGTACAACAACTGGCTGGGGTCGGCGTGGAACTTCTCCCCACGGCTGGCGTTCAATCATGATGTAAACGGCGTTTCGCCCGGACCCGGCGGCAACTTCGTCGAAGGGCGCAAACAGCTGACCGTGGGCTTTGGCTTCGATTACCAGGCCACATGGCGTGCCGACCTTGCCTATACCTCGTTCTTCGGTGGTGGCGACAACAATTTGCTCAGGGATCGCGACTTCGTTTCGGCATCCCTGAGTTACTCATTCTGACGCGGAGGTCCCAATCCAATGCCAGTTCACAATATGCAAATGAAACTCAAGATCTTCGCCGCGGTTTTTCTCGGCAGCCTGCTTGTTGGCTGCGGTACGGCCCCGGCGACCGGCGATCAGCCTGCCCCGGCCGAGGAAACTGCCGTAACTGACCGGTTCGAGGCTCGGGAGACCGAACGTCGTGAAGCCGAGCAGGCCGAAGCCGAGGCGGAGCGCCGTGCAGCCGAACGCCGCGCTGCCGAACAGGCCGAAGCCGAGCGTCTCGCCGCTGAACAAGCCGAGGCCGAACGTCTCGCCGCCGAACAGGCCGAAGCCGAGCGTCTCGCCGCTGAACAAGCCGAGGCCGAACGTCTCGCCGCCGAACAGGCCGAAGCCGAACGTCTTGCCGCCGAGCAAGCCGAGGCCGAACGTCGGGCCGCCGAACAGGCCGAAGCCGAACGACTCGCTGCCGAGCAAGCCGAGGCCGAACGTCGGGCCGCCGAAGAAGCCGAAGCCGAACGACTCGCTGCCGAGCAAGCCGAAGCGGAGCGTCGTGCTGCCGAAGAGGCCGAAGCGCAGCAGTTGGCTGCGCGGGAAGAGGCCGAAGTGGAGGATGGCGAAATTCATCCGGATGTGGCCGACAACGGTGATGCCGCTCAGCAGGACGCCGGTATCGGCAGCGAAAACGTTTCGGCCATCATCGAGCGCACACCCGAAAACATCGCCCGGCTGGGTAACGACCTCACCCCAATGGGTTCGATCCGGGCGGGCAATGAAGAGGGGACGATCCCCGAGTGGGACGGTGGGCTGACCAGCGACGACTGGCCGGCTGGTTTCGAACCCGGCGATCGCCACCCCAACCCGTTTGCCGACGACGAGCCGCTGTTCGTCATCGACGGCGATAACTACGAAGAGTATGCCGACCGCCTGTCGGCCGGCCAGATCGCCAC
>SLIA01000140.1 GCA_007135935.1 Wenzhouxiangella sp.
CATCGACACCTGCACCCGCCTGCTACGCTCCGGCGAACTGGTCAATTCGGTGCAACACGTCATCCCGGACATGAGTTGATACGCTTTCACTGCCGAACCGGGACTTGAAATAACACGAAGGACACGAAGAAGTCACGAAGCGCTCGAAATATCTTGAACATGAATCATCTTCGTGTTCTTCGTGCCATTCTTCGTGCTCTTCGTGTGAGCCCATTCCCCATTGACAGGAAACTCGGCCCATGAAACTACTCAAGAACATTTCAATGCTGTATCGCGTGCCGGCCGAGGGCGGGCATGACGAAGTGGATCCGATAGCCGATGCGGTGGTGGCCTGGGAAGGCGACACGATTCGCTTTGCCGGTCCCGCCGGCGAACTGCCGGCCGAGTTTGCCGATGCCGATTCGTTCGACGCCGGCGGGCGCTGCGTGGTGCCGGGGTTGATCGACTGCCATACCCACCTGTGTTTCGGCGGCTGGCGCGGCGATGAATTTGCCGCCCGGCTCGAGGGGGCCAGCTACCAGGACATCCAGGCCGCCGGCGGCGGCATCAACTCCACCGTCAATGCCACGCGCGCGGCCAGTGAGGAGGAACTCGCCGACAAGGCAGGCAACGCCCTGGCCGACATGGCCCGGCTGGGCGTGACCACGGTCGAGGCCAAGTCCGGCTACGGTCTCAATCGCGACGACGAGATCAAGCAGCTCGAAGTCTATCGGCGGCTCAACGAGAGCCAGGCGCTGGAGATCGTGCCAACCTTTCTCGGCGCCCACCTGGTGCCCGTCGAGTACCGCGACCGACGCGACGATTACGTCGACCTGCTGTGCAACGACATCATCCCCGAGATCGCCGAGCGCAATCTGGCCCGTTTCTGCGACGTTTTCATCGAGGACAACGCCTTTACCCTGGCCGAAGGTCGCAGGATCCTGGAATCGGCCAAGTCGCGCGGACTGGGCCTGAAGATCCACGCCGACCAGCTTTCGGCCGGCGGCGGCGCCGGCCTGGCCGCCGAACTCGGTGCGGTCTCGGCCGAACACCTGGAATACGCCAGCGAGCAGGACATCGCCGCCATGGCCAGCGCCGGCACGGTGGCGGTCAGCCTGCCCATCGCCTCGCTGTACCTGCGCGAGCCCTTCCTGCCGGCCAGAACATGGATCGAGGCCGGCGCGCGCGTGGCCGTGGCCACCGACTTCAACCCCGGCTCGGCACCCAGTTACCACCTGCACCTGGCCATGACCCTGGCGGCCGTGCACCAGCGCATGAGCCCGAACGAAGTCCTGAGGGGGGTGACGACCCATGCCGCCCGCGCCGTCGGCCTGCATGCAAGCCACGGCAGTCTGCTACCCGGCTATCGCGCCGATCTGGCCGTCATCGACGCACCCGACATCAACCACTGGCTGTACCACTTTCGGCCCAATGCCTGCGAGGCCACGCTCAAGAACGGAAACTGGATTGCGGGCGGGTTCAGGAGCCGGAATTGAGCGCCGGGCTGGAGCGGTAGCTGAACTGGCCGAGAACGGGATCGACATCGAACCCATCCCGGAACATCGGTTGTTCGGCGATCACCTCGAGCACCACGGCCACCGACAGGATCTCGCCTTCCTCGCCCACCAGGTCGAAGCGGTGTTCATGTCGCGATCCGGGCTCGGAATCGCTCGGCACGGCAAGCACCAGGGAAATCGGGAGGACGCCGCCGGCCGGCACTTCAGCCTGCAGTACCTCGAGGTGAACCCACTCGGCATTCCAGGCCGCATCCGCGGTCATGGCCGTGCTGATCAATGCCGGGTCGAAGCCGACATTGGCCAGGGCCAGGGCGACCTCGGAGCGCTGCCCGGGTTCGGCACGCAGGGTGATTTGCTCGAGGCTGCCGTTGGCGCACGACAGCCTGGCAACGACACCGGCCTGGTCACCAACCGCGGCCAGGAACAACTCGACCGACCGGTCATCGCCTCCCAGCAGGGCATCGGAAACACTCAGGCAGCGGGAACCGGCTGCTTCGGCCGGGGCCGTCGCGGACAGACAGACAGCCCCGACAAAGACCGCCGCGACGATGTTGAACAATGTCGGCTTGCCCGAATGCATCTGGCCTTCGAGGACTCCCTGAAATAGTGTCGGTTGCGTTCCAACCGGCCCCTATTCTATCCACATCGGGGCGGGAAGTGAAATGACGTTCTCGTGTACCATTTCACCTGTCAGGGAATAGAAATCGGTAAGCGGGCGATCAGGACTGTCGATGAACACTCATTCGGACACCGGCAACGGCGCATCTCGGGGACGCCGACAGATGAAAGACCTCACAGAGCTGCTGCAGCGCTACTCGGCCGGAGAGAATGCCGACATGCATCGCCTGCTGCCGCTGGTCTACGACGAATTGCGTGCCCTGGCCAGCCGCCAGCTGGCCCGCCAGCGTCCCGGCCACACCCTGCAGCCCACCGCCCTGATCAACGAGGCCTACCTGCGCCTGGCCGACCAGGACTATCACAGCTGGGAAGACCGTCGCGAGTTCCTGCTGGTTGCTTCCACCGTGATGCGACGCGTGCTGGTGGACTACGCGCGTCGCCGCGGTGCAGCCAAACGGCCGACGGCACGCCATCAGGTCGATCTCGATTCCTCGGAGCTTGGCGAGAACTTCGGAGCCGACCTGATCGCACTCGATCAGGTGCTCGAGCGACTGGCCGAGGTCGACGAACGTCAGGCCCGCATCGTCGAGCTGCGTTACTTCGCCGGCTTGAGCATGGAGGATACCGCCGAGACCCTGGACACTTCCAAGTCGACAGTGGTGCGGGAATGGCGCATGGCACGGGCCTGGCTGAAGCGCCACCTGGACTGATCCGCTCCTGCCGGCGGTCAGTTCTCCTTCAGTTCGCGCTCAACCTCGACCAGCCGGGCGGAAATACCCTCTGCCAGCTCATCCCATTCGCCTCCGGTGCCGGCCTGAAGCAAATCCAGTGCATCCCGGTAGGTGGCAACAGCCTCCTCCAGCCGTCCCTGGAGCACCAGCGAGCTGCCAAGAATGTCCAGAGCCGAGGCGCGATACATGGTCTCCACTCCACCCTCCGGGTCGAACTGCCAGTCGAGTTCTGTGAGTATGCCGCGCACCAGCGACTCGGCCTCGGCCGGATCGCCCTCGCGCAGTTGTAGAGCCGCCAGGTTGGAAATCGAAAGCCGGTAGAGGTAATGGTCGCGCCCGGCCAGGTCCTCGATCATCTCGGCGGCGCGGGCAAATGCCTCCATGCTTTCCCGGTTACGCCCGACTCGCGACAGCGCAACACCGAAATTGCCGATCATGTTGGCCAGCCTCTGGCTGGGACCGATCAATCGCTCATGGTCTTCGACCAGATCCACGTACAAGGCGACGGCCTGTTCAGGCTCCGAGAGCAGCAGCGCATTGGCGTGCACGTACCGGCCGCGCAAACGGCGCGGATCGTCGGCGTCATACAGTCGCTCGGCCAGGTCGCGGGCCCGCTCGGCCAGCGCCAGCGCCTCCCCGGCGTGATTACTGAACACATGCGCTCCGACCAGTGCAGCCAGCGCCTCGAAGCGCAGTTCCGCCGGCAGGTCGGGTCGCCGATCCAGCTCCTCGAGGATGGCATTGAGCCCGCTGATGCTATCTTGCAGGGGCACGTCCATGACATTGGCATGATTGCGCAACTGTCTGATCCGGACCCGCAACACCTCCTCTGCGACATCGCCGGAAACCTGTTCGAACATCTCCAGGGCCTGCCGGTCCGCGACGATGGCCTCCGGCGCGCGGCCGGCAGTATCCAGCGCCGCGCCCAGCTCGGCCTGGATACGGGCCTGCTCTTCGGCGCGAATCGTCTCGCCCAGTGCTGCCTGCGCCTTGCGCAACAACGGCAGCGCCTGTTCTCCCAGCCCCAGGCCGTTGTAGGCGCGGCCAATGGCCAGGTACATCGACCCCATCAGTGCCGGACTGTAGCTGTCGCTGGCCTGCAACTGGGCCGTACCCAGATCCAGAATCTCGCGTACCGTCACCTCGTTGCCGCGCGAGGGCAGCGAATCGGCACCGGCAAACAGCTCGTTGATGAACTCGGTCACCGCTTCGGCCCGATCGCGCTCCCAGGCGATCCGCTGCAACTGCGACTCCCGATCGAGCAGGAAGCCCGTGGCCAGTACGATGATCGCCAGCCCTGCGGTCACGCCCAGCCGGTGCCGTCGAACGAATCGACCGGCCCGGTAGAACGCCCCACCCTGGCGCGCCGCCACCGGACGATGCTCAAGCAGGCCACGGAGATCGTCGCCCATGGCACGCGCGGACTCGTAACGCTCTTCCGGCTGCTTGCGCATGGCCTTGAGCACGATGGCTTCCAGATCACGCGGCACCCGGCCGACAGACGGCTCGGCCAGGCTCGACGGGGTTTCGAACGACCCCGAGAGTATGGCCGCGCGCCTGCGCTCTGCCTGCTCGTGGTGCGCAAAGGGCTGTGTGCCCGTGAGCAATTCGTATAGCACCACCCCGAGCGAGTAGACATCGGTCGCGGCACTCAGCCCCCAGCCCTCGATCTGTTCCGGGCTGGCATAGGCCAGCGTCAGGGCCTTGCTTCCGTCGGCTTCATCGCTCTGGGAGTCGCGTTCGGGCGCATCGATCAGGCGGGCAATGCCGAAATCCAGCAACTTCGGTTCGCCGTCAACCGACACCAGGATATTGGCCGGCTTGAGGTCACGATGGATCACCATGTGACGATGGGCATAATCCACCGCATCGCAGATCTTCACGAACAGCCCCAGGCGCTCGGACAGCGCACTGCCCCGCTCCCGGCACCAGCGGTCGATGGGCTGACCATCGACGAACTCGGTGGCCATGAAGGGACGACCTTCGGCGGTCACGCCGGCGTCGATCAGGCGGGCGATGTTGGGATGATTGAGGCGCGAGAGAATCTGCTGCTCGGTGGCAAATCGCCGTGCCAGCACCTCGTCCGGGGCATCGGTGACATGCAACAGCTTGAGCGCCACGCGCTGACGGATTTCACCGTCGATGCGCTCGGCCAGGTAGACGATCCCCATGCCGCCCTGGCTCAGGCGCCGGATCAGGCGGTAATCCCGCGGCAGCGGAATCTGCAGCGACACCTGGCGCAATGCCTGCTCGGTGGCCTGCTGAAACTGCTCGGGTACCTCGTCGGACGTCTCGTCCTCGGCCGCGGCCATCAACCAGCGCACTTCCTCGAGCAGCTCGACATCGCCATCGCATTGGCGTTCCGCCCACGCCTCGCGCTTGTCCGACGGCTGGTCGAGCGCGGCCATGGCAATATCCTTGGCCTGTCGATACCTCTGGGCAGTACGGCGATCGCTCATGCGATCAGTCTAGTCCTTTTGTCGCAAGCGTTGAAAGACGGCGACTGTGCCAGGCCATCACGACCAGCAGCGCCATGGCCAGTAGATCTGCCGCCCACCAACCGTGCGGAACCAGCAAGACCAGCGCGAGCAGTCCGATCAGCGCGCGCAGGCGCGTCTTCAGCGGCCCTTCCAGCCAGCCCTCGAACACGCCGGCCAGGGCGTACAAGCCCGCCAGCGCCACCACGGCCACCGCAAGCGCTTCATGCCAGGAACCACTGACCAGCGGGGTATAGGCAAACAGCAGCGGGATGATGTAGAGCCCCTTGGCCAGCTTCCATGCCGTCAGCCCGGTTGCCATCGGCTTGTCGCCGGCGATCCCGGCAGCGGTGAAGGCAGCCAGCGCCACCGGCGGCGTGACGTTCGAATCCTGGCTGAGCCAGAAGATGATCATGTGCGCGGCCAGCAGGCTGCCGACCAGGACGGCCGGCTCCAGCAGCGCCTCGGCGGCGGCACGCTGCAACTCCGGCGTCATGGCGGCGACCACGGCCTGGGCTTCGGCCGCCGGCATGGGCGTTCCCAGCATCGTCTCAATGCCCGGTCGGGCCAGCAACATGGCCTCGCGCGCCGGCTCGGTGATATCGCCGGCGATGAGCGCATTGACCAGGTCGGCCTGCAGCATCAGCCCATAGAGCGTGGGCGCGGAGATGGCCGCCAGCACGATGTAGGCGGCCGTGACCGGCAGCCCCATGCCCAGCACCAGGGACGCCAGGGCCACCAGCACCAGAGCCACCAGCAGGTTCATTCCCGCCCATTCACCGATCATGATCGAGAAGGTATTGCCGATACCGGTGGTCGTGAGCACATTGACGATCAGACCGACGGCGATCAGCAGCACGGCCGTGGGCACCATCGTGCGGGCGCCGGCGGCCAGTGCCTCGACGACGGCCAGTGGCCCCATGCGCACGGGTGTGAGCCAGGACGAAGCCACCACGGCGAGGATGGCGATCCCGGCGGCATACACCGGTGTATAGCCGACTATCAGAAGTGCCACCAGTACAACCAGCGGCAGCAGCAGCGGCCAGCCACGAGACAGAGCATCACGCAGGGGTAGCCCGTCGGCATCTTCCTCCGCGACCAGACCGAGCCGACGCGCACGAATACGAATGAAGAAGGCCAGCGAGAAAAAATACAGCAGCGCCGGAATCAGGGCCGCGGCAATGATGGCCAGATACGAGATGCCGGTGAAGTTGGCCATCAGGAACGCACCCGCACCCATCACCGGCGGCATCAATTGTCCGCCCGTCGACGCAGCCGCCTCCACCCCTCCGGCAAAGCGTGCCGGAAAGCCGGCCTTCTTCATCAGCGGAATCGTGATGACCCCGGTCGATGCAGTGTTGGCCACGGCCGAACCGGTTATCGAGCCCATCAGGCCCGAGGAGGCCACGGCCACCAGCCCGGGACCGCCGGTGACCCGTCCGGCTGCCGCTCGCGCCAGGGCAATGATGAAATCGCCGGCCCCGGAACGCACCAGGAAGGCGCCGAAAAGGATGAACATGAAGACATAACTCCATGAAATCCTGGCAATCGTTCCGAACATGCCGTCGGAAGTAAACACCGAGCGAAACAGCATCGTTTCCAGACTCAGCCCTGGAAACGAGAACATGCCGCCGATGGCGCTACCCCACCACACCGCGTAGCTCAGTCCGGCCAGGATCAGGGCCGGAATCAGCAGCCCTGCCGTGCGCCGGGCCAGTTCGACGGCGAGCGCAACCAGCACCAGGCAGGCAGCCCAATCGGTAGCGGAGAAGATCAGGCCCCGGTCATACAGCGGCTCCTCGAGCCGCAACACGGCAACACAGGCGAGAACCAGCAGTGCCCCGGCGACCAGATCCAGCCACCAGCCGACATTGTGTCGGCCTCTGACGCTGCCGCTGACTGGAAAATGCACCAGTGCCAGCGCACCCAGGCTGGCGAAATGAAACGCCGACACCCACAGGTCCGGCCAGATCAACCAGGTGTTGAGCGAGACATGAACCAGCGCAATCAGTGCCGCCGCGAGAAAAACGGCAAGCGACACCGCCGGCGGCAAGACTCGCGCGCCGGCCAGGCCACTGTTCTCGGCACTGACCAGCAGAGCTCCAAAGCGTGGCGCCTGCTCACTCATTCACCCGCTCCTTCCAGCTCCGCGGGCAACAGGTGAGAGGGAATATCCAGGCCCTGCTCGCGAAAAAAGCGCACCGCTCCGGGATGCAACGGTGCCGGAAGGCCGTCCAGGGCCGAATCCAGCTGCATGGCACGAGTGGCGGCATGAAAGGCGTGCAGAAAGCCGAGGTTGTCATACAGCGTGACCAGCAGCCGATAGACGTGCTCGTCGGGGACATCCGCGGTGACCGCAAGAAGATTGGCCTGGGCGATCGTCCTGACCGGTCCATCCTGATGCGGATAGGTGCCACCCTCGATCTCGAAAAACTGCCACAGATCCGGGTAGTCGCGGTTGACGGCGCTTTGTTGTGACTCGTCGAAAGACAGCAGCACGGCATCACCCCGCGAGGCGGCCATGGCCCGGGTCACCGCCCCGACGGGCACGCCGGCCGGGGTATTCATGCCATCGATGAGCTGATTCTGAAAGGCATCGGCGCTCGCGCCGTAGCCCTGGTAGACGAGATGGAAATCACGGTCCGGGTCGATGCCCAATGCAGAGAGAATATGACGGTTGGAACCCTCGGTACCGGAAAAACGCGCGCCGATGGAAAAGCGCCGACCGGCCAGGTTGTCGAGATCGGCAACGGTCCCGGAATCGACCAGCGATGCGCGCACCAGGAAATGCTCGACGTTGGGCCACAGCGCGGTCACGCTGCGTAGCTCGGTGAAAGGTTCCTGCCCCGCCAGTCGGCCCTCCCCACGCCAGGCCCAGGCACCGTAAAGTCCCTGCAGGATGGCGAAGCGCGCTTCGCCTGATCGCATCAGGCGCAGGTTCTCCTCGGAACCGGCGGAGCTGATTGCCGCCAGCGCCACACCGTGCTCATCCTCGAGCAACTGCTTGGTCAGAGTGGCGATGGCCACGCCCACCGGGTAGAAAGTGCCGCCGGTGGTCGCGGTGGCGAGGATGTAGGTGTCGCTTTCGGTTTCCGGGTCGCCGGCCAGCCAGACGAGCGCCAGCGCAAGCAGTACTCCAAGGACGATCAGCGCGAGCGAGCGACGCCCAGGCAGTGTGTCCAAGCGCATGCCGTCGGCAACGGCCGCGGCTCAGCCCGGGGGCATGTCGCCCGGCTGCAGGCGAGAGGTGGTGGCACGCAGGTAGACGATACTGTTGTCGGGAGCGGGGTCATCGACGTCCCCTTCGACCACCGTCAGGGTCGCCGTCTCGCCTTCCGGTACGCCGAGCATGGTATCGGCCAGTTCTTCCCATTCGCCCTCGACCTGCTCGTGAACCGCCAGGTGCAACCACAATGAACCACCCGGCGCGTACTCGTGCGCGCGCGCTCGTTCCACTTCGGCCTCGATGCGCCAGGCGCCACCGGCCACATCCACCATGGCCGGCTGACCGGGCATGACGACCAACCGCGGCTCGCCCTGGGCCTCTCCGTTGATCCACAGTTCGAACTCGATGAGGAAACCGGCTTCATCGTCGCCGGCCTGCGTCGCGCCAGCGAGCACGAGGCAGGCCACGATAGTCAACAGGCGAGCGAGCATGTCAGGCTTCCCGGTTGCGGAAGCGCTCGGGCAGAACCTCGGTGTCAGGCTGGTCGGCACCTTCCTTCTCGACCGGCATCAGGTCCTGCTTGGACACACCCAGAATCAGCGCCAGGTTACCGGCGATGTAGATCGACGAATAGGTACCGACGATCACGCCGATGATCAGGGTGAAGGCAAAGGCATGAATGATCTCGCCGCCGAAGTAGAACAGCGCCAGCAGCACCAGCAGCGTGGTCAGCGAGGTCATCAGGGTACGACCCAGCATCTGGTTAATCGACAGATTGCACAACTCCTCGGGCGTGCCCTTGCGCTTGATGCGGAAGTTTTCGCGCAGGCGGTCATAGAGCACGATGGTGTCGTTGAGCGAGTAACCGATCACCGCCAGGATGGCGGCGACCACCGTCAGGTCGAAATTCACCTGGAACAGCGCCAGCAGGCCGACGACCAGCAATACGTCATGCACCAGGGCGCCAACAGCGCCCACAGCGAAACGCCACTGGAAACGGAAGGAGACGTAAAGCAGAATGCCAATGAGCGCATAGAGCAGCGCCAGGCCACCCTGCTCGGCCAGTTCCTGACCGATCTGCGGCCCGACGAACTCGACCCGACGCATGTCGATGCCCGGCTCATGGCGCTGCAGCGCCTCGATCACCCGGGTGCTCAGATCGGCACCGGTCTCATCGGCCTCGCCGACCGGAATGCGAACCACGATCTCGCGCGCCGTGCCGAATGTCTGCACGGTGAAATCGTCGAAACCGTCCTGCGCCATCGCCTCGCGCACTTCGGCCAGTTCAGGAGCGGTGGGATAGCCAACCTCGATCAGCGTCCCGCCGGTGAAGTCCAGGCCGAAGTTCAGGCCGCGACCAACCAGTGCGGTGATGCCGATCAGCAACACGATCGCTGAAAAGACCAGCGCCATGTTGCGATAGCGCATGAAGTCGACTTTTGTATCTGCCTTGATGATTTCCATGATTCAGATCCTTAAATCGCCAGTGCCTTGACGCGCTTGCGCCCGCCGTAGATCAGGCCGATCACGACGCGGGTGCCAAGAATGGCGGTAAACATCGACGTCACGATACCCAGGCTCAGCGTGACCGCGAAGCCCTTGATCGGGCCGGTGCCGAACATGAACAGCACGATGGCGGCGATCAGCGTGGTGACGTTGGCGTCGGCAATGGTCGAGAATGCCTTCTCGTAGCCGGCCCGTATGGCCGCCTGAGGTGTATTGCCGTTCCTCAACTCTTCACGTATTCGCTCGAAAATCAGCACGTTGGCATCAACCGCCATACCGACCGTGAGCACGATACCGGCAATACCCGGTAGAGTCAGGGTGGCGCCCAGCAAGGACAGCAATGCGACGATCAGCACCAGATTGGCCGTCAGCGCCATGTTGGCGACCAGGCCAAAGACCTTGTAGTAGACAGCCATCACGACCAGCACCAGGGCAAAGCCGATGATCACCGAGCGGAAGCCCTGGTCGATATTGTCCTGTCCCAGGCTGGGGCCGACGGTACGCTCCTCGATGATCTGCATCGGGGCGGCCAGGGCGCCGGCACGCAGCAGCATGGCCAGCTGAGCGGCTTCGGTCGACGATCCCAGGCCGGTGGTCTGGAAACGGCGCCCGAACGGCTCGCGCGTGACCGCGGCGGAAATGACCTCTTCGACACGACGCGTGGTATGCACTTCCTCGCCGTCAACGATCTCGGTCTCGGGCCGATGCTCGATGAACACCACCGCCATGCGGTTGCCGACGTTCTGGCTGGTGTGATCGAGCATGCGGCGCGCACCGGTACCGTCCAGGGTAACGACCACGTTGGGCTGCCCGCTCTGCTGGTCGAAGCCGGCCGCGGCACCAATCAGATTGTCACCCGAGGCAATGACCTCGCGCGACAGCAGCAGCGGCTGGCCATCGCGGTGGAAATACAGGCGCGAGCCGGGTGGCACACGACCCGTGCGCTGGGCCTCGTACGGGTCGTTCTGCTCATCGACAGCCCGGTACTCGACCGTAGCGGTCGCGCCCAGCACCCGCTTGGCTTCGGCCGTATCCTGCACGCCGGGCAGCTGGACGACGATGCGCTCGGCACCCTGCTGCTGAATGATCGGCTCGGACACGCCCAGCTCGTTGACGCGGTTGCGCAGGGTGGTGATGTTCTGCCTCAGCGCCGTCTGTTGCAGTTCTTCGAGGTAATCCTCGTCAATGGTGCCGCGCACATTGAACGTGGTGGAGGTATCACGCGCCTCGAGCACCAGTTCTTCGATCTCGCGTTCGATGGCGCGCATCGCATTGTCGCGGTCCTCGGCCGAACGCAGCTCGGCGACCACCGCGCTGCGGTCGACACGCACGGAGCGGTAGCGAATGCCGTTGTCGCGCAGGATATTGCGCAAGTCGCTGACGTAGCGCTCGAGCTGCTGTTCACGGGCCGAATCCATGTCGACCTGCATCAGGAAATGCACGCCGCCCTGGAGATCCAGACCGAGCACCATCGGCTCGGCACCAAACATGCCCAGCCAGCGCGGCGTGGCCGGCGCCAGGTTCAGCGCAACGACATAGTCGCTGCCGAGTTCATCCCGAAGAATGTCGGCAGCCCGCAACTGGCGGTCGGTATTGTCGAAGCGAACCATCAGGCGTTCCGGCTCGAATTCGACATGGTGATACTCGAGCCCCTCGGCTTCGAGAATGCGTTCGACTTCTGCCGCGAGCTCCTGCTCGAGCTCGAAACCGCGCAGCGAAGACACCTGCACGGCCGGGTCGTCGCCGAAGATATTGGGCAGGGCGTAAATGATGCCCGCAAAGATCACGATGATCAGCAGGACGTATTTCCAGCGTGGGGATCGATTCATTGGAAGTACTTCAGTTCTCGTGAGGCCGCAAGGCCACGGATATCAATTGGATCAGTTGGCGGATTCCATGGTTCCCTTCGGAACCACCTGCGCCACGGAGTGCTTCTGCAGTTTGATGGTGACGTTGTCGGTCAGCTGCAGCGAGACGAAACTCTCGCCGACCTCGGTGACACGCCCGAGCATGCCGCCGGCGGTGACGACCTCATCACCCACGGACAGACCAGACACCAGCTCACGGTGCTGCTTGTTGCGCTTCATCTGCGGACGAATCAGCAGAAACCAGAAAATCACGATGATCAGGATCAGCGGAATAAAGCTGGCGAGCATGCTCGGTTCCTGCGCACCGGCATCCTGGGCCATGGCGCTGGTAATGAAGAAGTCCATATATCGTGTCCTCGGATTCGATTTTCAGCCGGTTCGGGGCACTGATTGCCCCGATGCAAACGTGCAATTATTGCACAGGTCGGCCGTCGTAACCAGACTGTCGCCCCCAACCGGCGTCACGGAGGAATCCCGTTCTGCCACCCCTGCCTGAGCTGCTCGGCCAGATCGTTGAACACTCCGTCCTCGATAGCCTCGCGCATGCGGATCATGAGGCGCTGGTAATAGTGCAGGTTATGAATGGTCGCCAGGCGGTGGCCGAGAATCTCGTTGCAGCGATGGAGGTGCTTGAGATAGGCGCGCGAGTAGTTGCTGCAGGTGTAGCACGCACAGTCCTCATCCACGGGTCGGGTGTCCATCCGGTAGCGGGCATTGCGTATCTTCATCACCCCGTGGCTGGTGAACAGGTGGCCGTTGCGGGCGTTGCGCGTGGGCATGACGCAATCGAACATGTCCACGCCCCGGGCCACCGCGGCCACCAGGTCCTCCGGACGCCCCACGCCCATCAGGTAGCGGGGCCGGTTGGCGGGCAGCATCGGCGTGGTCGCTTCCAGCACCCGCTCGCGTTCCTCCGCCGGCTCGCCCACGGACAACCCGCCGATCGCGTAACCGTCGAAACCGATCTCCATCAGCGCCGCGGCCGAACGTCGGCGGAGGTCGGAATACATGCCGCCCTGGACGATACCGAACAGGGCGGCCGGGCTATCGCCGTGCGCAGACTTCGAGCGTTCGGCCCAGCGCAGGGATCGCTCCATGGACTCGCGCGCCTGTTGCTCGGTGGCCGGATAAGGGGTGCACTCGTCGAAGATCATGACGATGTCCGACCCAAGCTCGCGCTGCACGCGCATGGACTCTTCGGGCCCGAGAAATACCTTCGAACCGTCCACCGGCGAGGCGAACGTCACCCCCTGCTCGTCCATCTTCCTGAGATCGGCCAGACTGAAGACCTGGAAGCCGCCGGAATCGGTCAGGATGGGGCCCGACCAGCCCATGAAATCGTGCAGGTCGCCATGCGCGCGGATCACCTCCGTGCCTGGCCTGAGCATCAGGTGAAAGGTATTGCCAAGCACGATCTCGGCCCCGGTCGAACGCAATTCCTCCGGCGTCATCGCCTTGACCGTGCCATAGGTACCCACCGGCATGAACGCCGGCGTTTCAACGGTGCCGCGCGCAAAATGCAACCGCCCTCGCCGTGCCTGTCCGTCGGTGTTGATGAGATCGAAGTTCATTTTCGTTGGTTCGTTGGTTCGTTGGTTCGTTGGTTGGTTTGCTGGTTTGTCGTTTGGTCGTTTGGTCGTTTGGTCGTTTGGTCGTTTGGTCGTTTGGTCGTTTGGTCTTTTCGCCTTGAACCTTGAGCCTTTTCCCGCCTTTCACCTTTCACCTTTCACCTTTCACCTTTCACCTTTCACCTTTCACCTTTCACCTTTCACCTTTCACCTTTCACCTTTCACCTTTCACCTTTCACCTTTCACCTTTCACCTTTC
>SLIA01000138.1 GCA_007135935.1 Wenzhouxiangella sp.
CTTTCATGTCGTGACTGGCGAAGGCTTTCGTCATGTCCGCGGCGGCGGTTTGTGCGGCGGCGCGGCCTTCGAACCAGGCGAACACGGTCGGGCCGGCACCGGAGATCGACGCACCCATGGCACCGGCGTCGAGTGCAGCCTGCTTGACGGCATCGAAGCCGGGAATCAGGCCTGCGCGATGGGGTTCGACCAGCACGTCGGATAGTCCCTCGCGGATCAAGTCCAGGTCGTTGTTGAAACAGCCGGCCAGAACCAGGGCCAGGCGGGTCTGCTGGGCCACGATGGTGTCGATGGCAAACGGTCGGTCCAGGACCCGGCGCGCATCACGGGTGTCGATGCGGTGGTCGGGGTGAACGACAGCGGCATGCAGGCCATCGGGGACGGGGATGCGGACCAGCCGATCAGGGGTGGCCAGGACCAGGCCGCCGAGCAGTTGCGGACCGACGTTGTCGCCGTGGATCGAGCCGCTGGCCACGGCCTCGCCGGCCAGGGCGTGGGGATAGAGCGCCTCGCGCTCCAGCGGGGTATCGAGCAGGGCATTGGCAGCCACCACCGCGGCACTGGCCGAGGCGGCCGATCCGCCCAGGCCCGAGCCCAGCGGAATGCCTTTTTCGATGCGCAGGGTAATGCCGAAGTCGGTACCGGTTGCCTCGAGCAGCGAGAGGACGGCGCGACCGGCGGTATTGGATTCGGCCTTCAGCGGCAGCTCGGTGACCGTGCCGGTGATGGTCTCGATGACCACGCCGCGACCATCGTGGCGGCGGGCGGTGACCCGATCGCCGGGCCCTTCGATGACATGGCCGAGCAGGTCATAGCCAACCGCGACATTGCCGACCGAGGCCGGGGCGAAGGCCGTGGCCTCGCGGTACCCGCTCATCAGAGCTTGGCTCCCAGGTGGGCGGCGACGCGCAGCAGGTCGGCGAAGACGCCGGCGGCGGTCACTTCCGGCCCGGCGCCCGGTCCCTGCACGATCAGCGGGTTGTCGCGGTAGCGCTCGGTGGTAAAGGCGACCACGTTGTCGGTCAGCGCCAGGTGGGCGAAGGCATGGTCGCCGGGCAGGGATTCCAGGCGCACGGCGGCACGACCCTGATCATCCAGCGAGGCCACGTAGCGCAGCACCCGCCCGGCGGCGCTGGCCTTGCCGATACGGTCGGCCATGCGGTCGTCGTATTCGGGCAGTGCGGCCATGAATCCATCGATGGACTGCTCGGCCAGATCGGCTGGGCAAAGACTCTCGACCTCGATGTCGTCGAGGCCGATTTCCAGCCCCATTTCGCGGGCCAGGATGACCAGCTTGCGGGCCACGTCCATGCCCGAGAGATCGTCGCGCGGGTCGGGTTCGGTATAGCCGGCTTCGCGTGCCTCGGCCACCAGGGCGCCGAAGGACATGCCGGGCTGATAGCGGTTGAACAGCCAGGCCAGCGTGCCGGAGAAGATACCGTCGATGCGCAGGATGCGGTCGCCGGTATCGATCAGGTCGCGCAGGGTCTGGATGACCGGCAGGCCGGCACCGACGGTGGCTTCGTAACGCCAGCGTGCGCCGCGGCTGCCGGCCAGGCGGCGAATGCCCCGGTAGCGATCCAGGTCGCCGCTGCCGGCGTGCTTGTTTGGCGTGATGACATGAATGCCGCGTGCCAGCCAGCCGGCATAGTGGTCGGCCACCGTATCGCTGGCCGTGCAGTCGATGATGACCGCATGCGGCATGTGACCATCGTCGATGTGATCGGTAAGGCGCTCGAGATTCAGGGCGTCGTCGTCCGCTCCGAGCGCGGCGTGGTTTTCGATATGCCCCCCGGAGCCGGACAGGCGCATGTGCCTGGACGAGGCGACGGCACTCAGGCGCAGGTCGAGGTGGCCCTGCTCGAACAGTCGCCGGCGGGCCTGCTCGATCTGCTCGAGCAGCGTGCGTCCGACCTGGCCGGGGCCGATCAGTCCGATCGACAGGGTCTGCTCGGACAGGTAGAACCCGGCATGGATGGCCTTGAGCGCGCGCTCGGCATCGCATTCGTCGACGGCGACCGAGATGTTGCGCTCGGAGGCACCCTGGGCAATGGCGCGCACGTTGACGCCGGCGCGCGCCAGTGATGAGAACAGGCGCGCGGCCACGCCCGGTGTGCCGGCCATGCCTTCGCCGACGATGGCGAGCACCCGGATGTCGGGCAGGCTGAAGATGCGCTGGATCAGGCCATGACGCATCTCGCGCTCGAAGGCTTCTTCGAGCAGGCGGCAGGTGCGCTCGGCTTCGCTGCCGGGCACGACCAGGCAGATGGAGTGCTCCGACGAGCCCTGCGAGATCATGGTGACCGACACTTCGGCCCGGTGGAGTGCGGAGAACACGCGCTCGGCTGTGCCGGGCACACCGATCATGCCGGCGCCCTCGATGGTGACCAGTGCCATGTCGCGCACGCCGGAGATGCCCTTGACCGGCGGTTCGGGATGGCCGGCCGAGTCGATGCGTGTGCCGCCGCTTTCAGGCTTGAAAGTGTTGCGTACGAAGACCGGAATATCGGCTTCCAGCGCCGGGCTGAGGGCTTGCGGGTGGATGACCCGGGCGCCGAAATAGGCCAGCTCGAAGGCCTCGCGGTAGGACAGGTGATCGAGCAGGTGGGCCTGGGGAACCTGGCTGGGGTCGGCCGAGAGCAGGCCGTCGACGTTGGTCCAGATATGAATTTCTTCAGCGGCGAACAGGCGCCCGAAAATGGAGCCGGAATAATCCGAACCGTTACGTCCCAGCGTCGAGACCCGGCCATCGTCGCGGCGGCAGACAAAACCGGTGATGACGTAGCGCGAGGCCGGGTGCCTGTCACGGAAAGCGGCAAGCAGTTCACCGCTGGTTTGCCAGTCGACCGCCGTCATCAGGGCGGTGGGCCGGGTGCGAAGAATCTCGCGGGCGTCGATGAACACGGCATCTTCACCGAGCTGGTGGAAGCGGGCGGACAGCAACTGAGCCGACATCACCTCGCCCAGGCCCGAGATCAGCTCCACCGCCTCGACCGGTGCCGTCCCCATCAGCTCGAGGCTGGCCAGTAACTGGCGCAGTTCCCCGAAGATGTGCTCCAGGCTCGATCGAACACCGGCCAGGATGGAGGCGTCGTCGAGCAGGCCGGCAGCGGTGTCGAAATGTCGTTGTTCGAGACTGGCGAGTCGATCCTGCCAGCCGGGCTTGGCGGTGGCGGCCTGACTGGTAATCGACAGCAATTCGTTGGTGACCCCGGCCATGGCCGAGACGACGACCGCCTGGGCGTCATCGCCGCGATCGACCAGCACGGTGGCGACCTGGCGGATGCAGTCGGCGTCGGCCAGGCTGGTGCCGCCGAACTTGTGGGTGATCCACTGCATGGGCTATGGCTTCGCTTGCTGAGGTGCCGAAGTTCAGTTTAGCGGCATATGGCAGACGTGTGCGTATCGAAACAGGTTCGAATCAGCCGCGTCCGAACACCTCGCGCAGCAATTGCGTGGTGCGGGCGACCGGATCCTCGCGAATGCGCTTTTCCTCCTCGGCCAGCAACAGGAAAAGTCCGTCTAGTGGGCCATGCGGTTAATTGGGTAACGCTCAGCCGTCGCACAAGCGTCGTGGGCAAGGCGCGCGAGCGCAGGACTGGCCGTCGCCAATTCAAGCGAGCGGAACACGTGCAACGGCTCC
>SLIA01000072.1 GCA_007135935.1 Wenzhouxiangella sp.
ATCGAAGGCTTCAATCCCGGTGCTGGGTTTTGTGGGTACTGTGTCACCTTTTGCTGCAAAGATTTCATCCCAGGCCTTGATGGCGTTATTGTAATTTCGGGTCAAGCGATCCTCCCAACAGAAGTAGGTTTTCTTGACAATTATAATGGATGACCAGAAACGTATAATCCAAGATGGCGTGGTTGAAAACATGCGGGGGTGGCATAGTGCGCTGTGTTGACCGGTAGCGATCAATAAGAATGATCATAGATATCTGATGAACGAAATCATTGTCCACATGTACTTAGTGAAGTCAAACAGGTGCTGACTGAGATTGGACCACACAAACAGCCTTTATCCTAGAAATAATTTCCTCTTCTCGACTCGATCGACTTGTAGTATATAATTCAGGTATCGAGGTGTTGTGTGAATAAAGCTTTTCGTAACGTTGGCATTTACCTGTTGAAAATTCTTGCTCTGGCAGTCCTATATCATCTGGGTGCCAGGTTGGGTTTGATGATGGCCTATGTTCAACCCAATACATCCCCGGTGTGGCCATCAACTGGTTTAGCGATAGCTGCATTGTTGTTGTTTGGCATCAACCTTTGGCCTGGTGTGTTAATCGGCGTTGTGGGTGGTTCTATAATTAACAATGTACCGGTGGCGTTAGCCCTGGGTATGGGAGTGGGAAACACATTGGAAGCATTGGTGATTGCTTATGGCTTGAAACATCTCGTTGACTTTAAAATCGGCCTGAGCCGTGTTCAGGATGTTTTGTACCTGTTGGGTTTCTCATTATTGGGAACAATGGTCAGTGCAACATTTGGCACAATGTCACTGATGCTAACCGGGCTTGGTCCTTGGGAATTTTTTGTGACGATTTGGATCACCTGGTGGGTTGGTAACTTGCTTGGAGCGCTCGTTGTTGCACCAGTTTTACTGGTCTGGTCCTCAAAACCGAAAATTAAACGGAATTGGCGTTCTTATTTAGAAGGTTCTATTTTATTATTATTGTTGAGTTTATTTTCCTGGTATGTGTTCAGCAGTACTCCACAAGATGGTATAACCCATCGAGCATTGCTTTATTTTATTTTCCCAATCACGCTTTGGGCAGCCCTTAGGTTTGAACAGAGAGGTGCGACCACAGCGATCTTCCTGGTCTCTGGCATCGCTATTTGGGGGACGGCACAAGGCATTGGACCATATTCTCTGGAATCTTTAAATAATAGTTTAGTCTTGTTGCAAACCTTCACAGGTGTTGTTTCTTTAACAATGTTGATCCTGGCGGCAGTCTCTATTGAACGCAGAAAGGCAGCAGAAGCACTTCAAAGCCGTTTACATGATTTATCAAATTTGAATCATGCATCAAAAACGTTCTTAGGATTCTATGAAGCAAGTGACATTTACCGGACCATATGTGAATTGGCTGTTACACAATTTAATGTGGACGCGGCATGGTTGGATCTGAGAGGTGTTAAAAAGAAGCCTGTGGGAGTTTATGGTATAGAGCAAAATGAAATTCACAGGATTAATCGGTTTTATGATCAAACCGAGTTGACTGCTGAATCTAACAGTGTCATCACAAAAACTATCAATTTAGGTAACAACAATAACCAACTATTTCATCATTATGCAACTCTTCCAATTTCCTTTGGTGGACAATCTCTGGGAACGCTTAATGTCGCCAGTAAGGTGGGTGGGTTTTTCAATCAAGAACGTTTACCTCTCTTTGAATCATTTGCCAACCTTTGTGCTGTGGCTATTCAAAACGCATGGTTGGTTAAAGAAGTTCAGACCAGTAATAAGCAATTACATGCACTTTCCCAGCATCTGATCTCATCACAAGAAAAAGAGCGTCTTCATCTATCAAGAGAAATTCATGACGAATCCGGGCAATTGTTATCGGCATTATCTGTCAAATTGGGTCTCTTAGAACGTGATACCAAGCATGTGGAGAAACTTGATGAGCATATCATTGATATTAAACAAACAGCGAATTTGATCCAAAAAAATTTACATGACCTGGCGATGAATTTGAGGCCGTCTAGTTTAGATCACCTGGGATTAATTACAGCCTTAGAGCAATACTCTGAAGATTTCACTCGCCAATATAATATCGATGTTAAATACGAGGCAGTTGGTTTTCAGAACCAACGATTAACTGAGGAAATAGAGACCGCTCTTTTCAGGATCGTTCAAGAATCACTCACCAATGTTGTATTACATGCGGCTGCGACATCTATCGATATATTGATATGCCTGCGCGATAAGAACATTGTTGCTGTGATCGAAGATGATGGTATCGGCTTTGTGCCAACATCGCCAACATTGGATGGTCATCTTGGAATTTTAGGTATGCGAGAGCGTATCGAAATGCTTAATGGGAAGTTTACAATTGAAAGCTCGTATGGTAAAGGTACCACTGTGTTAGTTGAGGTGCCGTTGGATGACTAAGGTATTAATTGCTGATGACCATGCGATTGTGAGGACCGGTCTTAGAGCACTGTTGCAATTAGACCCTACCATAACCTTGGTGGGAGAAGCGACAGGTGGGTATGAAACAATTGAAAAAGTTTCCCTACTACAGCCAGACATCCTTGTCTTAGATATCAGTATGCCTGATCTGGACGGTATATCAGTCGTGAAGAAATTAATCCCACAGTTTCCTGCATTAAAAATTCTCATTCTGACGCTTCATGATGACAAAGCGTTACTTCGTGAAGCGATAAAATCAGGTGCTTCGGGCTATATACTGAAACAAGCAGCGGAGTCTGATTTATCTATGGCTATCAATGTAATTATGCGCGGTGATATGTATGTTGAACCTTCTATGCTGCATGGGGTTATCGATGAAGGTATTAAATCGCAATGGTCAGATGAAAGAGAAGAATCATCACCATTAACAACGCGAGAAATTGATGTGCTGAAATTGATCGCCCAGGGATATACCAATCGCCAAATCGGTAAAGAACTGACAATAAGTGTGCGGACCGTCGAAGGTCACAGATCTAATTTGACAAATAAACTGGGCATACGCAGTAGGGTGGAATTGGTACGATATGCCCGTGAAAATGGCTTGCTAAAGTAAATCAATTCCTAATTATGGAATTAGGTATTTTATACGGGGTTAATTAAGTAATTTCCTCCTAATCCATTTTAACAAAAAGCCGTAGAAATTTCTCTTACGTCGTTTAGTTGCCGGCTGTATGATTGGCTTTGAAGGCAACTAATTTTTTCGTATTGTTTGACTTTGTTAAGAATCAGAACTGAGATAACAACAGGAATTGCTTATGGGTGATATCAATAATGAACTAGATGAAAGAATCCTTGTCTCAATGCAAGGAATTACAAAAACGTTTCCTGGGGTTTTGGCTAATGATAATATCGACTTAGATATCCATCCATATGAAATCCATGCTTTGTTGGGAGAGAATGGTGCAGGAAAAAGCACCTTGATGAAAATCCTGTATGGATTTTATGGGGCAGATTCTGGGGAGATTTATTACCAGGGCAAACCCTATCAGATTCGTTCTCCTCATGATGCTCGTGGGATACAAATTGGAATGGTTTTCCAGGATTTGAATTTGATCCCGGCATTAAGTGTTGCTGAAAATATCGCACTTTTTTTACCAAATCTCCCTGCAGTATTGAATCATCAACAAATAAATGAGCAGATTGAGGATGTTTCCAAGCGTTACAGCTTGCATGTTAATCCCAATGCCAAAGTAGCCAATCTTTCAATTGGAGAGCAGCAAAAAGTTGAAATTCTTAAGCTGCTGCTTTCGGATGCCAAACTATTGATCCTGGATGAGCCAACGAGGGTGCTTGCACCCCATGAACTTGAAGGCTTGTTCATTGTATTGAACAAGCTGAGAGAAGACGGTTATGCAATCATTTTGATCACACACAAAATGAATGAGGTCTTTTCTTGTGCAGACCGGATTACCGTCTTGAGGAAGGGGCGTGTAGTTAATACGGTGCTGCGATCAGAGGTTAATGAGAATGATCTGATCGAAATGATGTTTGCTAAACGGATCACCTCGGTGGAAACTCCTGAAAAACAAGCTGTTGATCGGTCAGGGACACCAGTCTTAGAACTTTCCTCTGTCTCAACAACCGGTGAGGGCGATGCGATCAAGCTTGATGATATCAACCTGCAAATATTCCCGGGTGAAATCCTTGGTGTTGCTGGCGTTTCTGGAAACGGACAAAAGGAATTAAGTGACCTGGTACTGGGTATCATCGGTTCAAGTGGCAAGAAGTTGATCAATGGGGAAAATGTTACCAACCGTTCAATCCCTGTTGTGAGGAAAAAAGGTGTTGTTTACATCCCAGAGAACCCCCTAATGATGGCTGCCATACCATTTATGACAGTTTTGGAGAATTTTGCATTAACCAACACAGCAAGCTACATCCGATTCGGCGGATTGGCGATGGATTGGGGCCAAATACACAAGGATGCTTTGGCAGCTCAGGAAAAACTGGGGTTTGATGTTCCTTTATACACCATTGCCAAGGCGCTTTCAGGCGGCAATCTACAGCGGTCAGTTATCGCCAGAGAAATGAGTCGTCAACCGGAGTTGATCGTTGCATCCTACCTGACGCGGGGTTTAGATGTCCAAAGTGCAAATGCTGCCCGAAAGGCATTAATCAGGGCACGAGAATCTGGTGCGGGCGTGTTGTTTATTTCAGAAGATTTGGACGAGTTATTTAAGTATTGTGATCGTATGGTTGTCCTTTACCAGGGAAGAATTGTTGGTGTTTTCACGCCAGAAGAAACTGATATTTATGAAATTGGACATTTAATGACCGGTTCAGAGGTTCTTTATGCTGCAGAAGAATAATAAAGTAGA
Source organism: Wenzhouxiangella sp. (assembly GCA_007135935.1). Taxonomy (GTDB): domain Bacteria; phylum Pseudomonadota; class Gammaproteobacteria; order Xanthomonadales; family Wenzhouxiangellaceae; genus Wenzhouxiangella. The sequence goes on from SLIA01000072.1 coordinate 4,833, forward strand.
TCAGAAAAATAGTAAATTAGACAAGGTTTTAAACCAGGTTCTCCGCTATGTCGGGATGGTATTGATCGTGCTCATCCTGTTTGGGCTCATTTTGTTGATCTCAGGTAGCGATCCAATAAAATCCTATCAAGATATTTTCAGCTATACCCTAGGTAGTCGATATGGGTTTACTGAGGTAATTGTTTCGATGACTCCTGTGCTATTAACGGCTTTAGCAGTTGCCTTGCCAACACGGGTTGGCTTAATCAATGTTGGAGGCGAAGGGCAGCTTTACATGGGAGCCTGCTTTGCGACATGGGGAGCGCTTACTTTCAGTCACCTGCCTGGATGGGTGTTGCTCCCAATCATGATCTTGCTTGGAATGCTAGGGGGTGCAGTGTGGGCATTTATTCCGGGTTTGTTAAAATCTCTTGGCCTGGTGAATGAAACCATAACGACACTTTTACTTAATTCTGTTGCGCCTATGATCGTGGCCTTTTTTGTGTACGGTTATTGGCATTCACCCATGGATACCAACAAAACTGCGATGTTTGTCCCAGCCGCTCGATTGCCCAGGTTCTTCAATTCTCGGATTGACCTGAGCTTTTTTATTGCTTTAGCCCTTTTGATCCTTTTCTGGCTGCTATTGAAATACACACGCTGGGGTATGGAAATGAAAGCCATTTTGGGTAATGCTCAAGCTGCAAAACGTAATGGTATTCCCATCAATCGTTACTGGATCATCATCATGTGTGCTGGCGGTGCCATTGCTGGTTTGGCTGGAATGGCCCAAGTCTCGGGATTTTTTGGTGTTCTCATGGCAGGATTTTCACGGGGAGTGGGCTTTATGGGCTTTTTGATTAGCTGGATGTCATTTGGTGATCCACTTGCTATCTTTATTACATCATTTGTGATTTCCGTCATCATGACAGGCGGCAATTATCTGCAATTAACTGTTGGTTTGCCCTTTGCAGTGATCAATATTTTGCTTGCATTTACTTTATTCATCGTTCTTGCAAAACCAGTTTTCTTACAAAGGAAGGTAGCATGAGTCTATTAGCCATCCTCGGTGTTCTTTCAAGCGCAATATTTTCTGGTACATCTCTGTTGTACACGACACTCGGAGAAACCCTTCACCAGCGGGCAGGTATTGTCAACTTAGGACTGGAAGGCATTATGCTGATCAGTGCAGCAACAGGTTATCGTGTTGCGGTTGAAACGGGAAATCCTTATATTGGTATTCTGGTGGCAATGATTGTAGGAGGTTTGACCAACATGATCATTGGTTTTCTGGTTGTTACACGGAAGGCAAACCAGTTAGCCAGTGGATTAGCCACGATGTTTTTTGGTTTTGGGTTAAGTGCATTGATCGGTAGGGATTATGTTGGTGTTCGAATCACTCCATTGCCTCGCATTCCTTTTCCAGGCACCGCCAATTTACCGCTTTTATTCGCATCATTATTCAGGTTTGATTTCTTGATTTACCTGGTTATTCCTGTTGCAGTATTAATTTGGTGGTTACTTTTCCGTACACGATGGGGACTTGGGTTAAGAGCTGTCGGAGAAAATGCTGACACGGCTTTTGCTTCCGGGCGGAATCCATTCTGGATCAAATATCAGGCACTCGGCATTGGCGGTATGTTAGCTGGATTAGGAGCAGCACACCTGTCTATTGCATATACCATGAACTGGTCTCAATTCATGACAGGTGGAAGAGGGTTCATTGCTGTAGCATTGGTAATTTTCTCTAAATGGCACCCATTGCGTGCGATTGGAGGTGCACTTTTGTTTAGTGGAGCAGTAGCTTTTCAGTTAATGCTGCAATCAAGTGGTGTAAGAGTATCACCATTTTTACTCGATACTATTCCATACTTGATCACATTGTTGGTTTTGATCATTTGGGGTGGCACCCGCAAACATGCTGCACCAGCAAGTTTAGGAAGGGTTTATCAGGGAGGTCAACAGTAAAACATCTCTGGAATAGTCAAGGAGGTTTCTATCGAAGGATAACATATTTCGCCAGTACAGATATTGAAATCACTTAATAAAAAAGGAGTTGAATATGAAATCGAAAATTTTCTTGATTTTAGCGATACTAATCACCAGTGCGCTTCTTGTGACAGCATGTCAACCCGCTGTGGAAGAACCTGTTGTGGAAGAACCGGTTGTGGAAGAGCCCGTTGTAGAGGAACCGGATGTTGAAGAACCGGTGGAAGAACCGGTTGTGGAAGAGCCTGAGGAAGAAGAGGTCGTTGTTGAAGAACCTGTCGAGGAGGATGAAGGACCCTGTTTGATCATTGGTGCTTTGCATGGCGGTCCCATCACTGATGCTGGGTACAACCAGGCGATGCATGAAAGTGTCATGACCATCAAAGAGAACATCCCGTGTGTTGAGATCATTGTTGCTGAAAATGTACCGGAAGAAGCGGGTGCAACTTCAACGATGGTCAATATGATCCAGCAAGGTGCGGGGATGATTATTGCGACCGCCTTTAACCATCAATATCCTGCAATTGAATTAGCAGAACAGAATCCAGATGTGATCTTTCAACATGCTGGTGGTTGGGAGCTGCGTGATAACTTTGGCAATTTCTTTACTGAACCTCCAGACACTTGGTATATGATGGGTGTCGCTGCTGGTTTGATGACTGAGACCAATAAGCTTGGATTCGTTGGCGCTTTCCCACTTGGTTGGACAAACACCTTTATTAACTCATTCACTTTAGGTGCCCAGTCAGTAAATGAGAGTGTTGAAACGATCGTAGCCTTTACCTTTGATTGGGGTGACAGTGCAAAAGAAGCGGATGCGACAAACTCACTTATCAACCAGGGTGTAGACGTTATCACAATGCATGTGGATTCGCCTGCGACGGTTATCTCAACCGCCGAATCCCGAGGCGCGTACTCAATTGGTTTTCAGAACCTGGCTGCCCAGGATTATGCTCCAGAATACTGGATCTCCGGCATCGGGCATACGTTGGGTGGAACATTAACCTGGTTAACATCCAATGTTATTGACGGCACTTGGGAGCCAATATTCCTACGCTGCGGTATTGGCGCTGGATGTATGGCTATGGCACCGTTTGGCCCCAATGTCCCCCAAGAAGTACAGGACCAGGTTCTTGAGGTCAAAGATGCCATTGTGGATGGTGAATTAACTGTTTTTGCAGGACCAATTTTTGATCAAGAAGGTACTGAAAGAGTTGCAGAAGGCGAAGAGCTGCCAGTGGCAATGATGGGTTCAGTTGACTGGTACGTTCAGGGTGTGATTGGCAGCCCACAATAGTTGATGATTTGCTAATGATGAGGGTTCGCCAAACTGGGTGAACCCTCAAAAATCCCAGTTTATCTGTATAAGGCGATGGAAAGGTTGATGGATGGATATAAAAAGGAAAATCGAAATTGCTAATGAAGATACAACAAACCGCCTAATACAGGGGGATCCTGTTCTGGTTGATATTGCGCCTGCGGGTGAAGTTATTCCAGGGCTGGAAGACAGGATGGTACTACATGCAGGTCCACCGATTGAATGGGATCGAATGTGTGGCGCCATGCAAGGTGCAGTAATCGGTATGGTTTTGTACGAGGAGTGGGCAAATACTGCTGAAGAAGCCAGGAAACTGTTGGAAAATGGTGATATTAAATTAGCACCAAACCATCATCATCAGGCAGTTGGCCCAATGGCTGGTACTATAACGGTTTCAGCACCGGTTTGGGTGGTAGAAAACAAGGCATTTGGAAATCGGGCTTTCACTCGTCAGGTCGAAGGTCGGCAGCAGTTTGGGGATTACAGTGATGAGGCATTGGACGGTCTTCGTAAATGGAGAGATGTTTGGGCACCAACGCTAACAATCGCGCTTGAAAAACTGGGTGGATTGGAATTAAAACCGATCATCATCCAGGCGTTACAAATGGGTGATGAAGTTCATAACCGACATCATGCTGCCTCAAGTCTGTTCGCGAATAAAATGGCGGTGGGTTTAGCTTTGGCTGATTTGCCTAAAGATGCAGTTTTACCAACGCTGTATTACATTACAAATCACCATTTAATCTTTCTTGGCCTGGCAATGGCTTCTGGTAAGGCGATTAGCGATGCGGCCCATGGCATTGAGTACAGCACAATTGTTACAGCTATGGCGCGTAATGGCACAGAATTTGGCATTCGAGTAAGTGGCTTAGAAGACATGTGGTTTACTGCTCCAGCACCGAAAATAAAGGGCTTGTTCCTAACTGGTTATAATGACGATGACGCAGGTCTTGATATGGGTGATTCAGCTATTACTGAAACGGTAGGATGGGGTGGTTTTGTAATTGGCGGTGCACCAGGCATATTAAGCCTTGTCGGTGGGACACCAGATGAGGCGATTGCATATACTCGTGAAATGAGAAAAATCACGACGGCTGTTCATCCAACCTATCTGATGCCAGCATTAGGATTTGTTGGTGCTTCAATGGGAATTGATATTCGCAAGGTTGTTCAAACAAATATTTCACCCATCATTGATACGGGAATGGCCCACAAAGATCCTGGACATCCGATTATCGGAGCTGGTCTGGTTCGTGCGCCAATGGATTGTTTCAAGCAGGCTTTAATCGCTTTTGGAAACAAATACAATGGGAGATAATATGGCTTCTGGGTTTATTGTTAAAAGAAACCAGTACTATGATTCGGTGTTCTTAATGGGTGTCAATAGCCGCTTGTCATCAATTGATGGTGTCCGTAAAACAGCAGTGTTAATGGCTAGTGAGAAGAACAAAGAACTCTTACAAGGGTTTGATATCGCGTGTCCTGAATTAGACGCTGCGCAACCGAACGACCTGGTTGTTGCGGTTATGGCTGAAACGGATCAAATTGTTGAAGATGTACTTGCAAATGTGGACCACGCTTTCATTGCTCCAGAAGGCAAGGAAAGACGAAATAGTGTCCCTACGCTTGAAGATGCATTGGCTCAACAACCGCAGGCAAACATTGTATCCATTTCAATTCCTGGTGAGTATGCAGCTCGTGAAGCCCATAAAGCGCTTGATGCCGGATTGCATGCGTTCATTTTCAGCAGCAATGTGTCACTCGAGGATGAGTTAGCATTAAAACAGAAAGCTGTTGAGAATAATTTACTTGTGATGGGTCCTGATTGTGGTACCAGTCTGATCGGAGGAACCGGGTTAGGGTTTACGAATGTTGTCCGGCAGGGTTCCATTGGAGCTATCGGTGCTTCTGGGACGGGATTACAGGAGTTCACCAGCCAGATTCATCACGCGGGTTCAGGTATTTCGCATGCCATCGGTATCGGCACAAATGATGTGTCGGATAAAATCGGTGGTCTGACGGCGTTTACCACTCTGATTGCCTTAGAAGCGAATCAAGCCACAGAGGTGATTGCATTTGTTTCCAAGCCAGTTGGCCCAAAAATGCTGGAAAAATTTGAGAACAAATTCAAGGCTTGTAAGAAACCAATCGTTTGTTGTTTTCTAGGTGCAAAGGAGTTACCACCTGGACACACGAATCTTGTATACACCCGAACAATTGATGATGCTGTTATTGCTGCCCTTAAATACACAGATCAAAATACCTTACCTGTGAGTGTCCTCAGTTTAACACTAGAAGAAAAGGACAGGATCGAGCAGGAAAAGGGAAAATGGGATAAAAAACAAAAATACCTGCGAGGTATCTTTGCCGGTGGGACATTTTGCTATCAATCCCAGCAGATCCTCAAAGATGAAGGCATAGCCGTATACTCTGATTCCCCACTGGCGCCTGAATATAAGCTTGCAGATCCTGAAAACAGTTTTTCTCACTCCATCGTTGATATGGGCAGTGAATATTTTACCGTTGGGAAACCCCATCCAATGATTGATGGTTTTTTGCGGAAACAACGCATTAAAACTGAGAGCCTTGACCCTCAAGTTGCTGTCATTTTTTTGGATTTCATTCTTGGTTACAATGCATCACCAGATCCGGTTGGCGAACTGATCGATGCTATTGAGCAGGCCAAACGAAATGCCCATGCTCGCAATGCTCACCTTACCTTTGTTGCTTCAGTGTGCGGCACTGAGCTTGATCCGCAAGATATGGATTTACAGATCCAGCTGCTCGAAGACCAGGGTGTGATTGTCTTTACCAGCAATGCAAAGGCGGCACGATTTTGTGCTAATCTTGTTTCCAAAGAAAGAGATCAATAATGAGTGAGAATTTTGAAGAATTATTGAGCAACCCGCTTGTTGTAATTAATTTGGGATTGATAAAGTTTTCTGAGAGTTTGGAAAAACAATCTGTTGAGGTTCTTCAAGTGGATTGGTCACCCCCTGCCGATGGAGACCAGGAAATGATCGACCTGTTGGATGCGCTGCTTTGAGCATCCGGTGAAATGCTATCATTGCTGCCGTTTCAACCAGTAAGCCTTCGTCGATTTCCCAAAGCTTACCGATTAATATTACCCGGCTGACATGGCGGTCATCATGCCGACAAGTGCATCAATACCTGATGAGTTCCCCCAGCTGCGTAAGCCGCTTAGAACTTTGGATAGGGATTGATCGCCAACAGCAAGAAAATCAACAGCTGATATCAGCCTTTCATCAGCAAGACCTAAACAAGCACACTCTATTAAATTTGCGCTGAGGGAGGTTGTGGCTTGATATGCGGCTTTAGTTATCGCTTTATTTATGGCTGGCTGATCTACGCCTGGAGTTATTTTAGACTCCCATCGATTTAATGCTAAGATAAGCCCTAAAACAAAGTCGTCGCCTGATGGCGTCAGTCCGCTCCCTTTGCCAAGAAATGATTTAGGGTCGCGCAACATAGATGACACATCTCGCATTTTCAGAAAACTTCTTATGTTTTCAATTTCAACAGAAATCTCTGGATATTGATTTACGCCATTTGCATCGATATCTGCAAAATCAAATAACTCAGGATAGATCAAACTGGTATTGTCTGGATCAATTTGTTGGATAGCTGCTGAGGCCAGCTCGCGGATCAAAGACTTTCTTTTCTCAATGGGTAGAGGTACACCTTTTGATTGTGGGGTATACCAAATATCTGCAGAACCTAAATGTATGGATAATTCTTCTGCAGGAAACCAGAGTTTATCATGAGAGATGATCAATGGCTCTTCCTGAGACAGGACGGGTAAGCTTCCCTCCAAGAGAGATACATTAATTGTTAATGGTCCTCGGTAGGGTTCATAGGAGAAAAAAACCAATTTTACATTGGATAGTTGAACGAAAAATCCTTTGGAGATTTGACTGAACACATGCGCCTTTTTTTCTCCAGAGAGCAGTTCATACGCATATGATCCAATCACCTTAGCATTATACTCTGATGTCCTGGTTTTCATTTCTCATTCATTATAGCCCACCAAAACGATTGAATTCATAGCAGGCAAGATTTCAACAATGTTACTGGTCTAATGATTTGGAACGATTTGTAACAACGACCAAAAAGAGAATTTTTCGATTGATTTGAACTATTAGAACCTATAAGTTGGTGAAAAATCCAATCTGCCTAATTTCTATTAAATTGCCATTTGATATTAATTCCTATCGCATGCTGTCTTTAAGATTGTTCAAGGTGAATGAAATTGTAACAATGGATTTTCAGCATCTGATTGGACAGTGAAAAAACCCTAATTGTCTGTGTTTATTGTGAATTTCTGAAGATATCAGGCAAGCATCTTTGAAGTTTGGAATTCCTTTACCATGAATTTCAATCCCTCAAAACCGATGCCAGAGGCAGCGTCCATTTTCAAACCCAGTTCCTGCAAAAAAGACAGCCTGCAGTTGGTCAGTACAACCACGCCAAATTTGCCTGCAGGGTGAATGCCCAGGAAGCTGTTGAAGCCGCCGGTGGCGCCTGTGTGGGAATGCAGCGTTCCAAGGCCCTTATGACTGGTGATGAGCCACCCCAGGCCAATTGATAACTGTTTTGATATAGACCGTCGGGTTTGATGTGCGATTTCGCGTCTGGGATAAAACGGATGCCCCGGGATGTTCCCCCTGGCATATTTCAGCATGTCCATAATATGGGCATCAATCCCGCCGGCTGGGGCGATGGCGTTTAATTCCCAGCGGGGTGTTGCTTTCTTCCTTTTCATGGCACCCGGCGCGAGGTGGATGTCGTCCTTCGGCTGGGTTATCCATAAATCCTTGATGCCCAGAGGCTGGCAAATTTCATCTTTAATAAGGGCTTGATAGGTTTTGCCGGTGATGGCTTCCAGAATCAGTCCAACGATGCTGAAACCTAAATTCGAGTACTGAAAGCCGCTGTTGGCTTTGATGCGCTTTTTGTGGGCGTTTGTGTAATCCATCAACCTTTCCCGGTTGATGTGTTGATAGGGGTTATTGTGGTCATATTTTCTGAGCAGCGTCTTTGGGGCGGAGGGTAAACCGGCATGATGGGTGAGCAAATCTTCAACTACCACGTCTTTTACTGTGCTGCCAGGATCGAGTTCAAGGTAATCTCCAACTGGCGCTTTGATGTCAATTCGGTGATCTTGCGCCAGAAGGGCAGCTAGGGTTGCGGTAAAGAGCTTGGTCACCGAGCCGATCTGGAAGCTGGTCGATCCGGGTGAGTGGCTGCCGAAGTCACCGAATGAGACAATATCATCTTGGTCCTTAAAAAACCAACCAGCGACCGCCAGTGTCCCATGTTTGTTTGGTAGTTTTTGTTGAAGTAGTTCGGTGAATTGCTGATTAATGGTTTCTTTTGTCGTCATAAAAATCCAAGCGATTTCCTGAATGAAAATGAAGCTCTAATTGTTGGGTAAGAAATGATCAAATTGGAAACTGATAACAAAATTTCCATCCATGGTCAAGCTGAA
>SLIA01000251.1 GCA_007135935.1 Wenzhouxiangella sp.
CAATTGCCGGCTCAGGTCGGCCAGTTCGGGCGGCGGTTGTGGCAGCGTCAGTGATGGAGAGCGCGATGACATCGAAGGACAACGGCGGGGTACCGGCAGCGATTGTAACCGGCGCGGCCAGGCGTATCGGCGCGGTCATTGCCGATCGACTGCACCAGCGGGGGTTGAATGTCGTCATCCATTGCCGCGGGTCACGCCGCGAGGCCGATACGCTGGCGGCGGGTTTCAATGAGACACGGGCAGGGTCGGCACGGGTCGTCCAGGTCGATCTGGCCGACCACGCGGCTCCGGGTCAGATCGTTGGCGCGGCGCTGGAAGCCTTCGGCCGGGTCGACGTACTGGTCAACAATGCCTCGGCCTTCTGCCCCACGCCGGTCGATGAAGCCACGCAGGCCCACTGGGACGAGCTCATGGCCAGCAACCTCCGGGCCCCGTTCTTCCTGTCACAGGCCTGCGCGCCGCACCTGGTACAACAGGCCGGGGCCATCGTCAACCTGGTCGACATCCATGCCCTGGTGCCCATGCAGCGCCACGCCATCTACTGCCAGGCCAAGGCCGGCCTGGTGATGCAGACCCGGTCGCTGGCCAGGGAGCTGGCCCCCGATGTCCGCGTCAACGCCGTCGCCCCCGGTGCCATTCTGTGGCCCGAGCACGACCAGTCGCCGGAAGCAGAAGCCGACATCCTCGACCGCATCCCCCTCAAACGCCCCGGCCGGCCCGAGGATATCGCCGGCGCGGTGGCGTTCCTGGCACTGGACGCGCCCTATATCACCGGCCAGGTGCTGGCGGTGGACGGGGGGCGGTTGTTGAATGTGTGAGGTGTAAGGTAAAAGGTGAAAGGTGAAAGGAGGGGATGCGGCGCGGCTACGGTTTTCGATGGTGGCGAATGGCAAGGCGATGCCTCTGGCCAGCGCGCTTGGAAAACCGGCACTCAGGCAACCCTCGGTTTTGCCTTTTACCTTTTACCTTTCACCTTTTACCGCAACTTTCCAGTTACCTCGCGGAAGCGCGGGTGGCTGGCATCGACCATCAACTCGAACAACACCATCTCCACGCAGCTCAGGTGCACGCCGGCGGCGGCCATGCGTCGGATGCCGATGTCGCGGTTGTGTGCCGAGCGTGAGGAGACCGCGTCGGTGAGCAGGTGGACCTGGTAGTCTTCGCGTCTGAGGGCGGCGGCGGTCTGCCAGACACAGACATGGGTTTCGATGCCGGCCAGCAGGATGCGGTCGCGCCCGCTGGCGCGAATGGTCTCGCGCAGGCCGGCGTCGCCCCAGCAGCCGAAGCTGGACTTGGCCGCTGGTCTCAGGCCATCGAGTTTCTCGGCCAACTCCGGCACGGTCGCACCGAGCTTGTCCGGGAGCTGCTCGGCCCAGACGATGGGCACATCCAGAATGCGGCAGGCATCGATGAGAATCCCCTGCTGGCGAAGCATGGCATCGGACTCGTGCATCAGCCGCGCCAGCTTGCCCTGAACATCGACGAGAAGCAGCAGGGCGTTGTCGGTGGTGGGGTGGTCGATGCTGTGGCTCATTGATCTCTCCGCCTTGGTTGGTTGTAGGTTGCAAGTTGTCAGTTGTCAGTCGGACCCTGACAGTCAAACGCGTGCCGAAAGCCATTCGGCTCCGGACGGTTTCGCAGGCAATCTGCTGCAACGCTCGCCGCGCTGGCCGAAGTCGACCTGCAACTGACAACTAACAACTTACAACTAACTAGCGTAGTCGCACCTCGCTCAGAGACCGCTCGCCTTCGAACCGTTCCCAGTGCTCCGAGAAACTCACGCCCGTGACCGGGTGCCTGAGCCCGGGCGCCAGGTCGGTCAGTGGCTTGAGGACGTGGGCGTACTTGAGAATCTCGTCGCGCGGCAGTTCCAGGCCGTCGTGTTCGCCGACCAGGTCGTCGTAGAGCAGGATGTCGATATCCAGCGTGCGGTCGGAGAATTTCGGTTGGCTACGGTCGCGGCCATGGCGGTCTTCGAGTTCGACCAGCCACTGCTTGAGTTCGCCCAGGGCCATGCCGGTCTCGATGGCCGCGGCGCAGTTGAGAAAGTCCGAACCCTCGAAGCCCACCGCCGGGGAGCGATAGACCGGGGAGATGCGCACCGGCTCGAAGGATTCCTGCAGGGCGCGAATGCCGGCGGCAATGTTCGCCTCGGCGTTGCGGTTGCTGCCCAGTCCCAGGTAGACGATCGTCTTCATGGCCTGCGTCCGCGCTCGATGATGATGCCGACCGACTTCGAGCCGCGCACGGCGCCGGGCTTGTCCAGCCTGAGCTTGAGCCATTCAACCGGAAACTCGTCGAGTACGATTTCGGCGCAGCGCTCAGCGAGTGTTTCGACCAGCCCGAAGCTGCTTTTTTCGACAAAGCCGATCAGGCGCTTGGCCACCGCCTTGTAGTCGAGCGTGTCCTCGATGCGGTCGCTTGCCGCTGCCCGGCGGATGTCGGTGCCCATCTCCAGGTTCAGGCACACGACCTGACGGATCTTGCGCTCCCAGTCGTAGATGCCGATGACGGTCTCGATTTCGAGGTCCTTGATAAACACGATATCCATAGGGGCTGCGGTTACGCTCCGTTAACGGGGTGGTGTGGGTGCCGTTTGCTGGGTGGAACAAGGTAAAAGGTGAAAAGTGAAAGGTGAAAGGAAAAGATACCTCTCACCTTTTGCCTTTCACCTTTTACCGCCTCAATTCATCAATCGCCCACCTCGGTCGCACTGCGATTTTGCCGTCTGTGGTCGCCTCCGCGCGCCGATACCAGCCGGCGAAGGCGATCATGGCGCCGTTGTCGGTGCACAGCTTCAGGTCCGGATAGTACACCTGGTCGGGCAGGGTGCGGTTCAGCTTTTCGCGCAGGCGGCGGTTGGCGCTCACGCCGCCGGCGATGACCAGTCGCTCCATGCGCGTTTCTTTCAGCGCGCGCCGGCACTTGATCGCCAGGGTATCGACCACTGCCTGCTCGAAGCCGGCGGCGACGTGCGGATGATCGGTCTCGTCGACCTGTGCCACCAGCTGACGGGTGTGTGTCTTGAGGCCGGAGAAACTGAAATCCAGCCCCGGCCGGTTGGTCATGGGTCGCGGAAAGTCGAAGCGCTCCGGGTCGCCGCTTTCGGCCAGGCGGGCGACTTCCGGGCCGCCTGGGTAACCCAGGCCCATCAGGCGCGCGGTCTTGTCGAAAGCCTCGCCGGCGGCGTCGTCGAGGGTCTCTCCCAGCAGCCGGTAGTGACCAAAGTCCTCCACGGCAACCAGCATGGTGTGGCCGCCGGAAACCAGCAGAGCCACGAACGGGAAGTCCGGCGCCGGGTCGGACAGCAGCGGAGAGAGCAGGTGCCCTTCCATGTGATGCACGGCAATCGCCGGTTTGCCCAGGGCCCCGGCCAGGCCCACGGCCGTCGAGGCGCCGACCAGCAGGGCTCCGGCCAGGCCCGGTCCGGCGGTGTAGGCGATGGCATCGAGGTTACCTGCTTTCAGCCCGGCCTGGTCGAGTGCCTCGCGAATCATGGCCGGCAGCTTGCGCACGTGGTCGCGCGAGGCCAGTTCGGGTACCACGCCGCCGTAGGCGGCATGGTCGGCCTGGGTGTAGACCAGGTCGGCGACGATGCCGCGCTCGGGATTGA